>JBBRHE010000234.1:0-5016 GCA_038223165.1 Tepidisphaerales bacterium
ATCGAGGTATTTTGTGACGAACAGCTCGACAGCGCGCACGGTATCCAGGTGGGTCATCCCCCAGATCGAGGCGTGGTTGGCTTTCATCTCGACGTCCATCTGCACAACGAGCACATTCTCCATCGCCATGGCGGTAGGCAATCGCTCTGTCAGCGTGCCGGAAAGCATATTCACACCCGGCCCACCGACGCTGATGGTCGGCTGAGACTGGATGGCCTCGTCGTTCAGGTAGAAAACATCACTAACCACGACCGGCGTGAGCACCGATAGACCCTCGATTGCCGAAGACGTTGATAATCGCGCCGCAAGACGGTCGCGAATTTCGCGTTCGATTCGATACGCAAGGGGGCGGTCGCCCAGTTCGGCGACCAGGCTTACTCCCGTGACGATCCATATCAGCCGGCTGGTATCGATGTCAGGCATGTCAGATTGCTAACGTCGCCATTAAGCAGAGAGCGTAACAGGCCCCTGAAGCCACGAATTCATCGGAGGGGGCAGTGCATTGCCGGCAGGCCTCGTTGCTGCTTTGCCATTCAGCTCGATCTGGAGCTGACCCTCAAGTTCCTGAAGCGTTGAGTTGTATCGCTGGAGCTTGATCGGTTTGAACGCGGCCACGAGACGCAGCGCGTTTGTCAGCTCTTCACGAACGCGGAGTTCATCCACCTCGCCACGCACCTGCTGATAGACCGTCGGAATGATCTCGGCGTCGCGGGCGATTGAATCGGCGGCGAATTGCGATGCTTCAGAGAACTGACCGCTCTTGAGCAGTTCGCGGAGGTATCGACCGGTGATGCTGTCGACGATCGCTTGTGACCCGTTCTGCGTACGCCAAAAGACAAGGGCACTGCGGTATGCCTCAGCCGCTTCGCGGTGCAATCCCAGTTCGCTTTGAACCTGCCCGAGGTTTTGTTGCTCACCAGCAAGGTTTGCATCGTTGTCCGGTTGCAGCTTGTCCACGAGCACCTTGAGCACGTTCAGCCGTTTGGCGGGGTCGCGACGAAACTGATCGGCTAACTGACGAAGGCCGGCAGGGTTGCCACTGGGTAGAATTCGGTTGAGCGACGATTCGGCAGCGGTGCGAACTTCGGCGTCGGGCTCTTGGGTCGGGTCCATGCGGACCAGCAGGGCGGATGCATGTTCAAAAGCACCCAACGCGCCCAGCGCCCTGACGGCTGCCAATCGCACACCGCGGTCCGTGGTCTTCGGATCGAACAGCTCGGGGATGCGGTCTGATACCTTTGCGTCACCGACGGTCGCCATCGCGTTAAGTGCTGCGATGCGGACAATCGACGACTCCCGGGCATTGAGCAACTGCACGAACAGTGTGGTAAAGGTATTGTCCGCGTAGGGCGCTAGCGCACCAACCGTTGTCGCTCGCAGTGTTTCTTCACCGGCGCGCGCTGCGGGGCCTTTGAGTATTTCGACCAGCTTTTCGCGAACCTGGGTCGTCGCAGTCGGATCGTTCTGCTTTACGGCCGGCCCAAGCTGACCCAGCGCGCGGATCGCGGCGAGGCTGACGGATTGGGACGGATCGTCGACAAGCGGCAGCACGGAAAGAACCGCGCGCGGGTCGCCGATCGTTCCCAACGCACCGATCTGCGCAATGCGGGCATCGGTGCTTCGCTCTTGTGCCAGTTGCGCGCGAAGTACGTCCAATGCCGCGGGATCGTTAACGGACCGCAGTGCCGACGCGACTTCGATGCGCACGTCTGTGTCACTATCACTGATCATCGCACGAAGGCGTTCCCGCATTGCGGGCGTGGGTGGATTGGCGTTGCGAGCCTCTTCAACGACTAGCCCGGCCGCGAAAGCGCGCACCACCGGGCTCTCGTCCGTCAGATAACGCAATAGCGCTGTAGGCTTCTGCTCGCGGGGCACAGCGAAGTACTGTTCGTTTAACGCTGTGCGCAACCGTGCGGCGAGATCCTGCTCGCGACGGTCGAGCACGTCCGTTCGCAGTGCGCGCTGGGCAAACGTCCGGGCACGGAACTCGTCGGCGGGCAATTTGCCAATCTCATCCCACCACGCCATCCACCGACCGGCATCATGACCGTAGTCGGTCTGGCCCGTCAGGCCCTGAAGCGCGTTGGTGGCGGCGATGTGAATCGCGTCGGACTCCAAATCGCTTCGCAGCAAGCCAATGAGTGTCTCGGCGGCCTGTTGATCGACCAAGGTGCCGATTGCCTTGATCGCCGCGATTCGAGCAGGCTCGATCGGCTTTGCATTAACCGCATTAAGCGACTGGGCTGCGAAATCGCAGAGCGCCGTGACGGCAACCGGCGCCATTTTGTACAGCGCCAGCGCATCGGCCACGGCGCCCGTCAAGCGAGCATCCGGGCCCAGGAGTTTTCGAAGGGGGTCGATGAATTGCGGATCGGGGTTGGTCACTTCCGACAATGCTTTCGCAACCGCCAACTGCGATCGAGGATTGTTACCATCGACCAGAATTTGCCGTAGCGTCGCTTTAGCATCGTCCGATTCGCGCGAGGCAAGCCGTCGCGCTGCTTCATCCCGCTGCGGTTGCGGAGCAACGGGGTCACTCAACAGTTGACCGAGCGACTGAAGGTCCTGCAGGACACCGTTGTATCCCGTAGTCGCCGGCGACGTTGCGGCAATGTTTGACCCGGCTTGCTGAGCCAACGAGACAACCGGAACCACCGCGCTGATCGCGGCGGCCATCATCGTTGTTCGAAGCCAAGCGTTTGCCGTCAAACTGTTACCTTTTCCACAAATGTACAGTCCACCTTGATATCGGATCGGTCGGCCCGATGACCTCGTCCCAGTGAAAGGAAATTAACGGATTTGCCTCAGCGACGAAAGCGAATCCCGCCTCTGAATAGCGGCTTTTTTTATACCCTAGCGCGATCGGTCTAATCGCTTCGGCTTTCCTGTCGCTGGGAATGAACGACGTGGACGTGCCTTCGACGGAACGACGCGCGGCTTTTCTTCACGCTGCGCTGCCCGTTCTTCCATCGCCTGACCGAACTTTCTCAGCTCTTTCACTTCCCGCGGTGTTAAGGGCCGCACGTGGCCGACTGCGAGACCTTCCAGTGTCAGTGGACCCATACGAACGCGCGTCAGATCGCGGACTTTGTGACCCAATTTTGCCAACATCCGGCGTACCTGCCGGTTGCGACCTTCCCGAAGCGTTAACTCCAAGACACTTGACTCGCGCCCACGTTTGATAACTTTTGCGTGCGTCCGCGCGGTCTTGAATCCTTTGCCCGTTTCCTTGTCCGCAAGCCACACACCTTTGCCTAGTTCCTCAACGAGGTCGGTGTTGACGTATCCATCCACCACTACCCGATAGGTTTTTGGGACGCCATACTTCGGGTGGGTAAGCCGGTTTGTCAGTTCACCGTCGTTGGTGAGCAGCAGCAACCCCTTGGATTCCGAATCCAGTCGCCCGACCGGGTAAACCCGTGGATGCCCGGGTGGAAGCAAGTCGATCGCGCGGGTCTGTTCACCTTGTGCGACGTTCGTGCTGACGACGCCTTTGGGCTTGTGCATGATCAGGTAGAACCGCTGAGTTGATTCCTCACCATCCCGGCTGACGAGCTTTACGGGCTCATCGTCCACGCTGACCTTGTCCTTGGCAGGGTTGATGAGAACGGGCAGTTCGGTCATCACCGTACCGTTGACCGCAATGCGACCCTGGCGGATCATCTCCTCGATCGTTCGGCGGGAAGCCACCCCTGCGTTGGCCAGGACCTTTTGGATGCGCTCTTTCATTGCCAGCAGTCTAACGGAGGAGCGCCCCTGACGCACCCGCTGGCGTGCTGAGGCTAGCCGATGACGTATTTTGGCATGCGCAACCGCTTGCCCATCGTGTGCTCGACGTGTTCAGCGAAGACGCGGTTCAGCGGATCAGTCTGGTGGCGTGTAAGCCGAGGCAATCGCAGCGCGGTACCGTTGGTGCGCGGTAGCCTCAAAATTGATTGCGCTAACCGCAGCAGCCGGCCGTCCAAAGAGACCCGATCAGGCGTTATCCCCTCGCAATTGCGGCAAACCACCCCACCGCGCGACGCGGACGTATACGCGGTGTCGCGATCGACTCCATTGCGACCACATTCAACGCACACGGAAAGTTCCGGCAGATAACCACTCTCACGGAGCAGGTCGAGTTCCAAGGCAAGAAATGCCTCTTCCTGGCGGGCAGTACCCATATCCGCAATGCCGACCAGCAGTCGATCGAACAGGGACTGATGGGGATCGTGTTCTTCGAACAATCCCGAGCAGAGCTCACCAACGTACATCGCAAGGTGCAGGCCGCGCAGGTTGGAACGCAACTGAGGATGACCGTCGTTGAGGTGCCACTCAGTCAGCGTCTGGAGTTCCTTTGACGCATCATAGATGAACACGGCGTCGCCAACATCCAGGAGGTCCAGCCCACCATCGAACTTGCTCGACCCGGCCTTTGTTCGACGGTGCGCACCCTTAGCGATGACGCGCACGAGCCCGTGTTCCCGACTGAACAACTGCAGGATCTGTGAGGTCTCACTGTAATCAACCTTGCGCAGGCAGACACAGCTATCGCGCGCGAGCGGCATATCGCTCGATTATACGCGACTCAGCGCGCTTCCGCCGCAGCGCCGCCAGGCCGAAGAAGGCCAGCATCGACAAGGAAGTGGGTTCCGGCACACCGATGACATTGTCGATCCAGTCGTTGAACATCGACACGCGCAGGTAGCCGGCCACGTCACTGTAGCTGGCGTTTTCACTCAGTGTGGGGTCCTGATCGAGGGGAAGATGATCCCCATCGGGTGGGTAGAACGCCGTGATGAACGAGTTAATACCAGCGACCTTTCCATCGATAAGCAGCGGGCCACCACTGTCACCTGGAGCAACGAGCCCTTCCATAGCGAGCGCCGTCGAATCACCAAGCGGATTGAGTCCGTCGTTCGTGTAGGTTTCACTCGTCTCAGGGTCGTCAAAATCAGACAACATGAACTGCGACGCGATCTCGTCCTGCGTGAAGTGAATCACTTGACTGGTGACGGGATCGACCACGGTCCG
>JBBRHE010000235.1:0-4959 GCA_038223165.1 Tepidisphaerales bacterium
GAGATTAAGGCCATCCCCTGGTTGATGATCGAAGCGCTGATCGCCGAGGCCGTCTTCCCGATCGCCGCCACCGGGACATTCGGGCGCATGGAAGGGCTGACCTTTCTGCAGATGGTCCAGCGAAAGGTGTATTGGCTGCAGCGCGAGGCCAATCGACTGGTCGAAATGGCCGAGGGATAAGTAAGGTGGGCATCGCCCAACTACCGATGGTGGGCAGTGCTCACCCCACACGATGCAACACCAGCCGGAGCTTGTACATGACGGCGAACCGCTCGAAGCTGATTTTTTTTGTGCTGCTGATGCTCGTCAGCACGACGTCCGCCTTTGCTCAAACCCTTGCGACGCTACCGACAACACGAGCCGTGCTCGGGTCGGCCAGTATCACGCCTGAGACGATCCCGGTTGCTTATCTCCAGTTAGCCAATGGGGACGCGCTGCAGCGTTACGAGGCTAAGCTGCATTTGATGGGCCTGACGCGCGAGCAACTCCCGACGTTGCTCGCCGCCGTGCGGTCCAACCTTCCGGTAACACCGACGCAGGCGCTGGCGCTGCGGGACGTGGTTCTGCAGGCCCATGTCGCATCAGAGCGGCTCGAGCCCGATCTGAGCAAAGACACCAACTCGAACATCGCCGGGCCAAAGGGTTTTCTAGGGCTGGCACCGCAGATAATGAATCGACCGTTCATTCGTGATGGTGAACGGCTCGCAGTCAACGACGGGGTGCAGTTCGAGTCGCGCACACCCGGCTTCTGTGCCTACCGCTGGCTGCAGGATGGAGACGTGATCCTTGCGATCGGTCGCGACGGTGACGATCAGATGCTGCGCGTGGCGTCGTTCACCGTCCTTTCCAACGCCGTCCGCGCGACGGCCCCGGGCACCACCATCCAGATGAAAGTCCTGCGCGGCGGGGGTACCGTGACGCTCCGCTTCCCCCTCGATGCCCGACCCGCAGTGGCCACCAGCCCACAGGACTTCCTCGCCGCCATGCGCCAGTTTGCTGAAAAAGCAGAAGCCTACTGGCAGGCCAACTTCTCGCCGTTGATCGATCCGGATTACTCGTGATCGTCGGTTGGGAAATGACGAATGACCAACCAGAATGACGAATCAATGACCAATCACGAAGACCAAATGCATAGCGCGTGTTTGATTTTCGTAAAGAGTCCGAGTGACCCCGATGTCATTCAACCGAATTTCTGGTTTTGACATTCGGATTTGTCCGCGTCCTACCCGATCTTTTTCAACCACTCGGCGATCCGGTCGATGCCCTTGTCGATCTGTTCCATGCTGGTCGCAAAGCTCAGGCGCACGTGGGTTTCAAAGCCACTGTCGTTGCCGGGGACGACGGCGACGTGGGCTTGTTCCAGCAAGGTCGCAGCGAACGAGACGGCGTCGGTGATCTTGGCGCCACCGACGGTCTTGCCGAAGTAGCTGCTGACGTTCGGGAAGCAGTAGAACGCGCCCTGCGGGCGCACGCAGGTTACGCCGGGCAGTTTGCTGAGGCGTTCCCACATGTGTTTGCCGCGTTTTTCGAACTGCACGCGCATCGTCTCGATGCTCTCGGCGCCACGCGGGTCGTTTAGCGCGACCGCCCCGGGGATCTGGATGAAGCTCGTGACGTGGCTGGTCATCTGGCTTTGCAGTTTGTTGATCGCGTCGATGACCGGTTTAGGCCCACCGATGTACCCCAGTCGCCAACCGGTCATCGCAAAGCTCTTGCTGTGACAGTTGAAGGTCAGCGTCTGGTCGAGCAGGCGCTCGTCGAGCTTGGCGAAGCTGACGAATTCCAGCCCGTCGTAGACGAGCTTTTCGTAGATTTCGTCACTGAAGACCACCACGGCCGGGTGCTTGACGATCACGTCCGCGAGCGCTTTCAGCTCGGTGGGCGTGTAGGCGTGACCGGCGGGGTTGCTTGGGCTGTTCAGAATGACGACGCGCGTGCGCGGGCCGATCGATTTTTCGAGCTGGGTGGGCGTGATCTTGAACCCGTTGCTCTCTTCACCGCGAATGATCTTCGGCACGCCACCGGCGAGCTTGACCTGTTCGGGATAGCTGACCCAGAACGGCGACGGGATGACGACCTCGTCACCGGGGTTCAGAACCGCCATGAACGCCATGTAGAGGCACGCCTTGCCCCCCGCGCCGACGGTGACGTTGGCCGGTTCGTAGGGCAGGCTGTTCTCGCGCTGAAACTTGTCGGCGATCGCCTGCTTCAGTTCGGGGAACGACGGGGTCGGTGTGTACTTCGTCTGCCCCTTGTCCAGCGCGGCCTTGGCGGCGTCCTTGATGAACGTCGGCGTGTCGAAATCGGGCTCCCCGGCGCCGAACCCGACCACGTCAACCCCTGCCTTCTTCAGCGCGTTCGCTTTGGCAGTTACGGCCAGGGTGATCGATTCGGACACGGACTTCATTCGCTCGGCCAGGGCAATCATCGGGACCTCGTTAGTGTGTACCTGCGGGCGGGAAACGGTAGCCACGCGGGGGTGGTTATTCAAGGAAACGCCAGCGATGGATTCGACTCCGATCTCTCGGCCTTGGGTCGAAAAGAAGCGAATGCGACCACAGCGGACACTGAGAACATGAAGAACACAAAGAAAAGCCCGGATTTTCTGGACTCCATCTCAATTCTCTGTGTCCTCCGTGCTCTCTGTGGTCGCATTTTCAACCGGCACCATCACCCCAGCTTCGCCAGTTCCGCCTCCGCGGCGGCCAGTTGGTCTTGTGTCTGCTTCACCAAATGTGAGGGGGCCTTGGCGGTGTAGGCCTCGTTGCTCAGGCGGCCACGCATGGCGCCGATCTGCTTGGCCAGCTCGTCACGCTTCCTGGCGACGCGTTCGCGCTCGGCGCCTTCGTCCACCAGGCCTTCGACGTAGATGTCGCAGCCATTCACGTTCGCGCGAATGGCGTTGGCGGGGGACGGCAGGTCGGTGGCCACCGCTTTGATGTCGCACGTGGCCAGGGTTTCGATCAGCTCGCGGTTGTCGAGCGTGGCGCGGACGGCTTGCGGGTCGGGTGGGGCGATCGAGACGGCCACGGTCTTCCGTGGGTCGACCTTGTGCTCGTTGCGCAGGTTGCGGATGACGCCGATGATCCCCTGCAGCTGCGGGAAGACGTGCTCAGCGTCGTCGTCCACCGGACCGGCGGTCGGCCACTTCGCCTTGATCAGCCGTTTGCTCGGCTGGCACTCGAGCAGGCCCGCCACACCGCGTTGCGGGCGCGCGTCGTTCAGTTGGCCGAAGATCGTCTCGGTGATGAACGGGATCATCGGGTGCAGCAACCGCAGTGCCCCGTCGATGACCGCTGCCAGCGTTTGCGATGTTTGCCCTGCCCGGGCCGGGTCCTTCATCGCAGGTTTGATCGCTTCCACGTACCAGTCGCAGAAATCTCGCCAGAAGAAGTCGTAGCAGAGCTTGGCGTACTGGTCGAACCGATAGACCGCCAATGCCTTGTTCGCCTCGTCCACGGTGCGATTGAACCGGCTGATGATCCAGCGGTCGGGGAGGCTCAGCGTACCACGGGCGGCCCGCCCGTGATTTTCTGCTGCAAGAATCAAAGACACGGGTGGGCCGCCCGTGGTACGGGTGGCGGAAGCAGCTTCCAGATTGCTCAGCGCAAACCGACACGCGTTCCACAGCTTGTTGGCAAAATTGCGGCCCAGGTCGAACTTGTCGCTGGTCATGCGGCCCAGTGGCGCGTCGGCTGAACCCGTCAACGTGCCGAGCGGGCGCGTGACGGTCGTCTTGCACTTGGGACACGTCACGGTCTCGATCTTGTTCCCCTCGGGGTTGGCGATCAACGTCCCGCACTTGGGGCAGACGATCTTCACCGGCATGCGGGCGTCCTGCGTCTCGGTCGCCATCGTGGTCAGCGTGAAGCGCAGGGCATCGGCGCCGTGGGTCTCGATGATGTCCACTGGGTCCACGCCGTTGCCAGCGGACTTGCTCATGCGCTTGCCGTACTCGTCGAGGATGGTCGGGTTGATCGCGACGTGGGCGAAGGGAATGGCTTCCTTCGTACCACGGGCGGCCCGCCCGTGATCTTGATTTTCTTTTTCTGAAGGCAAAGACACGGGCGAGCCGCCCGTGGTACGGGCAGAGGGATCGCCCATGTTGTAGATGCCCATCATCACCATCCGCGCCACCCACAGCGTGATGATGTCGCGGCCGGTCATCAGGACGCTGGTCGGATACCACTTGGCGAGGTCGGCGGTCTGCTCGGGCCAGCCCAGCGTGGAGAACGGCCAGAGCCCGGAGGAGAACCAGGTGTCCAGGACGTCCTCGTCCTGGACCCAGCCGGCCGGCGGCTGCTCGTCCGGGCCCAGGCAGACCTGTTCGGAGCCGTCGGGCGAGTACCAGACCGGGATCCGGTGGCCCCACCACAGCTGCCGGGAGATGCACCAGTCGTGCATGTTGTCGACCCAGGCGAACCAGCGCGGCTCGAGCTCCTGGGGGTGCACGACGACCCGACCGTCGCGGACGGCGTCGCCTGCGGCCTTGGCCAGCGGGCCGACCTTGACGAACCACTGCATCGACAGCCGCGGCTCGATCGGCTCCTTCGGTCCCCGGCTGGAGTGCCCGACGCTGTGCTTGTACGGGCGCGTCTCGGCGACGATCCGGCCCCGCGCGGCCAGCGCCTCGCGGATGGCGACCCTGGCCCGGTAGCGGTCCAGGCCGTCGAACTCGGTGCCCGAGTTCGCGATCCGGCCGGACTCGTCCATGATCGTCGGCATCGGCAGGCCGTGCCGGCGGCCGATCTCGAAGTCGTTCGGGTCGTGCGCCGGGGTGACCTTGACCGCGCCGGTGCCGAAGGTCGGGTCGACGTGCTCGTCGGCCACGACCTTGATCATCCGGCCGACCAGCGGCAGCTCGATCTCGGTGCCGACCAGGTGCGCGTAGCGCTCGTCGTCGGGGTGGACCGCGACCGCGGTGTCGCCGAGCATCGTCTCGGGCCGGGTGGTCGCGAC
>JBBRHE010000236.1:0-4955 GCA_038223165.1 Tepidisphaerales bacterium
CCTGACTTTGATCCGCGCTCGGGATCGTCCGTACGCGCTTGCCTGTGGAGGCCAGCACCCCACGATCAATCAACACCTGCACCGCCCGAAGCACCGTTTTACGGTCCACGCCCAGCATTTCGGACAGCGCTGCGGACGACGGTAATGCGGCGCCGTCTTTCCAATGCCCGCGATCGATCTGTGAACGCAAGCTTCGGATGACCCTTGCTTGCGGGTTTTGCTCTAGGGTTGCGAAAGCCATGTCCTGCATAAGCATCGGTTTAGATATACCACGTCTACCCGTTTTGTCAAATGATAGTCCGTTATTATCTTGATAATCTTCCATATAGTCCTCTTTTGGGTTTTATTTTTGACTTCTCCACTTTATGAATCAGAATAGACCGGTATCACCTCTTTAGCGGTCTATTTCACACTGGAGACTCACATGTCCGGTCAGTTGAACTCAGTTATTGGAACCCCGTCGGTTGTTTTCGGTTGATAATGGCGTCGGGTCCATCATCGGGGCAGGGAACTTTACCAATGGTGACAACTCTGCCGCGACGGTCTCGCAGTTTGACGCGCTCAACACCGTGGGTGGAAAACTGGCCCGGATCAATCTCTACCCCAGCTTTTACTACAACGATTCCACTTCGGCGGTGAATACCTCCATAGACGGCACGATGCTTACCGCGTCCCAGAAGGGAATCACTCCGATCGTACTTTTTGAATATTACGCCGGATATTCCAATCCCATTGGAGGCTATTCCAAGTGGTTTTCCATCGGGCAAACCTATGCCACCCGTTACCGCCCCGGCGGAACATGGGGTGTTGCCGCCGGGGTTCCCAATTTCGGTGTAAAGGTTTTTACGGCGTTCAATGAACCGGATGCCAGCAATGGCATCTCCAAAGCCAGCTATACCACCGCGCTTCAGGGATTGGCCGACGGGGTTCATTCGGTCGACGCCAGCCTGAAAGTCCTTCCCGGCGGGTTCATGCGCGCGAACGCCGCCAGCGATTACACGCTCAACGGGTACGGGCCGGCAATTGCGCCTTTGCTCAACAACGGTACGCTCGCGGGCATCGACCTGCACACTTACATGGACGTGCAGTACGCACCCATGGCCGGAACCTATCAGTTCTCGGCGCAGAAGAATTTCGACATGGTCAAAGGCGCGGCGTCGACGACGATCCCTCGCCGAAGGATGTCCCCTGCTTTTGTCCCCGCCAAATTTCTTGCCCGCTGATTACCCAGCGGGGTTTATCGATGCGTTTAACGACTTGGCAAGCCGAGCTGGGCCGCTCGCGTAAATGGCCTAACCGACGGGCCTGATAGGCAAGTCGATGAAATGAATGCGAGATTTTTGAACACTCGGACGCCTATCGAGAATTTTTCTTGAGCCCTGAGGCGCTCTTCGCGCACTTACACGACTTCATCAGCACCGATGTCATACGAACCTCGCTGCGGGAGGCTGTCTCCCCAGTAGTCGCGCGTGCCGACCGTGGTGTTGAACAGCGTCTTGAGGTTCAGGCCCTTGTTGATTAACGCGCTGGTCGATTGCAGTTTGTACGCCGTCAACGTCGTCAACAGTGTGGCATCGCCGAACGTCTGTCCCTTGCCCGCCGCAGTGAACTTGGGGTCGACCTGGTAACCGTAGGCGGCGCCGGTGCTCGACTTTTCCTTGCCGCGGGCGTTGCGCCACGAGTTGAGGCTTGAGTAGGTCGAGGAGCTCTGTGTGATCCGGAACGTCGACCCGCTGGACCAGTACGCGTTGCCTTGGAACTTCAGGCTCGACACCGACGACTGCGACGAATGGATGTAGACCAGCGTGCGGCCACCGGTCGTCTGGACGATGTTATTACGGATCGACATGTTGGACGAAACCAAACCTGTGGCGCCGTTCACTTTAATGCCACTGCCACTGACGCCCGTGACACTCGTCGAGTAGATCGAGTTGTTGTAGGCGTTGGAGTTGGTCACCTTGCCGTAGATGTTGAGCTCACCGACCCCGATCTTGCGGGCATTGTTCTGCATGACGTTGTAGCGAACGGTGTTGCCCGTGTAATTCGTGTTCGTCTCCTTGTGCACCATCGAGATTCCGGCGCCGTCGTTCTCATGTGCATAGCAGTATTGAATCGTCGACAGCGACACACTGCGGTCGAGGTCGAAGCCGTCGCCGTTAAAGCTGCCGCTCGTCTTGTTCTGGTACGCCTCGCAATACTGGATCAGTACCTTGGTCGAGTCGTAGGTCCAGATGCCGGCGCCACCATTGCCAGTCGCACCGTTGTTGAATGCAACCGAATATTCGATCGTCGCGCCGTTCACGTTCCCCAGGAGGATGCCGCTGCCCGTCACCTCGGCCGAGATCTTCAGGTTTCCGGAATTGCCGTACGCACGCACCTTGCCGACGTAGACGTTCGTATGCACGTTTCGCGCGGCGGCGTAGGTGAAGAGGCCGGAGTTGCCGTTATCGAAGAAAGAGCTGTTCGTGATGCGGACGTCGTTATAACCCGCGCTGCCGGACCCCGAACCGAGGGAGAATCCTTCCTTGCCGTAGCCACTGACAGTTACCGAGTCGAAATGCACCTTGCTGAACTTCGTCGTGGTTACCTTGTCGGCGTAGATCACGACACCGTTGGTGAAGTTGTTCAGTCTGCCCGAGCCTTTGAAGTCCAGGTCTTTTACCGAGAAGCCCGCGGTGTTGTAGGCGTAGAACGCTGAGCTGTTGCCCCCATCGATCGTAGCGCGACCAGTGCCGTACGTGCCGACAACGATCGGCGCCGCCGTCGTGCCCGTGTCGAGCGCGTCCAACTGAACCATGCCCGTAAAGGTCTTGCCACCTTGGAACAAGATCTGGTCGCCGGCCTTAAACGCGACGGTGTTTACCTTCGCGATCGTCTTCCACGCCGCCGCGGTCGAGGTCCCCGCTGCGCTGTCGCTGCCCACATCACTGATGTAGTAATTAGTTAGCAGCGTGCGACCTTCCAGCGCTTCTGCAAACGCAATTCGACCCTTCGGCGGCGACTTCAATTTTGGCTTAAGCATGATGTGATTGTTCTAGACTTTCCCACGCCGGCGATCAACGAAGTTATGGATGGAATCTCGCGCAAACTGGTGAGATTGCGACCAAGAGATGTTAAATGGGGGAAACCTGCCGACTATGAAGACTGACCGATTTGTAATCCCGGCAATTGGCGGGTTCTGGACAAAGATGGCCCGTCCGTCAGACGCAACCCAGCGCACTTCGCCGGGGCGCTCGTATGATGTTCGATATGTCCGACTTCGTCGCTGTTACATCACCTGTTGTCAGGCCAAATCCAGACACGCCTTCACGCTCACCTAATCGGTCATGGCGGGGCGACGCAATCGCGGTCGGGTTGCTGTTGGTGATGATCGTCCTCATCTGGTTGCCTCGCCTGCGCGGCCCGATCGACCTCCGCTGGGACGCTGCGGTTTACTACACCACCGGCACCGCGATCTATGAGGGAAAAGGTTACCGCTTGCTCAGTGAGCCAGGTGAAGCCCTTGCCGTCCAATATCCACCCCTGCTGCCAACCGTCGTGGCAGCGGTGCAATGGGCGTGCGGGACGAGCGACTACCTGGTGGTCGGCCCGTGGTTGCGCATCATATATGCCGGCGTCTATGCGCTGTACGTCCTCGGCAGTTACGCGCTGGCCCGGCGACTGTTCGCGCCGTGGATCGCGTTCTCCATCGCACTGTTGGTCGCGCTGAACTTTCAAACGATCTTCATGTCGGACCTGCTCTTCAGCGAGATCCCGTTCGCTGTCTGTGTGTTGGGTCTCATCCTGCTGAACCGGTACAGCGACCGGGCCGGTGGCGTCGTCGGGCAGGCGCTGTGCGCCTGGGCGGCGTTCCTGTTCCGATCGGCCGGGCTGGCGCTGCTGGTGGCGTGGGTCGGCGACTCACTGATGCGCCGCAAGTGGAAACAGGCCGCACTTCGTGCGTTGCTCGCGGCGGTGCCGTTCGTCGCGTGGCAGGGATACGTCGCATCCGTTCAGCGGTCGCCGGGCTATGTGCAACCGGCCTATGAATTTCAACGAGCCGCGTACCAGTATTACAACGTGCCCTACGCCGAGAATCTGAAATTGACCGATCCGTTTGCGCCCGAGTTGGGACGAACGACCAAGGCCGAGCTGGTCAAACGCGTCGTCGTGCAGACGCCGGACATCGTGCGCGGGTTTGGGCAAGCGATGCTGTCGTCCCCGTCGCACTGGCGCGGCGCGGCGAACAAGGCGGCCAAATCGCTTGGCATTCCACCGCAACCCCGCATCGTCGCCCGCGCGACGCAAGCGATCGTGTGGGTGCTGGGGGTGGGCGTCGCGGTCGGCATCGTCGTGCTGCTGTGGCAGCGCGAATGGCTGATCGGCCTCTTCATCATCACCGCTGCCGGTTTGACCGCGACGACCCCGTGGCCGGCACAGTTCGGCCGGTACCTTTCACCCACGACCCCGCTGCTATTGATCGCGCTGGCGACGGCGATGACCTGGCTGTGGCAACGCGTGCGACGGACGCAACCCACGACCGTTTACGCCGATCAAACTCCTCGCCGCCAACCCCTGCTCGCGATCGCACTGGCCGGTGTCCTTCTCGTCCACGGTGTTGTCGTGCTCGACATGTACCGCCCGTTCGTTAAAGCTGCGCTGGGCCGTGGCGCAACCGGCGCTACGGACGGCCAACTGTTCTACGCTGGTGAGGACTGGCGCATGTACGACGACGCGGTGGCGTGGGTAAAGGCCAACGTCCCGGCCGATGCGATCGTCGTCACGGGCGCGCCGCAATGGCTGTACATGAAGACGGGTCGCAAGGCCGTCATGCCCCCCATGATCATCGACGCAACCGACGCCGCCAGGCTCATTGCCGGCGTGCCTGCAACCTACGCGATTGACGACCAGGTCGACATCGGCAGCGTCACCAGCCGCTATCTGCGTCCGGCACTGGCGTACGATCGAGCGCAGTG
>JBBRHE010000237.1:0-4955 GCA_038223165.1 Tepidisphaerales bacterium
GCCCTTCGGGCGGGGAAGACGGCGGCGTTGCTGCCCCAGGGGAAGGGCTTGAACGAGCCGATTCGTGTGGGGGGAAAGCCCCAGTAGGCGTGAAACAGGCGTGAGAAGTAGAGCGGGTCGTCATAACCGACATAGGCGGCAACTTCCTTCACCGAATGGTCTGAATCGTTCAGGAAGTGCCAGGCGGCGTACATCCGCAGGGTGATCACGTACCGCTGGGGGCTCATGTTGGTGAGCGTGCGAAACACGCGCCGAAACGTACCGTTGGTCAGATGGAACTTCTCGGCGACCTGCTCGATCGCCAGCGATTCCCGGAAGTGTGCCTTCAGGTACGCCGCCGCGGCTTCGGTAGCGACACGGGTGGAGCGGGAGCCGGAGGACACTTCGGCCGACGCGCCGCGCGCCGAGGCGGGCCGATCGGAGGACGCCCAACTGGCGGTGCCGTCGGTGGGGTTCCGGTCGTACAACCGAGTGAAAAAACGAACCGCGATTCCCTTGAATTCCGCCTCGGCGGTGAGCGAAGCAACGTCACCGCTTTTCACATTCGCAACCCGCGCGATCGCCGCCGTCTCGATCGCCATCGCGTCCGGAGAAAGGACGATCGGTTCGAGGACCGGCAGATCGGGCGCCGCCGCCAGGTATTCGGCCGCCGCTAAAATGCAAGGCTGGTCCGACTCCCAACTCGCCGCCGACCACCCAGGCCGGTAAAGCATGGACCCGGGCTTGAGTTGCCAGTGGTGATCGTCCAACTGGTAGTCGATGTTCCCCTCAACCACCAGCAAGAGTTTCGGGGCTGCCACATAGTTGGTCGGTTGCACGTAGCCGGCTTCATAATTTTGCACGAACGCCTGCAGGATCGTCACGCGAGAATGCAGCAAGTTGGAAGCATACGCAATCAGCGGCGGGTCAGAAGCTGACATGGTCCGTCCAACTTACCCTGCCGTCACGCTCCTGAGTAGGGGAGAAAAACGGGATAAGTACAAAAGCGAAAAGGGGGCATCACTGATACTATATCAGTGATGCCCCCTTTTCCCCCCACGGCGCTATCAGGAACACTACCACCAGCGCGGCGGCGGGCACCTGTATCAGGGGCGATTCAAGAGCTTTTTGGTTCAATCTGACGCACATTTTCTGACCGGGGAAACGAAAAGGGGACATCACTATTTTTCTGCCTTCCGCGGCCTTCCTCTCCCTCGCAAAGTGAATTCCAGGCCCAGTCGGGCGGCGGTGCGGGTGGTCCAGCGGTCGTCGCCGAGCGGGCGGCCGCGGGTGATGCTCGTTTCGACGGCGGTGACGTCCGGCTCGTCCATCGACTGGTTCACAAGGCGCGTCCACTGCCTTGGTCGTTCGACGGGCCACGGGGCCGTCGTCACCAGCGGTGACGACACGCGACGTTGCCCACAGCTCGACCAGCGCCAGTCCTGCGCTGCTTCCACCAGCCCGGCCCGCAGTGGGTTGGCTTCAACGTAACGGCAGAGGGTCAGGAAGTGATGATCGTTCTGCACCGGGAAACTCTTGAACCGCCCCTGGTAAAGATGCCCGCCACCCGTGGTGCGGTAGTGGGCATGATGCCTGCGGACGTGCGTCACCCCGACCCATCCCAAAAACCGCCCGATCGACTCGGCGTGCTTCGGGCGTACCACCAGATGCCAGTGGTTGGTCATCAAACACCACGCCATCAGGTCGACTGGATACCGTTCACCCGCCTCGGCCAGGATGCCGGCGAACGCGATAAAGTCCTCATCCTTACGAAACAGGTCTTTCCGCCCATTTCCGCGATTGAGAACGTGATAGTACCCTCCCCCTTCGATGGCGCGTGCAGTACGTGGCATGAATGCAGGCTAATACAGGCCCAGCGCAATGTCAAGAAAAGAGTGATGTCCCCCTTATGGTCCAGCGCAACGTCAAGAAAATAGTGATGCCCCCTTTTGGTCGGCGCGCGTTGCGCTTGAAGTGTTAATCCGCCACTCGTTAACTCGGTGGTCATCCTCTCTCTCGAATGAAAAACCGGGCGACACGGTGTCGCCCGGCAGAGCAGTCAGAACAGTTGTGGGGGGCCGGTTACTTGACCAGTTGGACGTAACCCCCGCCGTTAATTTGGACGAGCCGGGAGCCGGCGTTGTTGTTCCATTCGTAGAAGTCCCAGGTCGCCAGGTACAGCCGGGTCGCGCCGGCTGGGGCGACGAAGGTCTGACGGATCAGGTCGTCGGTCATGCCGTCGCCGATGAAGAAGATCTGCTTGAGCTTTGGCTGGTAGACCGTGCGGTTGCGTTCGGCCGAGTTGGTGAAGTCGGTCGGGCAGTCGGCGTTGTAGCGATCGTTGATCGTGGGGACGGCCGTCTTGTCCGGCGCTTCGTCGGTCAGGAAGACACCGACCAGGGCGTTGATCGGGGCGACCACGTCGTGGATGCCGTTCTGGTGATAGAAGGTTGAGCCTTTGCTGTTGGCATCGGACGTCGTCAGGTTGTTGTGACCGATGTCGGCCATCTCGCCATCCGGTTGGAAGTACGGCAGGTTGGGGTCGTGGCGGGCGTCGCCACTGATGGAGTCGAATTTGAAAGTCATCCCTGCAGCGACGGGTAGGCCGACGGTGGTCGGGGACTGCTTTTGCTTGGAGATGTCGTCGGACGATTCGTCACCCGCTTTGTCGGGGCTATTGTGCGGGTTGATTTCACTGGCGGTGGCGTTCTTTTTCATGCCCGCGAGGAACGGGTTGGCAGTCGCTTGGATGTTCTTGTAGACACCGGGCACGGCAACCCACACCGCCGTGGCGGTCTCGGTTGCTTCCCACTGGCGGTAGCTCGAGACGACGTTGGTTAGCATGAGCGGGATCGCGCTGTTGCGGGACTTGCTCAAAATGCCAGTGACCTGCACGGCGTCGGGGGTGTCGCTGGTCGTGTCGATCGTGCGCGTTACGGCGTTCCACTTGCCGACGACGACATCGTTGTTCTGCAGGGTCAGTGGCTTGCCACCGATGATATTCAAGCCGGCCACGTGGACGGCCTCGGGGCGCGAGTAGTACGCCCCGTTCTTCACGAGACACGCTCCAGCCATCGCGGCCGAGTCGACTGCGGTCGTTAGCTCGGTCTTGCTTAACTGGATGCGGGCATAGTCCACCGCCAGCGAGACGAAGCCCGTGAACGCAAACAGCCCGGCGACCATGTACAACAACGCACTGCCGCGACGCCGACCCGGAACGTTCCGTTGAATGTTCTGCTTGCTCATACCCGGAACATGCCCCGACCTGAGCCTCCCGGCAAAGGAATCCAGCAACTTGAGCCCCGAATTGGCAATGAATCGGCGCCGCGCTTGACGGTAGTGACGCCTGTAACGCGAGCATTTTCAGCCCACATTTGCTGGAAAAGTCAAATCGAAAAGATTCCGCTTTGCTCGGGCAGATGGCAATCGTAACGAACCCCACCATTTTGCCCCGCACTTGCCCAGTGGGCGTTCTCTGGATCCGATCAGGCAAGTTCGTGGAGATCAAAGGCGCACCGCGATTGCCCGGGGCCAAATGCGTTATCGGACGTTTAGGTGATTAAGCGCATCGGCTCATGTCTTGCCACAAGGGTTGCTCGCCGTCACACTGCCGCCGGGTGCCGATGGACTTTTCACGTTTCGCTGCGGTGCTGCTCGACCTCGACGGCACGATCTATCATGAAGACCACGCGCTGCCCGGCGCGATCGAGCTCATTCGCCGGTTGCAGGTGGAAGGGCGCAAGTATGCCTGCCTGACGAACAGCACGACCAGCCCGGTGCGGCTCGTCGAGCGGTTGGCGAAGATGGGCGTTGAAGTCGACCCCAACCACGTCTACACCGCAGCAGCCGCTGCGTGCGATTATGTGTTGACGCTGGGTCGTAAGAGCGAGACGTCACCGGGCCGTCCACCGCGCGTGTTCAATTTGTCGACGACGGGCGTGCAGGAGATGCTCGACGGGCTGGTGACGTGGGTGCAGACGGGGGGTGAACCCTGCGACGCCGTCATCGTTGGCGCGCCGGTGAACCCGTACGCGACCGACGACCGCCGGCGGATCGCACTGCAGTTGCTTCGCAACGGTAAAGCCAAACTGGTCGGCATTTGCGCGGACCGCGTCTATCCCAGCCCGCGCGGTATAGAGTTTGGCAGTGGCGCGCTGTCGAATTACCTGGGCTACGCCGCCAACGTCGTCCCCGTCTTCGCGGGCAAGCCGCAGCCCATCTTCTTCAACGAGTTGTGCGCCCGGCTGGACGTACCACCGGATAAATGCCTGCTGATCGGCGACAATATGGAAGCCGACATCGCCGGTGCCAAGGCGGTCGGCATGACGACGATCCTAACGTTCACCGGCGTCACCCGTCGGCGCGATCTGATGAATGCCACTGACGCCATGCGGCCCGATCAAACGGTCGAGGACCTGACCGAACTGGTTTAGGCTCGGCATTCGCGCCAGAAAAAGGAACGCGGATCGCGCTCTGGCCCCTCTCACATGGACTCATAGGAGAGGGGGAGGATCGCTTGCGCTCTATAGCGCGGACTGATTACGGCCCGACACGACGGATTACCGTCTCTCCACGGGCGGGCCGCCCGTGCCACATGAGCGTCGTCGATCACGCTGCTTTGCGGTACAGTCCAACCGAAACCCTTTCTGGAGACGACGCGTGAGCGCAGCGACGATTGGCATCGGCATTATCGGTAGTGGCGCGATCGCGCTGGCGAACCACCTGCCCGGGTTTGCGCTCTGTGAAAACACCAAGGTCGTCGCGCTCTGCGACAGCAACCCGCAAACGCTCGCAGCGGCCGGTCAACGCACGGGCATCGGCGCGACCTATACCGACTATCGGGAAATGCTCAAGCGCGATGACGTGCACGCCGTCGTCATCGCGACACCCAACGTGCTGCACGGCCCGATCACCGTCGCTGCGGCGCGGGCGGGGAAGCACGTGCTCTGTGAGAAGCCGATTGCGATGAACGCGTT
>JBBRHE010000238.1:0-4937 GCA_038223165.1 Tepidisphaerales bacterium
GCCACCGATGTGCTCCCTCGGGAGTAGGCTCCGGAAGACGAGGGCAGTGGGTAGTGGACAGCCACCACAGTGCGCGCCACGCAGCATGGGCTGCCCACTATCCACTGTCCACCGTCCACTGTATTGTGCCCGCGATGAACGCCAAGCAGCACGCCGCCGACGCGGCGTTGACGTACGTGAGGTCGGGAACCGTCATCGGACTCGGTACGGGATCGACCGCAGAGCTGTTCATCCGGTCGCTTGGATCGGCCCTGAAGAACGGCACGCTGCGCAACATCAAAGGGGTGCCGACGTCGATCTCGTCCGACAAGCTGGCGCGCGAGTTGGGCATTCCAATCATCGAACTGAAAGACCACCCGCAGCTCGACGTCGCGGTCGACGGTGCCGACGAGGTGGACCCGTCACTGAATCTGATCAAAGGCCTCGGCGGCGCGCTACTTCGCGAGAAGATCATCGCGCAGGCGGCCAAGCGGTTGATCGTCATCGCCGACGAGAGCAAGGTCGTCGATGTGCTGGGGACGAAGTCCCCGTTGCCGGTCGAGGTGGCAGCGTTTGCACACGAGGTGCACGCGGTCCATTTCAGCAAACTCGGCGCGACGCCGACTTTGCGAAAAACGGCCAGCGGATCGATTTACACAACCGACAACGGCAATTACATCTACGACTGCCAGTTCGACGCGATTCGCGACCCACTGGCGCTGCAGGCGTCGATCCGCGATCGCGCGGGTGTGGTCGATACCGGATTGTTCCTCGGGATCGCTGCGATCGCGATCATCGGGACGGCGACGAGCGTGCGCGAAATCAAACGGCCTTCGTAATCCGCAACCGCTTCGGATCGACCTGGCCGACCACGTCGAAGACGTCCAGGCGCGCCGCGAAATCGATGTCGTCCTGCAGGCCATTGCGGATGATGTTCGTCCCCCCTCGCGTGCGGGCGAGGGTTGCCCGCAGGATGGGCTTGCTCGCGCGAAACAGCTCTAGCGCCATGAGCGCGACGTCACTGCCGAGTTGGACGGCCGTGTCGGACGCTATGATCGCATCAAGCACCGCGCCGGCACCGATCGTGTCTTCCATCGACGAGAGTCCGTCCGTCCCGGAGCAGAGCAGCGCCACGTCCGCGCCACTGGCCCGGGCCACCCGCGCGACAGACGATGCGTTCACCAGCGCGCCGACGTACAGGTACTTCGCCTCAACCGCGGCGAGGATCGCCTTGGTGCCGTTCGTGGTCGCCATGAACACGGTGCGCCGGGCAAACGCCGCCGTGAACCCACCGGGACTGTTGCCGAGCGTGAAGCCAGCAGGTTGGACGCAGTTCAATTCACCGCACGTCACGGCGGCGTCGCCGAACTTACCCGCCGCGATGCGCACGTCGTCGAGACTCGGCTGGACGAAGATCTCGGCGACCCCCATCGCCAGCGCCGCCGTCATCGTCGTCGTCGCACGCAGGACGTCGAAGACAACCACCGCACGCCCTTCGACGTGCGCCGACGTGAGATCGCGGGGAAGTTGGACGACGTCGACGATCATGGAAAGACAAGGTTGAAAAAAAAGGATGAAGGATGAACAGACCGAAGCTTTCTGCCGTCATCCTTCTGTTTCATCCTTCGTCATTACTGCGGCGGCTCGATCCGCACCGTGTCTTCACGGCCGTCGCGTTTCACGACCAGTACGACAGCTTCCTTGGGCTTGTCCTTGCGGAACGCTTCGTAGTCCTTCGTGAACGTCGCGAGGTCTGTCACCGGTTTGCCGTTCAGTTGGGTGATCATTTCGTTGCCTTCCAACCGGGCCGTTTGCGCGGCGCTCTGGGGGCGGACGATCGTGAGCGCGACGCCCTTTTCGTCTTTGTCGAGCTTGCGTTCGTAGACATCGTCGAAGACCAGTTCGCGCACACCGAAGCCGAGGTCCTCGGCGTAGTAGCGCTTAGCGAGGTTGGCGCGCATCGGCCGTTCACCCATCGTGACGACGACGTCCTCGGTCGGCTTGTCCTTGCCCGGCAGGACGGTCAGCGTGACCTTGTCTCCGACCTTCTTGCGCGACAGCACGCGCGACAGAATGCTCGGCAGATCATCCGGCTCGCTGCCTCGCTCGAGGGGTTTGCCATCAATCTTCGTGATGATCGCGCCACGATTGAGGCCCGCAGCGAACGCGGGCGTATCGCGGACGATGTCGCCCAACTGCACGGCCGGTTGGTTGGCCAGGCCGTAATACTCGGCGACGTCCTTGGTCAGACCCTTCATCTCGCGGACGCCCATGTATGCCATCTTCTGTGGCTCACCGGCCTTGGGCACATCGGACAGGCTTGGCAGAAAGTCACTGGCGGGTGTGTAGAAGCGCGGCGGGTTCTGGATGGCCGCCATCTGGCTGCGCTCATCGAACTCGCGCTGACCCGTGCTCAAGTACGGTGGTTGGCCCTGCGTCGACGACACAAGGCCGATCGCCATGCCCTTCTCATTGAAGACGGGCGATTGGACCGGCGCCAGCGCCCCCATGACGAGCGTCTGCGGCACGGCATCGCGCAATTCAGCGGAGACGGTGCCCTCGGTCAGGTACGGTTTGAACCCCCCGCCGCGCGGCAGCATGCCGACCGACAGGACCGTTTCACCGATCTTCACACCGGCTGGCTCGAACTTCAGTGGCTTCCACGCGTGCTTGGCCTTGGCCTTCACGTACGCCAGGCCATAGCGTTCGTCGCGCCCGAGAAACTCAGCCTCGATCTCTTCCTCGTCCTTGTCCGCATGCGGAATGATGATCTTAAAGTCCGTCAACTGCTCGTCTGGAAACTGCGGGTTGAACGACGCCAGCGACGCCATGACAAGCCCGTCGTCCGTGACGACCACACCCGCAGCCGACAACTCGACCTTGCGGACTTCCGACGCCCACGTGAACTGCACGACGACCAGCGATGGCGTCGCGTCGGCGTAGATCTTCGCGGCGACGTCGGGAGAGACGTCCGCATGCGAAGGAGCGATGCCGAGCATCGAGACAGTAAGTGCCGCAGCCAAGAAGAGCTTATTCGTCATGTTCATGTGCGATCCCATGGTCTGGCCCCTCTACCGGTACGCCGGGAGAGGCCGCGTGAGGGTGATCTCGAGTTGCGAAAAGTTCTCGCCATTCCAAATCACCCTCACCCTGACCTCTCCCACGGGTACATGGGAGAGGGGCCGGAAAAATCAGTACGTGATCTTCATCACCGCGCTGCGCGACCCGCGGTTGCGGGTGGCATCGATCAGGACGCGGGTTTCCTTTTTGGTCGTCGAGGCATCGTACAGCGTGCCGAGCGTAGCCAGGTCCTTGACCTCGTCGTCGTTCACGCTGCGGATGATGTCCCCCTCGCGCAGGTCGGCGCGGGCGGCGGGGTAGCCGGGGGTGATGGTCGTTACCACCACACCGTCGTCGTCGTCGAGCTGGTTGTCGTTGGCATAGCTGCGCGTCACGTCACGGACCGAGATGCCCCAGACCTTGAATTCTCGCTCGTCACCGACGGCGCCTTCCAGCAGTTGCGTTTCGACCGTCAGGTCGATCGTTTCACCACCGCGCTTGAGCTTCATCGCGACGTTCGTGCCGATCGGCAGATCGGCGATGCGCTTGCGGGCGGCGGCCAGTTCTTCGGGGAAGCGGACGTTGACGGGTTGACCGTTCATCTCGAGCAAAATGTCCTGTGTACGAACACCCGCGACGGCCGCAGGGCCACCCCGGTCGACGCTGTTGACGAGCACGCCCTGGTTGATGTCGATGTTGTAGAACGATTCCAGCTCGTTGAGTGGCTTAAACTCGATGCCAAGGTCCGACCGCTGGACGTGGCCCTTCTTCTCACCCTTGGGGTCGGTTGCTGCGTCGGCCATGATCTTCTGAGCGACTTCCCTGGCCGCGTCGATCGGAATGGCGAAGTTCAGCGCCTGACCCGGGATGCCGCGCGTGTTCACACCGACGACTTTCCCGGTCATGTCGACCAGTGGCCCACCGCTGTTGCCCGAGGCGATCGGTGTGTCCATCTGGATCCAGTTATAAAAGTCACCGGTCTCGTACTCGTCGATCATCTGCCGCTGAGGGTAGAACGTGCGCTCGGTGTTGCTGACGATGCCAAGCGTCGTCGTGCGCGCCAGGCCGAACGGCGTACCGATCGCCATCACGTCCTGCCCGGTCAGCAGCGTATGACTGACGCCCAGCTCGGCCGACTTGAACTGAATGCCCTTCTTCCGCACCGTCTCCATGTCCATCTGCACAACGGCCAGGTCCGACCAGTGGTCGTCGCCAACCACCTTGGCAGGCACGCGCTCCTTATTAAACAGCGTGACGTAAATCTCCGCAGCCCTACCAGCGACGTGGAAGTTCGTCAGGATGCGCCCCTCGTCATCGATGATCACACCCGACCCGATGCTGCGCTCCAGCGAACGCTTGCCTTCCTTGTACCGCTCTTGCGCAACGTCCAACCGCACGACCGCAGGGAAGATGCGATCGGTGACCGCAACGACGGCTGCAGGCGTGGCGGCGGGGAAGGGGTCGGCAATGCTCTTATTCACTAGCTGCGACGACGGTGTGCTCGTTCTGGTCTCGCTGACGCAACCGGCGGAAATGAACCACAGAGAACACAGCGCACACAGAGATATCTGTCGGGGCAAGGATGCGATCTTCATTCGTCCTCTTTCTTCCTCTATGTTCTCTGCGTTGTCTGTAGTTCAGTTCGCCTTTTGGCGGCTCATCGATCCACATTCAGCACTTACGTTGTGGATAACATGCGCGATACCTGTCGTCGTCGCAATGCTCCGTTTGTAATCGGTCGGTTCACCAGTACCATCCCGAGCCCTTTCCGTCGGAACGCGTCGCAAGCGACGTCGCTGAACGGTGGGGGTTGTTGGGGTCTGTCTTACACGCGAGGGTTGTACATGGGCTTTGCTTCTGGATCCGTCAGCTTCCGTCGGTTTGCGGTCATGGGGGAT
>JBBRHE010000239.1:0-4924 GCA_038223165.1 Tepidisphaerales bacterium
AGAACGCCACTGCCAACCCCGCGACCGCCACCCATCGGGCCGACGGATAATGTCGACCAGGGGTTGGACGATCGCCGAGCCCAGTGACGGGGGAGTAATTCCCGGGTCGTCCGGGTTCGGTGCCAGCAGGGTGGCCGCGACGCCGATGCCCATCATCGCGGCGCTAGCGAGGTACACACCGCTCCAGGACAGCAGGCCCTTATCGACCAGCACGAGCACCGCAGCGCTGGTCAGCAGCATCGCGATGCGATACCCGGCGACGAAAAGTGAAGCGCCGGGCCCACGCTCGTCGGTCTGCAGCACGTCGGCGCGATACGCGTCGGCGACGATGTCCTGACTGGCGCTGAAGAACGCCACTGCCAACCCCGCGACCGCCACCCATCGCAACGAACCCGCCGGGTCGATGAACGCCATCCCCGCAATACCCAACGCGACCGCGATCTGGGTCAACAACAACCACCCGCGCCGCCGACCGAGGAACGGTGGGACATAGCGATCCATTAACGGTGCCCAAAGCACTTTCAGCACGTACGGCAAGCCAACCAGCGACAAAAACGTGATCGTCGCGAGATCAAGCCCCGCGTCGCGAAGCCACTGTTGCAAGGTCGTATTCGTCAAGGCATATGGCAGGCCCGACGCAAACCCCAGCGCGACCATCGTTCGAGCGCGCGGGGAAGCGAAAGCTGAGAGAG
Organism: Tepidisphaerales bacterium; assembly: GCA_038223165.1. Classification (GTDB taxonomy): domain Bacteria; phylum Planctomycetota; class Phycisphaerae; order Tepidisphaerales; family Tepidisphaeraceae; genus DASYHQ01. Next base: position 693 of record JBBRHE010000239.1, read on the forward strand.
GGGAATGAGCCATCCGTGGTCTTAGGCCGATCGTACGGAAAAGCGATTCAGAAAACGAGGCGTTTCTCCGGCCCGTCTCTGTTGTACGCATGGGAGAGGTCAGGGTGAGGGTAGTTCGGACTTGCGAGAGCTCGATGCGTTGCATCGCTGTAAGCCGTCGTAAGATTATTCACCGCAGAGACGCAGAGACGCAGAGACGCAGAGAAAACTGAAACAGCGATAACACAGACTAAAATCGCATATGATCTGCGCCATCAGTGCAATCGGTGTTCCGACCGCTCGGCCTCGTCTGCGTCCCAACGCCTCTGCGGTGAACCTGCGTTTCATTTATGTGTGCAAAAAGTAACTTCTTCGACTTCCGTGAGAACCTGCTGCGCAAGCCCGATGTGGCGCCGGCGGGTGGAGGGCGCGAGCCGGTTTCGGTTGCGCAGTTGACGGCTGATATCGAGCGGTCGATTAAAAGCGGGCTGCCGACGAGCGTTGCGGTGAAGGGGGAACTGAGTAACTACAACGCGCATCGCGGTAGTGGGCATCATTATTTCACGATGAAGGATGCGGGCGCGTGCATCGATTGCGTGATGTTTAAGTCCGACGCGATGCGCCTGAAATTCGAGCCGACCGACGGCATGGAGATCGTCGCGACCGGCCGGGTGGGAATTTACGCCCAGCGGGGGCGCTATCAGCTCTACGCGACGTCACTTCAACCGATCGGGCAGGGTGCGCTGGAAATCGCGTTCCAGCAGATGCGGGCCAAGCTCGAGGCGGCGGGACTGTTCGCAGTGGAGCGCAAGCGTGAACTTCCGACCTATCCACGGCGCATCGTGCTGATCACGAGCTCGAACACCGCGGCGCTTCAGGACATGCTCAAAGTTCTGCGGCGGTTCCGATTTCTGCGACTGTCTCTCTACCACGTGCCGGTTCAAGGCACGGGTTGCGGTGACAAGATCGCCGAGGCGATCCGCCACGTCAGCTCGACCCTTGGCCCGGGCACGAACGATCCCGCGGACGTTGTCATCGTTTCGCGCGGTGGTGGCTCACTCGAAGATTTGTGGGGCTTTAATGAAGAAGCGGTCGCGCGTGCGATCGCGGCGTCGACCATTCCGGTCGTCACGGGGATCGGCCACCAGGTGGACGTGTCGATCGCCGACCTTGTTGCGGACTATCACGCGCACACACCGACGGAGGCAGCGACGGTCGTCACGCGTTATTGGCTCACCGCGGGTGATGAGATGGTGTCGTCAACGGCGCGCCTCGTCCGGGCAATGGTGAACAAGGTCGCTGAGTCGAAGAGCACACTGACGGCGTTCGAGCGGCACGAATTCTTCCGCAGACCGACAGACCGAATAAACCGGATGCGCCAGCAGTTGGACGACGTCGAACGGCAACTGCATATCGGTGTCGAGCGCAGGTCCCATTCGCGCCGCCGTGATTTGGATTCGTTGGCGGCACGATTGCAGCGGCACGATCCGCGGCACATGGTCGACTTGCGTAAGCAACGGCTCAGTCACGTCGATAACAGGCTCATGCGTGAGACGCGGAATGTTGTTACACGACAGGCCGATCGACTCAGCGGCATGGAAGGCCGGCTGGTCGCGCTGTCACCCGAGGCCGTGCTGCATCGCGGGTATTCGATCACGCGACGAGCGAAGGACGGCGCGATCGTCCGTTCGGCGACCCAACTCAGTGAAGGTGAAACCATCATCACCCGTTTCAGCGATAGTGAAGTGAAGTCGACGGTCGAGGACGGGCAACAGATGAAGCTGTTTGAGTAATTCGTGACACGGGCCTCCGGCCTGTGAAGACTCTTCCTGATAGGTTATCACTGCACGGTCCGGAGGACCGTGTCACGGAAAAGCCTACGCCACCGACACCCGGCTATCGCTTTTCCGCTTTCCCATCGCGATGAGCATGATCTCCAGTCGGCGGATGATCTCGGTCATGTTTGCGGGGCGCTTGGTGGGGTTGGTGCGCACGCATTCCATCACCATGCTGGACATGGGGGCCGGTACGCGCGGGTTGATCTGTTCGGGCGTGGCGATCGCGTCGTGGACCAGGAAGCTGTTGTCGTCGCGGCCGGCGGTGAAGAGGGTCGGCAGTTTGCGACCGGTCAGGGCCCAGTAGACCGTTGCGCCGAAATTGTAGACGTCCGTCCGAATCGTCACCGGCTGCAGTTTGACCTGTTCAGGTGATATGTAGTCGGGCGTACCTTGAATGCGCGTCTTGCAAGTGCCGACGGCGCAGGCTTGGCCGAAGTCGATCACCTTCACGATACGCGCAGTGTTGACGAGGATGTTGTTCGGCTTCAGGTCGCAGTGGATGTAACCCAGCGAGTGCAGGGAATTCAGCCCACGGGCGACGCTGATGAAGATGTCGACCTGAGCCGTGAGACTCTTGGGCAAAGCGAACTCAAGTGGTTGCCCGTCAAAGAGTTCCATCAGCAGCAACGCGTCGGTCACCTTCCACATCATCGATTTGTTGATCTTCAGATCGAGCGATTTGCGCAGGTAGGGGCTTTCAAACCGCTTGCTGACCTCGAACTCGGCTTCAAGCTGCTCGACGAACCGGATGTCCTTGTCAGTCTTGCGAACCACATGCTTGGCTGCGAAGAGCTGGCGCGACGCGGGGTCACTGACGGCGTAGATGGTGCTCCCGGCGCCTTCACCAATGACGTCCAACACGTCATAACCGTACAACTTGCGCGGTGACGAACTAAGATTGTCCTGATCGATCGAACCCATGTTTACTGCGTATCCCCTCGGTGGTTAAGCCTGCACTGCACCTAATGTGAATATATACGTCTCGGCCAGTGCGTTATTTAAGAGAAAATTGTCAGAATTCCCGGAATTCGGCTTTCCGGGGGTGTGAAGTTGGGAATCTGGAGTGTTTAACCCCGGCGTTCCAAAGAAGCTGACCCGCCAGGCGCTGGGCCTGGCGGGTCAGGGTGTATTCGGGCAGTGGTTTTGGTCGAAGACGCCTACTTCTTCCAAACGCGGGCTTTGAAGTCTTCCAGGGCCTTCTTCAGTTTGCCCTCGATCGCGTCATTCAGTTCCTTCTTCTCGGCCAGTTCCACACGCAGGTCCGATGCCTGCTGGTCGACGTAGGTGAGGAAGCCGTTCTGGAACTCCTGCACGCGGTTGACAGGGATCTCGTCGAGATAGCCCTTCGTGCCGGCGTAGATGACCATGACCTGCTGCTCGAACAGCATCGGGCGGTACTGCGGTTGCTTGAGCAGTTCGACCAGGCGGGCACCACGGTCGAGCTGACGCTGGGTGCCCTTGTCGAGCTCGGTGCCAAGCTGACTGAAGGCTTCCAGTTCACGGTACGCAGCCAAATCGAGCTTCAGTGAGCCGGCGATCTTTTTCATCGCCTTAGTCTGCGCGTTGCCACCGACGCGGCTGACGCTGATGCCAACGTTGACGGCCGGGCGAACACCGGCGAAGAACAGTTCGGGTTCGAGGTAGATCTGACCGTCGGTGATGCTGATGACGTTCGTCGGGATGTACGCCGACACGTCACCATCCTGCGTCTCGATGATCGGCAACGCGGTCAGGCTGCCCCCACCATTTTCCTTCGACAGTTTGACGGCGCGTTCAAGCAGACGGCTGTGCAAGTAGAACACGTCTCCGGGGTATGCCTCGCGACCCGGTGGACGACGCAACAGCAACGACAACTGACGGTAGGCAGCGGCCTGTTTGGACAAGTCGTCGTAAACGACGAGCGTGGCTTCACCCTTCCACATGAAATACTCGGCCATCGTGCAACCGGCGTAGGGCGCGATGTACTGCAACGGGGCAGGGTCACTGGCGCTGGCGACAACGACCGTCGTGTACTCCATCGCGCCGTTGGCCCGCAGCACTTCCACGATGCCCGAAACGGTCGATTCCTTCTGACCGACCGCGACGTAGAAGCACTTCACGCCCTTGCCCTTCTGGGCAATGATCGCGTCGACTGCAATGGCAGTCTTGCCGGTCTTGCGGTCACCGATGATCAATTCACGCTGCCCACGACCGATCGGAATCATGGCGTCGATCGCCTTGATGCCGGTCTGCAGCGGCTCGGTGACGGGTTGCCGCTCGGCGATGCCGGGCGCAACGATGTCCATCTTTCGCGTTTCAGACTGCGTGATGGGTGCGCCACCGTCGATCGGTTGACCCAGCGGGTTGACGACGCGACCGATAACCGCGTCACCGACGGGCACTTCCAGCAGGCGACCGGTGCTCTTGACCTGGTCG
>JBBRHE010000240.1:0-4877 GCA_038223165.1 Tepidisphaerales bacterium
GACCTGCCGCAGGATCGTCTCGTTGCTGCGCAGTGAACGCAACTCGGGCGAATCGTTGACGACCAACCCCGACCTCAGTGTCCCACCGGTGTTGTTGCCGCTATAGCGTAACCCGACGGCGTAGGTGCCTTGCTGGGGCGCGTCGAACTCACCGGTATAGACGCCCGGGGCCGTCTGCACCAGTCGCACGTCGAGCGACTTCCCGTCGGGCCCGAGCACGCCACCACGAATGTTGAGGAAGTTCAGGAACGCGTTGTCGCGGTTCAACGCTTCGACTGTGATCTTCCCTTTATCGCCCACCTGCGTCGTCTGCACATCAAAGTCGCCACTCATCGGTGGGCGGGCGACGGAACGCACGACCTGTGACCAGAACTTGCCGTATTGATCCGAACCAACGTACCCCGCCAACCACTTGTTGTGCGCATCAGACGTGAAGACGGCAGCCTTGCCCAAGCCCGTCTGCCATGTTGCCAGCACGGGGTCGTTGTTCTTGCCCGCGACGATCGGCACTTCCACCTGCGGGTTCTGCTTGCGCGTCGTCAGCACGAGTCCGAAGATCGGGTTGCCAAAGTCCAGGCCCTTCACCATCTCGTTGGATGTGGGCGTGAGCTTCAATGGGATGCCGCTCGTCTCTTCCTGAATTAGACTGCGGCGGACGATTGTCGCTTCCTTGATGAAGATCTGCGGCAACTGGTTGAAATTGTCGTTCACTGGCCCGTACGCCTTGCCCTTGAGCGCATCGGCGATTGCCTTCATGTTCGGTGGCAGCTGGCCGGGGTTCTGCGTGTGCGGGTAGACGCTGACCGTGCTGACACTGACTTTCGCTGCCTGATATTGTGCGATGAGTGCGGGGTTGGGCATCTGCGGGTCACCATCGCTGATGATGATGACATGCTTCTGTCGCGCGTTGGAATCCTTCAACCCCTTCTGTGCACCGGACCCGTTGAGCGCGACGTTCATCGAGTCCTGAAAGCTCGGCATGTCACCGACCTGCATCTGCTTGATCGCCGCCGTGACCTGGGTGCCGTCGCCTTTCGCGCTGAGTGGGTAGTCCCACTTGCTGGCGCCACCCGACCAGGCAAAGGTGATTACACCGATGTCATCGCGCGCGCTAAGCGTTTCCGAAGCCTTGATCGCACATTGTTCGCCCCAGTAATTACCGTTGGGAAACTCGCAGGAATGGACGATGACGACGAGCGCCCCCTTCCCCACCTGCCGCTGGGCCGGGATGTCCATGTCGACCGGCAGCACCTCTTCAAGCTTGCTGCCCTGCCAGCCACCGGCGCCGAAGGTCTCGGGCCCACCGATCATCACGAGACCACCACCCATGTCGTGCACGTAGGTCGCGAGCAGTTTCTGCTGGTCGTCACTTAGCCCACCGGCGCCGCGTGGCACATTCGCAAGGATGACCGCGTCGTAGTCCTGAAGCTTCACGAGGTCGCCGGGGAAACCATCGGGCGTGATATGGTCGGTGGGCTCGATCGCGATGCCTTCGGTGTCAAGCGCGGCCTTGAGCATGTCGCCCGATGCGCCACCCACGTTGTCGACATAGAGGATCTTCCCCTTGCCGCGCACGAACGTGAACGCCTCGGCAGCGTTGTTCTGCGTTAAAGTGTCTGCGGCAATCGGCGCGGCGCCGGCGGCGCTGGCGATCGGGTCGGGGTCGAACGTCGCGCGAAACCGATGCACTCCACCACTCTTCAATGGCGCCACGAGCACCGTCTGAATGTTCGTGCCGGGTTTGAGCGTGACCTTGCGGGTTGTCTGCTCGCCAGGCGTGTACGGGTCGAGGTCCATCGCCTCGCCCTGGTGGCGCACGGTCAGCGTGCCATCCACAGGCGTGTCGTTCTCTGACCGTAATGAGACATCGATTGAGAACGGTTCGTTCTCCCGCTTCCACGTAGGCGCGTTCAGGTTTTGCACGACGACTTCACGCTGCACCGAGTATGACAGTGGCATGACGTCAATCGGCACGTTCTGGGCACTCGCCTGTGCCACCGCCGATTCAATGTCGCCCGCGGTCGAGTTGCCGTCCCACAGCAGGACAAGCCGGTGCATCGAGTCCTTGTCCATGGTCGCCAGCGCCAACTGGATCGCGTCGGCGACGTTGGTCCCACTACCGGCATCACGGATGGCGCCGGTGCCCAGCGCCAGCGACGTGTTAGGCAGCGCGTCGATCGCTGCGGTGCTGTCAAAGCTGATAACGCCCAGCCGATCACTCCGCGGCTTGTCTTGTCGCCGACCGATCGCGTTCAGGTATGCAACGACCCCATCCTGCACACTGTTTCCCGAATGCTCCGTCACGTTCTCCGCAGACTGACTGACGTCGCGCAGGAACATGACTTCTAAATCTTTATGCTGCCGTTGCCAGCGAACGCCACCAAGGATCAGCACCAGCATCGCGATGACGAGCAACCGCGTGCCGATCGCGACCCATTTGCGAACCCTGCCCAACCCATTCAGCGAGCGAATGCCCAGCAATACGATCGGCAACGACAGACCCGCAAAGACGAGCGCGGCGGTCCACCAGGAATAGAATTCCAGCGTGAGAATGGCCCCCAAGGCTGAAACTGGCGCGAAAGAAACAATCATGCCCGCCTAAGAACAAATTCACGCACAACCTAGGGGATTGTCGCAGGAGTTCCCGTTTCAGCAACCCGAAATTCGCGACTGCATACCCGCGCGCGACGCGGATCTACACCGTGGCACGGGCGTCCTGCCCGTGGAGCCCCGGTACCCCGGGATGTCGGGTGGGACTCCGTCCGAACCAACGAGCGCAAGCGATCTTCTCTTTGAATGCAAGACCGCTTGGTGCGTCGATAAGCAGGGTGAACGCCAAGATGCCAAAATGAGAGCGCCAAGGAATTCATCTTGGCGTCTTGGCGTTCATCACCTCATGATTACATTACCGCCGCGGGGCGGCCCCTGCTCAATCCCCCGCCACCACGCGCATTCGGCTGGCCCGCACTTCCACGAACACGTTTACCGCAAGAATGATCGCAGCGCCGAGTATCTGGGTTCCGGTCATCGCGTGACCCGCCCACGCCCACGCGAAGATCGCGGCGCAGATCGGTTCGGCCAGATAGATGATCGACGCTCGCGTCGGGTCGATGCGCGGCTGCTGGTACGTCAGGATCGAATACGCCGCCACCGTCGCCAGAGTGGCCAGTTGCAGCACGTTCGTCCAAACGGCCGGCTCGGTCGTCGCAACGATCAGTGATCGCCACTCACCAAACGACACGATCCCCGCCCATGCCAGTGTGACCACGGCGCTGACGACGAACTGCCCCGCCACGAGCCGCGCCGGATGTTCGTGTGCCGCCAGTCGATCGATCGCGATGACGTAAACCGCCCACGCGATCGAACAGGCCAGCCCCAGCGCCTCGCCCCACCCGAAGTGCCCGACCGCCCCACCGGTCATGAGCCACACCCCGAGCGTCGCAAATAGCACACCGACCCAGATGATCGGGTTGGGCGCTCGGCGGGTCATCGTCCACGCGAGCAGGGGGACGAACACAACCACCAAACTCGTAAGAAACGCCGTGACCGCCGCCGACGCGCGATCGAGCGCCAGATGTTGAACGATCATCGCGGTCGTCAGAAACAGCCCCAGCACCCCACTGCGGACCAGGCCCGCCCGCGTCCAGCCCATGCGCGCCGTGCGCGAGACGATCAACCAGATGATCGCCGCGATCCCGAAGCGCAGCCCCAGCACCCACAACGGCCCCAGCGACGACCCCGCCCCTGCCGACGTCGTCGCGTTGATCGTCTCCCCCGCGGTCTTGGCCCAGGTGAAGCTCGTCCCCCAGAACACGCACGCGAGCAACAACCACCCCGCCGCCGCCCGCTGTTGGCGGGCGTTTGCCTCGAGTCCGACGGAACCGTGCTCATCCACCATGCCGCGACTCTACCCGATCGCGCCCCATCCCGCCCGGCGGCCACTCGCGTTCCCATCACTTCACTTCGTCCCTCATGGGTCGCGGTCCATGATTCAGTACCGCATGCTCGGAACGGCGGCCTTTCATCGGAATCGCCGACAGGTCCGCTACCATGCGCCCCGCAACGCGCGCCTGCATACCCACCTCGGTCATTGCATTGATATCGCGGCGACGGGATTGGAACAGCAACGTACAAGGACACCATTCATTAGCGCGGTGGATAAAAGAGTGATGTCCGCGGTTGAGGCTCCAAATGTCCTATCCGTGGTATCCCCCTTACCGGCATGCTAGTGTTCCAGGGGCGAATAGTCCGGGGGGGTTGGGATACACCAACAGGAATGGAACATCATGAACAACATGGCCAACGAGTTTTCCAGAGGCGCTGTCTCTGCTGATTCATGGAGCCGTGGAACACGGATCGGCGGGCGCGTTGTGGCGCTGGTGGTGGCGGTGCTGCTGTGCGCGACGGCCGCGCGGGCGGCGGAGGAATGGCGCTTCGTGCTGCCCGAGGGCACAGGTGTCGTCAACGTCAAGGACTACGGCGCGGTGGGCGATGGCGTGGCTGATGACACAACCGCCATCGCCAGGGCGATCTCGGAAAACATCGACAAGGCGCGGTACCGCTCCAACCCGTTTTTCTATTTCCCCGACGGTACCTACAAAGTCACCGGGCCCATCGAGAGCCGCGTGATGGCCGAGGGCCGCGAGCAGGGCAAGGTCTGGAGTGCGGGGTGGCGCTCGATGATGGTGCTCATCGGCGAGACACGCAGCGGCACGGTGATCAAGCTGGCGGACAACACGCCCGGCTACACCGACGCCCAGAAGCCCAAGTGGGTCATCGCCACGGGTTCCGAGGGTGACAAGAGAGACAACTACGCCGGCGGAGGCAATCGCGCGTTTCGTCATGGCGTGCTGAATCTCACCGTCGATGTCGGGCAG
>JBBRHE010000241.1:0-4869 GCA_038223165.1 Tepidisphaerales bacterium
GATTGGCGCAAAGAACTCGAATAACCTCATCATGCTCGGCGACGCCAACACCGATTCTGGCCTGCTGCGCCCCACGTTTCGCCACGGTGACCTGAAGCGCCCCTCTGCCAACTTCGCGTTCGTCGACGGACACGTCGAAACAATCTTCGCCGACCAGATGACCTTCAAACTCGACGGTGGTGACCTGCTGCTGTCGGACCCACGCCTCTGGAAGCACGAACCCGCGTTCGGCGCCCCGTAGGGTGAATCGAGATCGACTCCGCCGTCCCGAAGGGACGCCATTTTTATTGGTATCTTAAAGGAAGGCGTCCCTTCGGAACTGTGGCTAAACATAACGAGTTTGTTGACCGATTCCTGCAAATCCGTATACTTCCCCACCCACGACCGGGTTTCCGGATCGTCCCTGCTTCATGCCTCAAAACCATGTCGCAGGGCAACGCGAGTCAGACTTTGGAGCTTTTTCCAGAGCGTCGCATGTTTTGAGCGGGTGCCTTGTCGCCCGTAGAAAGTGTCCCACCATGGGCCGTTACGTTGGTCCGAAGGTCAAGTTGTCTCGCCGCGTCGGTGTACCGATCGCGGATATCCCGAAACACACCGGTAAGGAACTGCAACTGCCGGGCATGCACGGCTTTCGGGGCCGTCGCAACACCGAGTATGGTGTGCGTCTGACCGAGAAGCAGAAGCTTCGCTACCACTACGGCATGCTCGAAAAGCAGTTCCGCCGCACGCTGGATGAAGCCAAGAAGTCCAAGGGCAACACAGCCAGCTCGATGATGCAGTTATTGGAACTGCGCCTCGACAACGTTCTGCGTCGTCTGGGCGTCGCCCGCACGATCTGGGCGGCACGGCAGATCGTGGCCCACGGTCACGTCATCGTCGATGGCAAGAAGACCGACATCGCCAGCTACCGGGTCGACCCGGGTCAGACGATCACCTTCAAGGAAGGCATCGGGAAGGTCCTGCGCGACAACATGGAACAGAACGCCGGCCACAACGTGCCCAACTGGCTCGAGTGGAACCCGGCCCAGTTGACCGCCAAGATCACCCAACTGCCGACCCCGGAAGACGTGCCGTTTGAGGTGAACATGAACCTGATCATCGAATTTTATCGCTGATTCTGGAGACGCTTCGAATATCCCGTTAGACTTAAAAGCCGGCAGAGCCATCTGCCGGTTTTTTGTTTACCGTTACGACGAAGAAGATCCAACGCAGAGGCGCGGAGAGGAGACGCAGAGGGTCGCAGAGAAATCAGAATTGCTTCGTTTGCCTCTCTGCGTAACTCTGCGTTCCCCACGCTGCGCTTCTGCGTTAAACCGAATTGAAGGAAGGATGACCGATGTCCCTGTCAGCCGCACGTGATTTTGGCGTTCAAAGCTACTGTTTTCGAGAGTTCAAGGACAATAAAGAGGTCGCGCAGCTGATTCGCAAGATCGGGCTGAACAAGACCGAGCTGTGTGAGGTCCACGCGAACTTTCAGGACGTGTCTGGCTTTAAGAAGGTCGTCGAGACGTACAAGGAAGCAGGTGTCTCGATCGTCTCGCTGGGCGTGCAGACGTTTAAGGGCGAGGTTGAGAAGGAGCGCAACTGGTTCGAGTGCGCCAAGATCGCCGGCGCCAAGCACATCAGCGCGCACTTTCAGGTCGACACATTCGAGAAAGCAGTGCCCGCAGCGGTCAAGCTCGCTGAAGAGTACGACATGAAGGTCGGCATCCACTGCCATGGTGGATACATGTTCGGCGGATCGGAAGACGTGCTCAAGCACCTGCTGAAGCTGGGTGGCGACCGCATCGGCATCAACATCGACACCGCCTGGTGCATGCAGGCGGCGGCGTGGTATGACCCGAGCAAGTGGGTGCGCGAGACGTTCAAGGGGAAGATCTTCGGCGTGCACTACAAGGACTTCACCTTCGACCGCCGCGGCAAGTGGAGCGACGTGATCGTCGGCACCGGCAACCTCAACCTGCCCGACTTCATCAAGGCCCTGGAAGAGACGAACTTCACCGGCATGGCCGTCATCGAATACGAAGCCGAACCGGCCAACCCGGTCCCCGCGCTGACGGAATGCGTCAAGCAGATGCGCGCGGTGTAATCCGAATTTCATCTAATTCGCGCGCAGTGCCGTGTCGGCGCAGACGGACTGGATCACGAAGTGGAACCGGCACGTTAACGGGTGTCGGGGGAAAGTGGACCCATGAGTCCAACTTGGTGGGTAGCCGAGCAGCGCTAGTCCGTCTTCGACTTGCCCTGCTGCTGGAACACGTTGCGATACTCCAAGTTCTTCCCGTAGAACGCGCTAGGCGTCGCCACGACGTCTTCGGACGCCCTGTCATATTGCGCGGCGACGGTGGAGGCTGCGCCATCGCGCCGGCCCGCGGTGGTGACCATCGCCAGCTGCGAGAGCATGCGCGAACGCCACGCCGCGTCACCCTCGTTCCGCAACATCGACTGGCCCGACGGGTACTCGTCGAGGTTGAAAAGCGCGGTCGCAAAACAGATCACCGCGTGGCGGCGCGATTGTTCGTCGGCGATCGAACTGGTCCAAGGGCCGGCTTGGCTGAGCATTGATGCGGCGGAACCCGGGCCCTTGATGAACTGCAACTCGTTGCTCACGCCCATTACATACTGACAGCGTACGGTCGGGTCGGCAATCTTGTTCACGGCGGCGACGGCCCCGTCGCAGGCTAGTGCAGCGCCGTCCACGTCCTTAATCTGTCGCGCGAGTTCCGACGCGCTCACCCACCCGCTGAGCCGCGCGTGGTCACTGAGCAGGGCCGCGTCCGCGGACGACAGCGTTGATCGACAGTCACCGAGCGTGTTGCGCGCATCGGCCTTCCAGCCGCGCAGGATCTGCTGTTCGGCAAGATTCAGCTGCCGCGTCAGGCGCACGTCGACGTCGTCGATCTGCGCTGCCTCATCGACGGCCATCGCAAGCAGTTGCTGGCTGCGTGCCTCGGTCCTTCGGATCAGGCCGGTCACGGGGTCCGGACCGGCACATCCGCCGTACATGAACAACGCCCAGCTACCCAAGGCAGCAAGAACCGTAATCAGGGAGCCCAGGCGGATCTTGCGTGCTCGCGTCATGAACCGTTCGACGTTGACGTGACCGAAAGGTTTCTCGCATCACCGTGAAAATGTCGCTTCATTCCAACCATTCCTCCCGCCAACCCGGTTCCTCCCGCCCGTTCGTTGTGAATGATGCATAAGCCATTCTCGTCGCAACTCTTACGGCCATAACGGGTCACTATCCTGTACGAACCGCCGCCTCCAAAAGAGGACGTGCCAAGATGGGCTGGTCGAAGGAGAGGAGGCCAGCACCCACCGCCTCGAGGACGGCGCCGTCGCGCGGGTACTTCTTTGCGATCGCCTGGAGATCTCGCTCGCGGGTCTTCGGATCGTTCGCCACCAGAACGGCGAGTACCTCCTGCACACCGCCGGCGGTGGCCGCGGAGGTCGTTGGCATGGTGGTCAACGCCGGTTGTCCCAATGAACGTGTGCCGGGAATTGCGATCGCCATCAAAACGATGACACTAATTCTGGCCTGCATGAAATGCCCCTTCTTCCTGAACGTTCTGCGTCGAGGGTCGATCGGCGATGGTGACGACTTCCCTCACTCTAGTCAATCGAATCGCGACGATGAGAAGCGGCCGACGAGCTATTCGAGGTTGACCCGAACGGGGCGCAGCAGCTCCGTTGCGGTGCGCCTGCGGGTCAGCCAATCGACGATTGGCAAAGTGCGGGAAGACACTCGATGGTGCGCTACACCCTTAAAGTTCTGCGGTGTCGCTTGGGACTCTGTACCGGATTAAACCAGTCGCTATGCTACCGTCGACCCCATAATTCTCGTGGCCGACTGAGACACGTTCGGCGCGAGCCTCCTGGCCTGACCGAGAATCGATAGTTTAGTTCCAGATACGATTCGAGCGACCTCATCATGACCCATCCAATATCGCTCCGATTCAAAAAATACGCCCCGAAGATCTGCGTGATCAATCGACCGACCATCACGGCTGTAAAAGATGTGCCGGTGGAATCGAATGAAGTGCTGGAATTGCAAAACGACCTCGGAGCCTGGTCCCTCCGTGTCGAACGAACGGCAGTGATGCCCGATGCGCAGGATTGGACGATTCATCTGAGCGCACTGAGACCGGTCGATGATGTGTCTGTTTGCGTTCGGTTGCCGATACTGGACTGGAGCCGCGACGGGTTTTTGCTGATGCCAGGAGCCGTTTATGACGGAAACCGGTTTCATTCCGAGCGTGCTCCGTATCCGCCCACGCCTCAACCCCGTGAGCTTACCGACACTCGACCCGTGATCGGCGACATCCCGCGACTGGATCTGGTCGCAGAGCGATCGCAGATTGACCTGCTTGCTGGTGACTTATCCTCGCCGGCGGTTGGGGTCTATCTCCCGAAACAGCATCGCGGTGTGTGGTTGTTTACCGATGCACAAACCGATGTCGGGACAACCGGCCTGAGCTTCGTCGAACGACTTGACGAATCGCGAGGCGAAATCATTGCGCGTTTTCCCGGTGTGCGTCGTTACAAGTACTGGCTTTGCGACACGCTCCGCGGGTCCAACGACCGACCCGCTTCGTGGACCACCGGACAATCCCTCATTCTTCGTGTCCGTACAATGGAGTTCACCTGTCAGTCGCGACAAGAGCTTTTCGATCGTTTCGCTCACCATCGCCAAACCACCTTCCGGCTCAACAGCACACCGCCGTCGGTCATTCCGCTGTCGGCGGCGTTCGATGTGATTGCCGATAAGTACGACCGCCAGAACTGGGTCGAGCTCGAAGAGAACTGCGGCTACTACGCCGTCGGAACCGACCACGAAAACCCGTACGGGAGCTGGCAGCCGGGTTGGGT
>JBBRHE010000242.1:0-4841 GCA_038223165.1 Tepidisphaerales bacterium
CCCGACGCCACCTCATCCCGCGCGATTGTCACCTTCTGCCGCACGTCCGTCCAGAACGACGCCGCCGCCTGCTCACGTTCCTGCAACGCCCGCAAGCTGTCGCGAATGACTTCACTGGCCGACTCGTAACGACCGCTTTTCACCTTGGCGCGGACGTAATTTTGCAGAGTTCAAGTCAGGGAGACGTTGAGGGTAGTTTGGCGCGCCATAGACAAGAGTTTATCTTGTAATGGCAACCGTTGACAAGATCTAAACTCTGTGAGATCCACCCTGCATTCCAACCCCAGCGAGCCTACTATCCCGCTCTACTCACCAAACTTGTACGACCGCATTCCGGGCATTGATCAGGTGTCATGCGCATGTCGTATCCGCAGGACGTACATTGTCCCGACTTCACGCGTCGGCCGACGCTCCAACGTCTACGGGCTTGCAGTGCGGCATACGTACCGATAAAGGCAAGCGGGAGGCCGACGATCAACCAGAATGGTACGTCGATTAAACTGTGAACCATCGGTCCGGACATGGTGTTGCTCAAATTGCCGTAGTCGATCGATCCGTCCGTCGGCCACCACGGATTGCCATCGGGCCTAAGCACTATGCGCGCAGTTGCGACCTTTCCGCTTACCCCGAGCAGTTTCCATCGGCGCTCATAATCCCCCAAATAGCTGACCCGGAACAGGTTGGGTTCCGTGCCGCCGGAGAAGCCCCTTTCCCCACTGATGAGCGTAAGCGGTTCCGAAGCCGGCCAGCCTTGCACCATCTCAAACCGTAAGCGTTGCGCTCGGGTTGTCACCTTCAATAAACGATCAAACGCCGTTGTACGAACGCAATCTTCATACCCCATCGCTCGCAGGGACAACGCGATACCAGCGATGAGTAGGAACGTGGTAAGAAACAGGACCGTTGTCGCTAATCGCCGCTTCATAATGACCATCGTGGGCAGTGCCCACCCTACGGCTGCACCGTCAATTCCCGTGGCCGTGATTCCAACGGTTCGACGTCCGTCATTTCCTTGTCGGTCCGCGCGCCGAGTTCCCCCATTTTTCTTGCGGAGACCAGCACGCGGGTTTCGAGCGAGCCGACGGCGTTGTTGTAGTGACCGACGGTGGTGTTGAGACTCGCGCCGACTTTGGCCATGTGTTCGGCGAGGGTTCTCACGCGGTCGTAGAGGTCGACGCCGAGTTTGCGGATTTTTTCGGCGTTTTCGGTCATGTCTTCTTGGCGCCAGCCGTATTCGACGCTGCGGAGTAGCGCCAGCAGTGTGGTGGGGGTCGCGATGATGACGCGGCTTTTGAACATGTCTTCGTACAGGCCGGGGTCGGATTCGATGGCGGCGCTGAAGAAGGCTTCGCCAGGCAAAAACATGACGACGAACTCGGGGCTGCGCTTGAACTGGGCCCAGTAGGCTTTCATCGACAGTTCGCGGGCTCGGCTGCGCACCTGCTGACTGTGACGCGTCAAACTCTCGCGGCGAGTGTCGTCCGTCGTGGCGGCGACGGCGTCGAGGAAACCGTCTAAACACGCTTTGCAGTCGATGACGATCTCTCGCCCACCGGGCAGGCGGACGACCATGTCGGGCCGCTGTTTCGCTGCCACGCCGTCGTCGGTGTCGATCGCTTGCGACGTCTGTTCGAAAAAGTCACAGCGGGCGGTCATGCCGGCGAGTTCGACCAAACGCCTCAGTGTGACCTCGCCCCACTGGCCACGCGTCGTCGGGCGACGCAGGGCGGACACCAGGGCGTTGGTTTGTGTGTTGGCGGTCCGCTGGACTTCCATCAGTGTGCCGAGCTGTTCGCGCAGCATGCTGTAGGATTCGACGCGGTTTTTTTCGATGTCGACGAGGCGAGACTGGTATTGGCCGAGCAGTTCCTGCATCGGTTTAAGCAGGCCTTCGATCTCCGCCTTGCGCTGGTCGAGCGAGCCGGTGGCTTCCTGAGAAATCGTCGCAAACCGCTCACGGGCGAGGATGAGGAACGCTTCGTTGTTTTTAGCGAGGGACTCTGCGGAGACGTTCGCAAACGCGTCGCGCAGCTTGCCGTGGGCCTCGTCGAGTAGTTTGCGTTGTTCGGCGATGTTCTGCTGGGCGGCGTGAAGTTGCGCCTCGGACGCCGCAACCGATCGCTCGGCGGTCGACAGGCGGTCGCGCAGATTCTCGATCGTACCCGCTTGTTCCGACAGTTGCCCCGCCAGCCCATTGGCCCGTTCCACCGCAGCGGTCGCCGCCAGGGATTCGACCTGCTGACGAGCATGCGCCCGCCGGTCAGTGAAGAGCCAGCCGACGATGGCGCCTACAGTCAACCCGACGAGGATCGCGATCACTTCCACCATCAAAACTCCGTTGACGATTAAACCGGACAGTCTCCTAACGTCCTTTGTACCGCGTGGGGGGTTGGGAAGGCAAATGATTTTGGTCGGCGCGCCCGATCGCTTGCAGGGCAGCGTATCGAGTGACACGCTGCTGGCGGATTGCCGGGGATTCAGCGATGTTGTATAATAAAGCAACGACAGATGGGTGGATTTGGCCTGGGTTGACGTGATCTGGACGGACGAAAACGAGCGGCACGTCCGCGAGCACGGATTGACCCCCGCTGAGGTCGAGTATGTGCTTCGGAATCCGCTGGCCAGCGAGGTAAGCCGATCGAGCGGCCGACCGCTGGCAATTGGTCGCACGGCCACCGGGTAGGAAGTCGTTGTCATGTACAAGGAGATCGATTCGGTGACGGTCTACCCGATCACCGCATACGATGTTGAGGAGTAAGTCATGGCCAAAACGTTGTCCGCAGAAAAGATCAAGGAACTGAGCCGACTGGCAAAGCGGATCGATCGCACGGAGGCCGACGAGATTAAGTCGACTGCGCGAGCGGCACTGGCGCGATACGATGAGGTGCGCGATCTGATCGCTCGATTGAAGGCAGCCCGTCTTGCCCAAGGCATGACGTTGACGACGGCCGGTGAAAAGTCCGGGATCGGAAAGGCCAATCTCTCGCGACTGGAGAACCTGCCTGACGTCAACCCGACGATGGACACACTGTTGCGTTATGCCGAGACCGTCGGTGTTCGGATCGCGTTCAAAGTGCTGGCTGGGTGAGGCGCGTTCAACGGACGCTTAAAGCGCCGCTTCGATCGTTCGGACCAACTCGGGGTCCACCGGCTCCACCTCATCCGCCAGCTTCAGCGACGCCCCAGCGAACGTCTTTCGGTGTTCTTCGGGCGCGGTGACGATGTGGGCATCCGCCAGGTCGTCGGACTGTTCGACGAGGATCTTTTTCTCGCGGATGAGCTCGAGGATGGCCAGGAACACACCGACCATTTCACTGCGGCTCTTGCGGCCGATCAACAGGCTGCGGAGGGTTTGCGGGCCTTCGCGCTTCAGGCGGTCTTCAATATCGGCGGCGTGGAGGTCGATTGGGGTGTCGTCGTACGTCACCTCGTGGTAACGCGGTTTGCGCACGCCGACTTCCTTTAACAACCGCTCGAACGTCGACAGCAGGTCCCAGACCTGCACTTCGTCGAGGTCGACGGGTGGTGGTTCGTCGTTGCCCTCAAACTTGGCGGGAATGCGCGGGTAGCGGTCGGAATGTTCGACACCCTGGCGGTCGAGGAGCGCCGCAGAGTCCTTGAGCTTCTTGTATTCCAACAACTGCTGTACGAGCTCGTAGCGCGGATCGGCCAATTCGGCGGCGGCGGAACGACCGTCGGCGCTCGGTGCCACTTCCTGGCGCGGCAGGAGCATTGCGCTCTTGATTTCCATCAACGTCGCCGCCATCACGAGGAAGTCACCGGCGACGTTAATGTCCAGCCCCGCCTGGTCCTTCACCTCGCGTAGCAGCTTGACGTACGCCATGTACGACGTGGTGATCTTCGCCAGCGGAATGTCGTAAATGTCCAGCTCGTCGCGCTTGATGAGAAAGAGCAGCAGGTCCAGCGGACCATTGAAGACGTCAAGCTGTACGCGATATTCCAAGCGAGTCCCGTCCGTGGTTAGACCCTAGGCATCTTACGAGGATTTGCGGGGGATTCCAAGCTGAAGAGCACAGACGCGAAGTCGAGAAGGCGCGAAGGAACTCATCAGGAAATCCAGATTCTGGCTTCGTGCCTTCTTCGCGCCTTCGCGACTTCGCGTCTCTGCCTGATCGCCCCTCCGATAGACTCGGCAACCGATCCCGTTTACGCTTCCCTGTCCAACGATGAACGACGACTTACGCAATTTTGCCCGCGGGGTCATATCGACCGAGACCAGCGCCGTTTCGATGATGGCGGACGCCATTGACGACAGTTTCGAGCGAGCAGTGCAGATGCTGCTCGACTGCCCGGCGAGCGTGCTCGTCAGTGGGATCGGAAAAGCGGGTCACGTAGCCCGCAAGCTGACCGCGACGCTCGCGAGCACGGGCACGCCGTCGCATTTCCTGTCACCGGCAGACGCGGCGCACGGGGACCTTGGCGCGGTTCGCCAAGGCGACGTGGTCGTGCTGCTGTCGTCCAGCGGGGAAAGTGACGAAATCCTGCGCATCCTCAGCATCGTCAAAAAGCTCGGTCACCCGGTGATCGCCGTCACCGCGACGCGGACGAATTCGCTCGCCAAGCACGCCGACGTCGCGATTGTCACCGGGAAGATCGAAGAGGCCTGCCCGCTGGGCCTGGCCCCCAGCGCCAGCACGACGGCGATGATGGCGCTCGGTGACGCGCTGGCGTTGACCGTGATGCACCTTAGACACTTCAGCGCCGACGACTTTGCGGTCTACCACCCCGCCGGGCAACTGGTACAAACAGAGCAAGCGTGACGATGCACGGCCAGCGCCATGTAATCTGCGGCGTTGGCGTGAATTTCGATCGCATTCCAT
>JBBRHE010000243.1:0-4828 GCA_038223165.1 Tepidisphaerales bacterium
CGACGGCGGGTGGAACAGCCGACGCCACGGCGTTCTCCACGGCAACCGGTGGGGAGGTCGGTGAGTACTTCAGCCCACCGGCCGCCAACGGGGGTGGGTCTGCCAACGCGTCCACCAACGCCTATGGCGCGGGGACCGGTCCCAGCATCGTCAGCGCCCGCTCAGGCGCAACCGGTGGTTCCGGATCGGTCGATGGCAACAACGGTACCGCCGAGGCCCAGGCGCTCGCGGCAAGCACGACGAGTGTGATGCGCGTTCTATCCAACGCGTTCGTTCCCGGCGCCCTGCACGATGGCAACTTCCTCGACACCTCCACGACGGCCCACGCGACGATCAATGCATCCGTCGACCTGCCCGAAGCCGCAGGTTCGTCCACGGTCGCGATCGGATCGATCAACCCGACGGATGCCTCGTTCAGCTCCTACTTCACCGGCCCGGCAGCGACGGCGTTTGACAACGTCATCGACCAGGTCGCTGGCATCGGCGCTCTGAGTGTCTTCGCTCCGGTCGCCACCGGTGGCACGATCTCGACCTTTGTTGACTTCGATCTCGACCCCGCTTCACTGACCGGTGACCTCCTGAAGGTCATCTTCTTCGACACCGACGGCAGCGTGTCGAATCTGTCGACACTGACGTTCGAGTTGCAGGTTGAGGGCGTTTCCCAGTTCGTGCCCCCGACGGCCGGTTCCCCATCACTGTTCGAACTGCCGATCCCCGCTGCGGGTGCCAACAGCGCGGTCGACGTTCTCGTCCGCCTCAGCCTGACGGGTGCCGAGGCCGAGGACGGCTTCAGTGGCAAGTTCTTCATCGGCACGGGTACCGCAACGGCCGTCCCCGAGCCGACCACACTGACCGTGGTTACCGTCGCGGGCGCGGGGCTGCTGCTGCGTCGGCGTCGGAATGCGTAAGCGGATTTCGTTAACGGACTTGGAGAGGGACAGGCCAATCGGCCTGCCCCTCTTTTTGCGCTTCGTATAACAGCCCTTTCCCGCGTCGCTGGACATCGCATACAATGTCTGTAAGCCCACACCCCTTTGCGCGGAGTTTGACGCATGCCGACGTTTACGTTTGAAGCGATGAATTCGTCTGGTCAGGAAGTGAAGGACCAGATTGACGCCGGTTCGCACGAAGAGGCGATCGCCAAGATCCGTGGTAAGGGGTACTTCCCGACCAAGGTGCGCGAAAAGGCTGCCAAGAAGAAGGTCGGCAAGAAGGACGCCGGGCCGGTCTCCGTCAAGAAAAAGCTCCCGTTCGCCATTGGTGGCGTGCCTCGCAAGCAGTTGGTCGGGTTCACCCGCCAGCTTAGCACGCTGCAGGACGCGGGTCTGCCGATTCTGCGGTCGCTGCAGATTCTGGAAGAACAGCAGAAGCCGGGATTGCTCAAGGCGATCATCGGGGGTGTCGCCGACGAAGTCGAAGGGGGTGGCACGCTTTCGGACGCGATGAGCAAATTCCCCAAGGCGTTCGACAAGCTCTACGTCAACATGATCAACGCCGGTGAGCTGGGTGGCGTGCTCGATTTGATCCTCGCCCGCCTGGCCGACTTCATGGAAAAGGCTGCCAAGCTCAAGAAGAAGGTCATCGGCGCCATGATCTACCCTGCGGTCGTCATCTCGATCGCCGTCGCGATCGTGTCGATGATCATGATTTTCGTTATCCCCAAGTTCGAGACGATCTTCCGCGATTTCAAGGTCGAACTGCCCGGCATCACCAAGGCCCTGCTGGCCGTGAGCCGTTGGTTCGCCAACGACTATGGCTGGGCGTATGTGCTTTTCAGCCCGATCTTTATCTCCGTAGGGCTTAAACTGATCAGAATGAGCGAAGGGGGCAAGTACGCCACCGACCTCATGCTGATCAAGATCCCCATTTTGGGTTCGATCATCTCCAAGAGCAGCATTGCCCGCTTCACCCGAACGCTCGGCACGCTGATCAGTGCCGGCGTGCCGATTCTGGACGCGATCAACATCACGAAGGAAACCAGTGGCAACGAGGTGTATAGCCGGGCGCTGCTCAAGGTCCACGACGCCATCCGTGAGGGTGAGTCGATGGCCGACCCCTTGCGCGCGACCAAGGTCTGTGACGCCATCGTCGTCAACATGATTGACGTCGGTGAAGAAACGGGCGATTTAGACAAGATGCTGATCAAGGTCGCCGACAACTATGACAGCGACGTCGACGTGCTCGTCAGCTCGCTGATCAGCATTCTGGAACCCCTGATGGTCGTTGTGCTCGGCGTGCTCGTAGGCTTCATCGTCATCGCGCTGTTCGCCCCGATGATCTCCCTGATCGAAACGGTCAGCGGTGGAAGTTCCAAGAAGTAAGCGTAAAAAACGACCGGCTCACCAATCCTGGTGCGCCGGTCGTGTCTGTGTCGGAGGCGTTTCTGTGGAGGTGGTATGAGCAGGTCTAAATCAACGCGCTGCGCGTTTACCTTGATTGAACTGCTGGTGACGATCGGCATTATCGCGGTCCTTTTGGGCATTCTGTTCCCCGTCGTCAGCAAATTGAAGAAAAGTGCTTATGCGGCAAGCACGGGTCAAACTATCAACACGTTGACCGCGGCGATTAATGCCTATCAAGCAGTGTTCCAAGCTTATCCCGGGCCCTTTGACGTCTCGCTTGCAACGCCGCAACGCGTACAGATAACTCCGGGGCCAATCACGTTGACAGGGCCCACAGCGGAGCCGGCAGACGATGCGCTTGCCGTCACCGGCGCCGAAAACCTTCTGCTAGGTCTATCCGGGGGCTTGGTCGTCACACGCACTGGCGTCAACATCAGCACTTTCGTTTTCGATCCTAGCAAGGTCGGCTCGGGCCCCGTCAGCCTGGCCGGCCCACGCCCCCGCCAGTATCAAGTGTTCGTCGATGCAGGGTCGAAGCTGTCCAGTCCTTCCGATGTTGGGAATCTCGCCGACACGAACATTCCCGAATTCCTCGATTCTTTCCCCGACGCTAAACCGATTCTGTATGCGAGAGCGAGACGGGGCGCAACGGGCACAACTGGCCAATATCCGGCAATTGCTTTCGGATACGGTTTCGAATCGGAGTTCGGTGCGTCGCCGAAAGACTTTTTAGATGAACGAGCTTATTACGGCGATCCCTCCTACAGCTTCAACGAGCCCCGCCAGAAGGACCAGTTCATCCTGATCAGTGCCGGGGCGGACGGAAAGTATGGAACCAAAGATGACATCACGAACTTCGGCAGCCCGGGCAAGTAGCCGCGGGTTCACGCTGATCGAAATCCTCGTCGTCATGCTGATCATCGTCGTCCTGATTGGCATCGCGGTTCCCGTCGTCATCAAAGGACGCACCGCCGCCAAGCGCGCACGCGTAGCCGCAGATATGGCGGCGATCTCGGTCGCGCTCGACGCCTACGCTGCGGATTTCAAAGGCGAGTATCCACAGGTCGATCGAACTGGCTTTACCGACGGCTTGAACCGCCCCGCTAATCCGAACGGCGCACAGGTGCTCTGTGCTGCCTTAATCGGTCCGATGAACGCAACGGAGGTTCCGGCTCCGCCGCTAGCCCAACGGCCTGCCAAGGACGGCGCCGATGGCAACGGTTTCCGCGTGGGTGGGACCGTCGGGCGCATTTACGGGCCTTACCTGCAGGCCGATAAATTCCGGATCGGTACGCCCGGCGATCGGGATTCGCAGCCGGTCGCGACCATCAATCCACTCAAGGCCTGTCTGCTCGATCAAAACAACAAGCCCATCCTCTACCTGCCCGCTCGCAAGTCGCGCCCGACCATCACGGCGCTCAAAGGCTTCGTTGCCTCGGCGACGGCCACGCCGCCCGGGCGGCTCAGCCCCAACCTCACCGGGCCTGCCGTGCCGCTATACGATTTGGACGACGTTCTTGACGGTGACGAAACCGAGGTCAGCGCCGCACCCGGAACGGAATGGCTGAAGATCATCCGCCATCCCAGTGATGTAAACAACCAGACCGCAGGAGCCCGTTTCGCGCGAATGCTCGGCGACAAGGACATGAACGGGCAGATCGACCAGAACGCACCCGACTTTGAGAGCCCCACGACGACCGCTGCGTACCTCCTCTGGGCCGCGGGGGAAGATGAGCGCTTCGGACCGGCCGACCCAGCGAATGCGGGCCAGGTTAGCGCCTGCGACGACGTCACGAGCTTCACGTTCGCGCCCTAACCGCCGACCCAGCCGTCATGCCGAACGTCACTTCGCGATATCCCTTAAATCGACAGTCTGCACTCGGCGCTCGGCGGTTCCCCCACGCCTTCACGCTCGTCGAAATGCTGGTCGTCGTCGCCGTCCTCACGATCGCGCTGGTGTTGATGGTCAACCTCGCCAGCAGTGTGCGCACCAGTTACGCCAACGACGTCACGCGCAGCCTTCTGCGCCAGCTCGACGACGCCTCGTCCCGTTACAAGCTCCGCACGGGCAGCCTGCCCGCGGTCGCGTCGCTTATCCCGACGGACGGCCCGGTGGACGAGCGCGTGCTGCGACAGAACGCCACGCGCAACAATCGTGAGATCGTCGACGTCCTCCGATCCGCCGGTGATTTGCCCGGTGTGCGCCTGGGTGAACTGCCCGCGACCCTCTACGACGACGGTCAGCTGCGCGACGCCTGGGGTAGCCCCCTGGTCTTCATGCCGCGCTTCAACCGTTTGATCGGCATGGCTTTACGCGACCGCCCGTTCTTCGTCTCCGCCGGTCCAGACCGCCAATATTTAACGCTCGAAGACAACTTTTACAGCTACGAAGGCATCGTCGGCACCAATGACCCGGAACCCAGGGCCGACGACCCATAGGCGGTCCTGGCTTTCGTTTCCCACTGGACATCCCGAACAATGCACCA
>JBBRHE010000244.1:0-4807 GCA_038223165.1 Tepidisphaerales bacterium
CACCCGGCTGCTCGCGTCGTCGATCATCCCCACCAGCACCATCCGAGAACCTCGTCCCTCCAGCCAGTCGTGCTCGCTCGCGTCGGCCTGAATCATCTCCCCGAAGCACGCCCTTCGTTCACGCCAGCTCCGGTGCTTGTCACGCCTCCGCTTTCGCTCCCACAACCCCGCCACGCTCATCCACCCGCCCAGCGTCCGAACCGACACTTCTATCCCGTCCCGCTCGGCCAACTTCTCACTCGCCAACGTCGGGCCGAACCCCGCGTACGTCGTCCGGCACAACTCCAGCGCCCTGGCCTTCACCAACCCGTCGAGGCACCGGTTCGACCTCCTGCCCCGGAGCCGGTGCACCACCGCACCGTCCCCCTCGGCCTTCAATCGACGCAAGATCCGACCCACCTGCCGCGTCGACTTGCCCAGCAACCGCGCCGCCTCTACCTGCGACCGCTTGCCGTCCAAAACCCCCGACATCACCTTCAACACGTCCCGTTCTCGACGACTCATCTCGATCAGGTCTTTCTCCATCCGCTCGATTACAACCGGACATTTCTACTTGCCGAAGACCAGACATTACTATCTGCCGATGACAGCGGACGACATCCCACGCCCAATCGTGCCGACGCGCGCTCTGGCAACCCGATGCATTAAGTTTAAAATGGATCCCGCAACAACCGTCGTTGAAGTGGTGGGCGTGGGAGATCGCGCGATTGCTTCAACGCTCATCTCCGATCAGCGATCCAAGGCTGTCCAGATCGCATCCTGCGTCGGGTTGTATGTCGCCGAAGGCGCGCCGACCGGCTCGGGCCAGATGGCTTCAGGTTGATCGAACGCGGGCAACGCAACCCAGTTGACTCCACCGTGCCCGTAGAGGACGTTGATTCCCGTCCGATGCCGGGTCACAACGCGCACGCGGGCGGCGGTGGTGTCGGCGAATATGGCGGCGTTGCGGAAGCGAAAAAGCTTAGGAAGTATGGCGGCGGGGGGGCCAACAAGGTTGTCGGGGATGAAGGTCTCAGGTCGCGACGCGTAGCCCGACTGAATATTGGCTATGGGCGTCGCGCCAGGCACCGGCCACGGGTTTGCGGGCGTATCGAACATGAACTTGTCGTTGGACTCTGCCGGGCAGTAAAGCACGCGCGGTTGTTCAAAATAGCCACCCTGTTGCAATAGCCCAAACAGCACCCAGCGGCTTGCGGTGCTGCTGTAAATCATGCTGTTGAACTGTTTGGAAACCGTGCGATACCCCAGCGGCACCACGTCGCGATTCGCCAGCGCATATTGGTAGAACGCCAGATGAACCTGCCGCAGGTTGCTGAGGCAAGCAGCGCGATTCGCTGACTCGCGTGCCTTCGTCAAACTCGGAAGGAGCAAGCCGATCAGAATGGCGATGATCCCAATGACGACGAGTAGTTCGACAAGCGTGAAACCTGCTCTCGCCAAGCGAGGCACATCGAACATGGAAATACCCTGGCTGGTTCGGTGTTGCTGCATCGGCTGTAAGACTATAGGCACCCTTGGAGAACTACGGGCGAGCGTCATCTGTATTCGACGGATCTGAATCGCCTGCACCATTGGTTGCGACCACATAGTAAGTATATCGCGTTCCACGGGTGACGTTGATGTCGATGTACGACTCGACGTTTGTTCCAACGGTCGCAAGCAGGCTGTTTAGCAAGTTGAGAGTGGGAGCGATTCCCTGCCCCTCTTCAACAACCCCCACAATCCTCCGACTTCGCGGACAATTACCCGGTCGGCCTCTTCCCCGGCCGCGAGCAACAGGCGTTCGATCGGCTCGGTCGTCGGTTCATAGCTTAACCGGAAAGTGCTGTGATGCATCGGCAGGACATGTCGGGCAGGAATTCGCTGCGCCATCGCCCAGGCCTGTTCTGGTGTTGCATGGGCGGCGACGTAGGGGTCGTACGCACCGATGCCAAGGATGGCCAAGTCCACCGGGCCGATGCCATCGAAGTGGTCGGTGTAAGCCGTGTCGCCACCAAAGAGGATCGATCGAGCATTGCCGTCCCGAAGCAGGTAGGCGTTGTATGCCCGCTGCTTGTCATGGAACGTGCGCGCGCCCCAATGCTGGGGCTCGTGGGCGGTGATGTCGAGACCGTCGATGTTGATCGTTTCACCCCACCCAATTTCTCGTACATTCCGAAATCCTAAGTCTGTCAACAAGTCGCGCGTGCGAACCGCAGTCACGATGGGCGTGCGCTTGGGCATGCGTGCCAGGGTAGGGCGGTCGAGGTGATCAAAATGTGCATGCGAGATGAGGATAAGATCTAATGTCGGCAAGTCGCCGAGCGTGGTGGCCGGACCGACGAGCCGCCGCGGACCGGCCGTCATCAATCCCATACCGATGCCGACGCGGTGCGAGAAAACCGGGTCGGTGATGATGTTCATCCCACCGATGCGCATGACGACGGTGGCATGGCCAACCCACGCCGCCGCCAGCTCTTGGTCGTCCCAATTGGAAAAATCGATCTGCCGGCGCGACGGTGGTGGGGGGGTCATCCGATCGACAATCGCCAACCGTCCGCGACTGCGACCCAGCCGGTCGGCCATCCGCAGGGCAACCGGTTTGTGCTTGGCCCAATTGGCAAATCGTCGCCAGCTCATAAGGATAGGATCATAGGCGCGCAGTCGAGGCGATCACTTCAGTTCGACACCAATCGGAAAGTGGTCACTGGCGAACTTCGCCAGCCGATCCTGTTCGATCCAGGCGCTGACAATACGGTCGTGTGACACGCCGTATGCGAAGATGTAGTCGATTCGCTGCTGAGGGTGTTGCGTCGTGAACGATCCTGTCCTGTCCGCCAAGTGCGGGTCGTAGGTGTGCAGCGTGTCTACATAGCCCGCAGCGAGCAACTTCTCGACCACGCGACGGGGAATGTGCCCACCGTTGGCCTCGGCAGCGTCTCGAGTGCGAGGGTGAGCATTGGGCAGATCAATATGCTGCGATGGTGCGTTTGAATTAAAGTCGCCGATCAACAGGTGTGGCGATTTCAGCTCGCGGTGTCGCGCGAATGCCCGGAGCACCGTCTGCAACTGTCCCTCGCGGATTTGCTCATCATATTCCCCCGCTCGCGCGTGGAGGTGCACGACGCCGATAGGCCAGTCGACACCGTTTGGATCGCGAATGGTCGCTTCAAGCAAGCAGGCTTCAAAACCTTGTGTCAGCAGGGCGTGATTGACGCTTTCCACGATCGTCCATTTCGTCAGCAACGCGACTGAATGGTTTGTGCCTTTGCCGACGACAAAGTCCATCTTCAGCCGCTTGGCGTTCCGTTCAATAACGGTGATATCGTCGGCCTCGACGAGCCCAACGATGTCCGGACGACCGGCTTCAATGACCTCGCCCAATGGATCGGCACGACCCTCACCGCCGTCAAGGATGTTGTAGCTCACCACTCGCATCGTTGCCGTTCCTCACAATCGTTACAGGCCGTTCGCACGACACCATTATCCGGACGCGCCACTACGCGCAGATCATTTGCAAAAAGGTTTTTTGGCTACGGTCGAAATCGATCGTAGTGTTCGCCTGACGTCGTGTCACGCCAGTGAAAAAAAGTCGCTGGTGCTGGTGCGTGAGATTCAGAGTAGGGCAAAGGAGTTGTGGGAAATGCACGCACGAATTGGTGAACTGCTCGGCCGTGTCACACCGCTGAGCGATCATGATGTTTCCGAGATCCTCGAGACGCAAGGTGGGACCCGCCGTCGCTTTGGTGACATTGCGATTGCTTGGGGCCTGTGCAAACCGCAACAAGTGTGGTGGGCGTGGGCTGAACAGTGCGCTACCGATCGGAAACCGGTCGACCTGACTACCTGCGGCATCGATAGCGCCGCTGTCACGATGCTCCCGCATTTAATGGCCGAGATGCTCTGCGTGATTGCAATTCGCGGGTCAGAAGACGAGCTGATCATCGCCGCTGCGTCACCTGCAGATGAACTACGCGACGAGCTGTCGCGACACGTGCAGAAGCGCTGCCGAATCGTTTTGGCTGATGCCACGCAGATCCGCGCTGCCATCGCTCAGCACTATCGCGCGGCCTGATTGGTTGCCGACATTTACGACTGCCTAGTCACCGACACTTGGCCGTGCGGCACGGGCGAGAGAATGCTCTGTGGCCGAACGTTCCGAATGCGCTCGGCCAGTGTCGTCTGCTGGGCGAAGAGCGCGCGATTGACCGAGTTGATCGCTCGGTCGTCGGCGCGGAAAATGTCGCCTGTCAGAGTTCGCGCGATGGCCGATTCAACGTGTTCCGTTCGCGCGCACTCCTGCCACTCGGCCCGCACAACGACGTTGATGCCGCCCGGCCCGAACGACAACAATCCCCAGCGCGGCGCGAGGTCCTTTTTCTGCAGCAAGCCCGCTGGCGCCATCACGTAATGCAGATTGGCCATCGGTTGTGTGAGGCAGGCTTCGAACTTCCCCAACCCCACGCTTTGTCGCAGCGGCTTTCGGAATCGCTTGCCACGGCTCGCCCGGCGGTTGCGCTCGCGCTCCATCAGGCACAGCATCATTTGACCATCGTCGCTTTTGTCTCGAAGAAAGTCGCTTCTGCTGGCCTTGCACTCGATGAAGCACGTCTGCTGCAATTCACGCGGCTGAAACAGGTAATTGTGATACGCCCGAAAGCACCCTGTGCCCACCGCATCGATAATCCCTAATGGTGGCAATCTCACCTCAGCAGCGATGCAGCGATAGCCCATCTTGTATAGCCACCGGCATGCCTCCTTCTTCAGGGTCTTGTGCATTTCCGTCTCTCCATACCGGCGCGACTTGCTGGCTGAAGACGGGGTCTCG
>JBBRHE010000245.1:0-4763 GCA_038223165.1 Tepidisphaerales bacterium
TGGGCCGTACGACTTCGTGGCGAACGGTATCTACGCCCCAGTCTTCGCAGCGCCACCGGGCGCGACGACGCAAGCGTCATCCTACAACGCCATCGACTACGTTGACGGCGATGAACCCCCCATGCTCCTCATGCAAGGTGACGGTGACAAGCTCGTCGAGCCCGCCAACGCCCAACGCATGGCCGACCGAATCCGCGCCAAGGGTGGGCAGGTGAGGCACATTCTCTACCACGGTGTGGGCCACTCGGGGAACCTGCTATCACTAGCCTGGACGTTCCGCTGGGTAACCGGGGCACTGGACGACACGGTGAGGTTCTTCGAGGAGCACCCGTGAAAACGACCGCGTTACCGTACGGGGTCGATCACGTCGAGGATGTTGCTGACGATGTGATCGATGAGGGCGTCGGGTAGCTTTGCAATCAACGTAGCGGAGCGTTCCCGGTAGTCGAAGCTCTTGAGGTAGTCGCACAAGATGAGGCTGGGACGGGGGAGGTGACCGGATGGCATGGGTATCCACAGTGGGCCTGGCGTCAAGTCCGTCGACGTGGGGACGGCCAGGCACAAGCCGGTCTTGCGGTTGTAGGCCAGGGGGCTCAGGACGATCACGGGACGGCGCTTGTCGATCTCGCGACCACTGGCGGGCTCGACGTTCAGCTCGATCAGGTCACCACGGTCCGGGTGAAAGGTGCGGACGCTCACCATCGCTCCTTACCGACCGGGGTGTCGTCACCCAGTTCGTCGTGGCCCCGGCGATAGCTGGCTGGCTTGATCGCGGCAACGATCTGCTTCAGAGATCGCCGCGGGCGACGACCGACCTTGCGCATGACGATGGAGTCGGCGGTGCCACTGATCTCCAGAGGCGTGCCCTCCGTCAGGTCCATCCCGCGCGCCAACGCAGCGGGAATCAGGACTGCAACGCTTCCACCAATTCGCTTCACGGTGACCGTCATGTCGTTAGTTATACAATGTATAATAGATGTGGTAAAGCAGGAATCGACGCATTTGTCGAGCATGCCGGCCCGTCCAGCCGTATACTTCGCCGCCGATGAAGACCAAGCAAGAGATCGTGAAGGACTGGTTGCCACGCTACACCCAGCGGTCGCTGAAGGCGTTTGGGAAGTACATCCTTCTGACGAACTTCACGGACTACGTCGAGTCGTTTGCCCATCAGTTCAACGTGCGCGTGCTGGGTCGGGGCAGTCCGATGCAGACGGCGACGGCGGACGACATCACGATCATCAACTTCGGTATGGGCAGCGCGATGGCGGCGACCATCATGGACCTGCTGACGGCCGTCAACCCACGGGCGGTCCTGTTTCTGGGCAAGTGCGGCAGCCTGAAATCGGGCTACAAAGTGGGAGACCTGATCCTGCCGATCGCCGCGATTCGCGGAGAGGGGACCAGCGAGATGTACGTGCCGGCCGAGGTGCCTTCACTCCCGTCGTTCCGATTGCAGATGGCGGTCGCGACGACGATCAGCCGGCACAACATCAACTACTGGACGGGCGTCGTCTACACGACCAACCGCCGGGTCTGGGAACACGACGACGAGTTCAAGAAGTACCTGGCCAAGATCCGCGCCAACGCGATCGACATGGAGACGGCGACCATCTTCACGGTCGGCTTCACCAACGAGATTCCGCGCGGCGCGCTGCTTCTCATCAGCGACAGCCCCATGACCCCCGAGGGTGTAAAAACCCGCAGAAGCGACAAGGCCGCGAACGCGAACTTCGTCGAGCTGCACCTGAAGCTGGGAATCGAATCCCTCGCCGAACTGCGCGACAAGGGGGAAAGCGTGAAGCACTTGCGGTTCGATTGACGCACCTGTGGTCCGGTCTACTCGTAGACGTCGCGACGGTGTGCGATCAGCAATACCAGCACGCGCGACGATGCGTCGTCAATTCGATACACGACGCGCCAGTCCCCAATGCGGTATCGAAGCAGCCCAGCCATTTCGCCACGCAGGCGCTTGATGTTGCCGTGACGATGCGGGCTGATTTCCAGCTGCGCGAAACACC
The DNA here is from genome assembly GCA_038223165.1 of Tepidisphaerales bacterium. Lineage (GTDB taxonomy): Bacteria > Planctomycetota > Phycisphaerae > Tepidisphaerales > Tepidisphaeraceae > DASYHQ01. The sequence goes on from JBBRHE010000245.1 coordinate 2,019, forward strand.
GCCCAAGCTTTTGCGCGCCAATGGGCGGTCGGCATCTTCGTAGAACTCGCTTGCCTCCGGAGAGAGGATGACGTCAAACATCGGATCGAACCTTGCGCCAATGGGTTCCCTTCCCAGCAGCAATGGCCTTCTCCGCATTGGACACGCGTTGAGAGACGGATGGACGGGTCAGAAAGCTCACGTAGTCCGCCAACGACATGAGGCGGTCGGGCGCGAGTTGGTCCACGGCCTTCTTGATCTCGGTTCTAAGTTTCGTAGCGCTCATAACGACCATGTTAGCGAGGTCGATTTCATGTGACCACCCAATCGTCCAGCGAGCTACGCAAACCGCGGCAACCAACCGCGCTCAACCGCGTCGCGGTAGAGCCAGCGGTGTCGGAAGAGAGAGGGCTTCATCCAACGTTCCAGGACGAGCCAGTTACCAAGACCGGCAGAATGGTCCGGCGTCTGGCCTTGAGTGAAGCAGCAATGGAAGGACGTTCACCGATGCCAAAACCAAAATCCGCAAGGCCCCCTATCCGTCTCGTCAGTCAGTTCAACGGATGGCACACCTTTCGCGATACGGCTGTCGGACCAACGATGCGCGCGAAAGGTGGCTTGTCATGTTAGGTGAACGACTCTTCATGTGTGGACTGGGAATCGTCGCTTTGGGCGCTGCGATCGTCAGCGCTCTGGGTGGTTGAGCGAGCGCGATCACGTGCGCTCCTGACGCCAACCTGTCGTTCGTTCGGCAATCCTGTCGCCATTCCCATCGTGTGGGAAGCTCTGGCTAGCGACGAATTGCGGTGACGACGCGGTCCTTCCCGCCGTAGTCTTTCAGCAGGCGGGGGGTGTGAAAATCGGGGTATTGGCCCATCATCTCGAGCGCGATGTCACCTTGGTCGTGGGCGATCTCGAGGTAGATCGTCCCACCCGGTAGCAGGCGATACGCTGCCCCTTCCATGATTCGGCGATGGGGTGCCAATCCGTCCGGCCCACCATCCAACGCCAACTTCGGCTCATAGTCACGCACGTTGCGGTCGAGCTTTTCCAGCTCGGTGGTGGGGATGTACGGCGGGTTCGCCACGATCATGTTGAACGGTTGCGGATCGATCACCGACTTCAACGGCTCGTACAAGTCTCCCTGCAGGATCTGCACCCGCCCAGAGACGCCCAACCGCTCGGCGTTCTTTGTCGCAAAGGCAAGCGCCGCCTCACTGATGTCGATCGCGGTCACGTTGGCCGTCTTGATGCGCACCGCCAAGGCGCACGCGATGCACCCACTTCCGGTGCAGAGGTCGAGGATGCGCGGGGACTCCAGTCCGACAGTGTTCCTGACGGTCTGCAGGACGTTCTCAACCAGCGTTTCCGTGTCCGGCCGGGGAATGAGCACACCGGGCCCTACGTCAAATTCAAGGCTGAAAAAGTGCCCCTTGCCGGTCAGGTACGCGATCGGTTCCTGCTCACCGGCCCGTTTCACGAGGTCGCGAAACCGGGTTAGATTGTCCTCGGTCAGTGGGCGCTCGTAATCGGTGTAGAGCTTGATGCGCGGCGAGTTAAGCACATGCGCAAGCAACAGTTCAGCGCTCAGCCGTGGCGCGTCGACCTCCTTGCGCGTAAAGAAGCCGGTCGTCCACTCCAGCAGCCTGCGGACCGTCCATGTCTCCGTCGGCATAGCGGTCGGATGATAGCGGTAACCGCCGCGAGGTTCACGCCTATGGACAGTCGCTTTGTGAGATAGACTGGCGAACGGAAAAGTGACCGACCGATAACACGTGTATCGGTCGTTCGGTTATCGGTCACCGTACGGGACCGATAAAAATGGGAATAAGGGCTCAATTACGTTGATCGACACCGCGTTGGCGATGAGAATCACCTGCGGGCAATCGGGAATCGGGCAATTCATTCGGGCTGAATCAGCAAGTCGGACCGTTGATCCGCAATCGGCGGCATCGCGGGCAACAGGAAATTGGGAGTTCGGACGTGAAGCAATCCATTCGTATCTCGGCATTGGTGGCAGCGGTCTCGGTCGGTCTGGCGTCGACGGGATGGGCGGCCGACGGGACGGATGACACCGTCACGAACAATCAACCGGGCTTGGTCGACAACCAGGCAATATCGGCCGAGGCGACCGGTGGGGTCGGCACCGTCGGTGGCACCGGTGGTGATGCCACCGCAAGCGCAAGCGCTGACACGACTGGTGGAACACTGGCGGTCACTTCGACGTCACAGGCTGGCACCGGTGGCAATGGTGCAGGCGCGAGTTCCGCCGGCACCGGTGGCATCGCGACGAGCACCGCCGTCGCGACGACGAACAGCAATCACGACGCCAACGCGACCTCGACCAGCGCCGGTGGAATGGGTGGCACGGTGGCCAATCCCGAAATCTCGGCTCAAACCGGTGGTGGGGGCAACGCGTCCAGCAGCGCCAGCTCGACGGCGGGTGGAACAGCCGACGCCACGGCGTTCTCGACGGCAACCGGTGGGGAGGTCGGTGACTACCTCAGCCCACCCTCAGCCAACGGGGGTGGCGCTGCCAACGCCTACACCAACGTCTTCGGCGCCGGGACCGGTAGTAGCGTCGTAAATGGCCGCTCGACCGCGACCGGTGGTCTTGGATCGGTCAACGGCAACAACGGCACTGCCGAGGCCCAGGCTTACGCCGCGAGCACGACGGGCGTGATGCTCGTTATATCCAACGCGTTCCTGCCCGGCGCCCTGCACGATGAAAACTTCCTCGACACCTCCGCGGCCGCCCATTCGACC
>JBBRHE010000246.1:0-4757 GCA_038223165.1 Tepidisphaerales bacterium
GGCGAGCGACACGAGGACGAGGACAACCCTGACAGGGTGACATTTCTACTTCGGTCTTAAGGGTGACATTTCTATTCCTTGACAACACCCATCGAATCCGCGCTGGCGTTAAATTAGGCAATGCAACTCTCGTTTGACCCGTTCTTGGATTGATCGCTACAACGGACCGCGCGAACGCGACGCCCGGTCGAGCGCAGGCCCGTCATTGAATGCGACACCGGTGCGCGCCAGGTGCACGTCTTACGCACGCGTCGGCGCAGGGATGTGAACGCACAAGGGTTTACGAATCTGATTTTTTTGGCCAACCCGCAAAGGCGCATTCGCCGGACATGCACGTGGTGCGCACATCCAAAGTTATATCCGAGGCACTAAGGTGATTCGACACGCCGTCGCGCCTCCAGAGTGCCGGAAGGGAGCTGACGCATCGGCTGTTGGCGCTAATACGCCAGCGCGAACAGCACTTCGACGTCGGTTTCTTCACCCGAATAGATGCACTTGCCCTTCTGTCCCGACTGCGCCAGTGGCACACAGCGGACAGTCGCCTTGGTCTCTTCCTTGATCTTCGCCTCGGCGGCGCGATCCGGTTTGAAGAAACAGCGGACGAAACCACCCTTGTCACTGACGATCGACTTCAGCTCGTCGTAGCTCGCCGCGACCGTCGTGTTGGCGTCGCGGAACGCGCGGGCGCGGTCGAGCAGCTTGGTGTGCATGTCCTTCAGTAATCCGCGGAGCCATTCGGGCGACACGTCCGTCAGATTCGTGATCGCCTTAGCGCGGTCCAGGCGATGCTTCAGCACGAACACACCACCGGCGACGTCGCGGGGACCGACTTCGATGCGGAACGGCACACCCCGCTGTTCCCAGTGATACTGCTTGTCACCCGGCCGGCTGTCGCGCCAGTCGACGACGATCTTCTGACCGGTCGCCTTGTCAAAGAAAAAGCTGGCAATGTCCGACCCGGCTCGCTTGGCGGCGGCGGTGACTTCGTCGGCACCGACCAGTTGCACGAGGATCTTCTCTATGAACGCGCTGACGGTCGCCTTTTCATCGGGTGTCTTGAAGATTGGCACGATCGCGACCACGTTGGGCGCAACATGCGGCGGAGTGATCAACCCCTCGTCGTCGCTGTGCGCCATGATCGTCGCGCCGATCATGCGCGTGCTGACGCCCCAGCTCGTCGTGTGGCAGAACGCCTGCTGCTGGTCGCGACCGAGGAACTTGATGTCGAACGCCTTGGCGAAGTTCTGACCGAGGTTGTGGCTCGTGCCGCACTGCAGGGCTTTGCCGTCCTGCATTAAACCTTCGATCGTGTACGTCGTGTCGGCACCGGGGAATTTTTCACTCTCGGTCTTGTACCCCTTGATGACCGGGATGGCCAAGAACTGCTCGGCGAAGTCCGCGTAAACGTCGAGCATCTGCAGTGTCTCGGCCTGGGCCTGCTCGGCGGTCTCGTGGGCGGTGTGCCCTTCTTGCCAGAGGAACTCGCTCGTACGCAGGAACAGGCGCGTGCGCAGTTCCCAGCGCATGACGTTGCACCACTGGTTGATCAGCACGGGCAGGTCGCGATAGCTCTGGATCCATTGCGCGTACATGTGACCGATGATCGTCTCGCTCGTCGGGCGGATGATCAGGGGTTCTTCCAACGGGCCGGCGGGCCTGAGCGTGCCGGGCTTGGTGGGGTCCTTTTCGAGTTTCGTGTGGGTGACGATGGCGCATTCCATCGCAAACCCTTCCACGTGCTGGGCTTCCTTGGCTAAAAAGCTCTGCGGGATGAGCAGTGGGAAGTAGGCGTTGACGTGCCCCGTCTCCTTGAACCGCCGATCGAGGTCACGCTGGATGCCTTCCCAGAGGGCGAACCCTTCCGGGCGGATGACCATGCACCCGCGCACGGGGGAATAGTCGGCGAGCTGGGCCGCCTTGATGACGTCGAGGTACCACTGTGCGTAGTCTTCACTGCGAGGCTTGATGTTCTTGGCCATGGGACGGCGGATGATACACGCGAGGGCGTTTCCACGCACACCGGTCGGTGAAGCGGCAAATTCACGTCAATTCAGGCTATCGGACGATGAACGGGAAGTACGCCGCTGCATTTCCGGCGCGGTGTCGGTGAACTTGCACCCGTAAGGAACGATCGATCATGCCCATGCCCTCGCTGGACGACGTCGGGATCTGCGACACCACCTTCCGCACGCTCGCGTGCGGGGGGAAAAAGGCCGAGGCCGAGAAGCGAGCCAACAGTCAGCTCGCCATGGCGCTCAACGACGTCGCGGTCTCGCACCTGATGAACGACCGCAGGGTCGAGGCGATCAGCATCCTTCGGCAGGCAGCGAATGTCGCACCGGACGAACAACTGGTCTTCCACAACCTGCTGTCGACCCTGAACGGTCAAAACCAACTACGCGGGTCTGAACTGACGCAGCTCAAGCATCGGGTTCTGGACCTTCAACACCAAGTCGGCTGGGCCAAGGACTATCGCCCGTTGCTGTTCCTGCCGCAGTTTTTGAACCTGGAGTTCGTCGAGGGCAAGTGCAACCTGCACTGCCGGATGTGCGTGGGCGTTCAGGACGCAAGTTATCCGAACAAATTCAAATCGATCCCGATCGAGGCGTTTGAAAAGATCCTTGAGGCCGCGCCGACCATTCAGGGCATCACGCTCAGTTCGGGCAACAGCGACCCCCTTTTGCACCCGCATTTCGATCGCGTGATTCAGTTGGCGTCGGACAAGAAGATCAACATCGACATCTACACGAACGGCCACCCACTGACCGAAGCGCGAGCGAAGCTGTTCGTCGAGAGCGGCGCGGTACAGATGTTGAACGTGTCGCTCGACGGGGCCACACCCGAGACCTACCGCAAGATTCGCGGGGCCGACCTGGCGCGCGTGCTGAAGAACGTCGAGCGGTTGCAGGAGATCAAGGCCGAGCGCGGCGCCAAGACTCCGTGGTTGTCCTTGTCGATGGTCGCGATGGCCGACAACATTCAGGAGCTGCCAGATTTCGTGCGCATGGCGATCCGCCTTGGTGCGGGCCGGGTGAATCTGGAAGACCTGATCGGTTGGCAGGACCGTCCCAGTGACAACCGCAAAGCGGTGGAACATCCCCAATGCGCCGCGTTCCTGCGCGAGGCGCTGGCGATCGCGGCCGAGGCGAAGTTGACGGTGTTCGTGCCCGAGGGTCTGCGGGCCGTGCTGGAAGCGCCCGGTCAAACGACAACGGTACCCCTGCCCGTGGCAGCTGAGACGACCTCACCGGTGAAGAAGAAAATCAACAGTTGCTCGTGGGTTGAAGGGTTGTATGTGGACGGCACCGGCAAGATCAGCACCTGCTGCATGGTGCACGACGTTGCTGACATGGGCACCGTTCACGACGGTCCGTTGCAGAACAACAGCAAGTACAACCGCGTGAAGGAACTGCTCTTCGCCGGGAAAGTGTTCCGCGAGTGCAACGGTCAGCCGTGCGAGTTCGTGCAGCAACAGGCACGGCTGGGCGTTCCGTTGACGTACATCACCAATGAAGAATTAGGTGACCTGGCCCCTCAGCGCAAACTGCCTGTGTCTGCGATCGACGTGACAGTCAACGGTCAAGCCCGCGCCGTGACGGTCGCGGCGTAATCGGCGCTCGAATTCCAGCGTTACCAACCCTTGACGAACCACCGACGCGCCACCCATGCGACGCCCAAACCGACAATGCCCGACATTCCTGCCGGGGGTAAAGGAATCGCGGTGCCCGCGGTCTCGAGGTTCAGCGTAAATGCGTTGGCTGAGTTGAACTCCTTTGACGCGAAAAATTTCAGGTCGCCTGATCGACCGTCGATCGTGAAGAGCGCGAGCGTCAGGATGCCGTCGTCGATCGCTGTCGACTGCACGACTGGAGTCACATCAAACTCGACGAACGACCCGACGGCCGAGCCGACGATCTGACTGCCCCCCACCTCTTCGTTCGCAAGGGGCTGGGTGTTGGCGGTGATGGTGCTTTCCGACCACGAGTCATCCTGTGCCGTCAAGACGCCGACGAAGGTTGATGAACCACCAAAGTCGTCGTTAAAGAAACCGCGCAGCGTCGCGCCGGTGATCGGATCGCTCACGGTCGGCAGGTTAAACTTCAGGTAAAACGAGTAGTTCGAATTGAGGCTATCCAACCCCGCGAGCAGTCCTCCACGCGTGGTGATGGAACCGATCGCGCCATCGGGGTTCAGCGTATTGGTCGACGCATCCTCCGCGACCGGTACAACAACAAGCCCGGCATTTGCCAGGCCCGTCCACATTGACACTCCCACTACGAACGTCGCAAGTTTAGTAAAACGCATCACTTGGCACAGCTCCTGATGGCAGGGAATATACCCCGCCGCCGTCAGTGAAGCGGCGACAATTTCGGTGGATCCGGCGAAAAAACACGCTGTGTCGCTTATCGGACGTTAAAGAGGACAAACTTTGCGGGGCGTTAGAGCAGTCCTGCTTTTTGTGCAGCGTCTGATTCGATCGACCAACGAAACGGCGCTTCCCAAATTGGGTGGGGCCTGACGTGACTTAACCACTGGACTAGTGAGGCATTGGGAACTTCTTGCAGAACTCTGCCACGTCGGCGCGGACCTTGGCGAGTTTGTTGGCATCGTCCTTGCCGAGCAACGCTGCGTCGATGAAGTCTGCGACGGTTGCGTAGTCGGCCTCCTTCAGGCCACGGGTCGTTGTCGCGGGTGTACCTAAGCGGATGCCACTGGTCGTCTTAGGGGGACGCGGGTCGTTCGGGATGCCGTTCTTG
>JBBRHE010000247.1:0-4709 GCA_038223165.1 Tepidisphaerales bacterium
GCGGGTTGCTGGGTGCTGTGGGTGACGTCAAAAACGACCGGCACACCGAACGACCTCATGACGGAAAGTCCGGTGAAGTCGTTGACCAAGCGGTTGTAACCGAAGAACGAACCGCGCTCGGTCAGCATGATTTGATTGCCCAACTGCGATTTACGCTTGGCGACGGTCGCGTCGTCAGGATTACGAGCGATCTTCACTTTCTCGACGGCGTTGCCCATCTCATGGGGGCTCATGAACTGGCCCTTTTTGATGTTCACCGCAGCGCCACTGCGACCGGCGGCGTGCAGGAGATCGGTCTGGCGCGCCAGGAATGCAGGGATTTGCAAAATATCGACCACGCTGGCGGCCTCGGCAACCTGGTGCGTCTCGTGCACGTCGGTCAGCACCGGCACGCCGAGCGTGTCCTTCACTGCCTTCAGTACGACCAGGCCATCTTCCAGCCCCGGCCCGCGAAAGCTGCTGTTGGACGAGCGGTTGGCCTTGTCGAAACTGGCCTTGAAAATGTAGGTGATGCCGAGCTTTTCGCACACCTCTTTCATATGCGTCGCAATCTGCAGCGACTGATCGAGCGACTCGATCACGCATGGGCCAGCGATGACGAACAGGGGAGAGCGGGTGAGGAAGTCATTAACCATTGAATCTCACGTAAGGTGGGCACTGCCCACCGTGGGGACAAAGGGGGAAGGTGGGCAGTGCCCACTCTACGGGTTACGGCACGATAAATCCCACAGTGCGATCAAGCAACTCGATGCGCAGCGGGGTATGACCGAACGCGTCGCCGTCGAGTTGAATGGGCATCTGTTCCGTCGACGCGATCTCGATGCGTGTGCCACCGGCCATCACGACACCGTCCATCGCGACATGTTCACCGGCGGCGGCGAGCATGGCGATCTCGAGCAGGGCCTTCCGGTCGCTGCAGGGCATGACGCAGACGTCGAGCCGGTGGTCGTCCGGGCGGGCGTCGGGCAGGAACGGAAAGCCCATGCCATACTCCGGCACGTTTGCGACAATCGCCAGCGCCGGGCGGTGGGCGAAAATAAGTTTTCCGTCGACCGAGACCGTCAGCGGTGGGAACTTGTAGTCACGCAGCGTCAGCAGGGTCGGAAAAGCGTAGCTGATGAAGTCGATCGGACCCGTGCGCATCTTGTCCATCGCGTGGACGACACTGGCATCGAAGCCCGCGCTGGCCATCAGTAGAAACAGATGACCGTTGGCCGATCCGGCATCGAACTGGACGACCTCGTACTTGGCAATCGCGATCGCGATCTCGTCGGCGGGGTCTTCGTCATGCCACGCGATTTCCAGATGCTTGCCGATCAGGTTCGCAGTCCCCATCGGCACGAGCAAAATGGGTGGCGGGTCGGCGATGACGTCGTAAAGCCTCGCAGCGACAGCGCGAAGTGTACCATCCCCACCCATGACGATCGCAGCGTGATAATGCTCGTCGTCCTTCGGCTGGAAGTAACCGGGTGGCTCAAAGACGGTTCGCACGAGGAACCCGTCTTGATGCAACCGCCGAGCGATCTTCCCGGCAAACGACCGAGCCCGCCCGCGACCGGCGTTGGGGTTGGCAAAGACGAGGATGGTGCGACGGTCGGGCATGGTATCCGGCGCAGTGTAACGAGACCTTCGACGAATTGAATCCACCGAACGGTGGTGTTAGAACGATCGTTGTCACGTCCCCGGGGGGCGCAGGGGCGCCCGTCCTGGAAAACGGTTCCTGTCATGGCCAACGATATCCCCAGCAACGTTCGTGCACAGATCGAAGCCAAGCTTTACGCCGGCCGAAAGATTCAAGCCATCAAACTTTATCGCGCCGCCAGTGGACTGGGTTTGAAGGAAGCCAAGGACGTCGTCGAAGCCATTGAAGTGACGTTGCGGGCAAGCCATCCAGACCGTTTCGATAAAATTTCTTCGCGCAAGGGGTGTATGCTGGTCCTGCTGGTCGCGATGGGTGCGATAACCACGTTTTTACTATTGTGAGTGCGGTTTTCGATCGATTTGACGTGCCGTGGGGTCGTGTTGACAGGGCGTAAAGCCTGACATATCAATAATCCGTTGTCCTAGAACGATCCGTTTTACCGGGTCATTTCCGCATTCCATTACCGAGACACCGAACATGAGCGACCTGAGTGTAAATTCGATCAATGAACGCGCCGCCGAGGAATTTTACCGCAAGGCTGTCGAGGCGGAGAACGGTGGGAACCACGAGAAGGCGTTGGAGTTCTTCGAGCGCACGCTCAACGAAAACCCCGACCACGAGCAGGCCTGCTTCAAACTGGCGCTGATGTACGACCGCCGGGCCGAAGATGCCAAGGCGATCGAGCTGTACGAGCGGTTGGTCACCAGCCCACCGGTCAGCCTCAACGCGCTGTTGAACCTCGCGGTGCTGTACGAGGACAACAACCACTACGACGAGGCCCATCGCTGCCTCGACGCGGTTCTGCGCACAAATCCGAACCACCCTCGCGCCCGGCTGTACATGAAGGACGTCGAGAGCGCCCGTTCGATGTACTACGACGACGAGGACGGCATTCGCGGTGATCGTCGCAACGCGGTGTTCGACATCCCGATCACCGATTTCGAACTGTCAGTTCGCAGCCGTAACTGTTTGAAGAAGATGAACATCCGTTCGGTCGGTGATCTGCTCAAGACCAGCGAGCAGGAACTATTGAGCTACAAGAATTTTGGTGAGACAAGCCTGAACGAAATTAAGGCGTTGTTGGCCCAGAAGGGCTTGCGCCTCGGTCAGAACCTGGAAACCGACAGCAAGTCGGCCGCCGCGTCGAGCGTAGCGCGTCGCCCTTCGGTTGTCGCCGGTAACGTGCCTGCGGAAGTGCTCAGCAAGACGGTCGGTGACCTGGAACTGTCCGTCCGCAGCCGTAAGGCCTTGCAGCGTCTGAACATCAACCTGCTCGGCGAACTGGCCAGCCGGACTGAGGACGAACTGCTCGGCTGCAAGAACTTCGGTCTGACGAGCCTCAACGAGATCAAGCAGCAGCTTGCGACATTCGGGCTCGGTCTGCGAAAGTTGGAAGAGTAACGGATGCGCGAACCTCCGGCTCCTCTCGCATGTACTCATGGGAGAGGTCAGAGTGAGGGTGATATGGGATCGCAAGAACTTCTTGCCCCTTGAAATCACCCTCACCCAGCCTCTCCCGGGGTCCCGGGAGAGGGGCCGGAAACGTCAGTCCGCCCGCTTGCCATGGATGGCATTGATGGCTCGACCTCAACGAATTCTCACGATCATCCTGTGCGCGTTGCTGTCCATCCCCTTGGGATGCCGTCAGGACGTGCAGCCATCTGCGTCACCGAATAGTGGCACGCCGATGGTCCGCGTGCGCCTGTTGGAAAGCCGCGACGTCGTGAAGCTCGCCGCGACGAGCCCACCGACCGTGCGGACGGGTGCCGATCGTCCGCAATCCTTTAACATCCCCGCTGCGGTTGAGATATCGCTCACGCCCGGTGGATGGCGTATCGGCAACGCCAAACTCGGGACCGGTGAGCTCGTCTTCGAACCGAGCAGTGAAGGCTCACTGAAGCTGGAGGGCATCACCTATCGCGGTCGCCTTCGCATGGTGCCGGTAGCGCCAGGGCGGTTTGACGTCGTGAACGACGTCGATGTCGACGGCTATCTGATGGGCGTCGTCCCGAAGGAAATGCTGGCCCGCTGGGACTTGGAAGCCTACAAGGCCCAGGCGATCGTGGCTCGCACTTACGCGTTATACGAGGTGCGCACGTCGACCGGCAGCTACTGGGACGTCTTCCCCGACGAGCGAAGCCAAGTGTACGGCGGGCTGAGCGCCGAGACGGCCAAGAGCCGCATTGCGGTCGAGGACACGCGCGGCATCGTCGTGACGGCGCTGATCAACGGCCGTCAGCAGATCTTCCGGTCGTACTTCAGTTCCTGTTGTGGTGGGGTCACCCAGAGCGCGGTCGACGCGTTCGGCTACGAAGAACCGCACATCGCGCCACTGGCCGAGCAGAACGTGAAGAACCTGTGCGCCGCCAGCCCACGGTTCAACTGGGGCCCGGTGGTGGTGCGCAAGGACGAACTGACCCGCCGGTTTCGGTTGTTCGGCCAACGCCGCAACCGCCCGGAACGGGAGATGGCGGGCATTTTGAACGTCCAGATCGCCCCCGACGGTGTAAATAGCTCCGGCCGACCCGTCCGCTTCATCGTCACCGACGTGCGCGGTGTGAAGTACAGCTTCAGCGGTGAGGAACTCCGCACCGCGATCAACACCGACGCGCCGAAGGACAACACCGTCTACAGCAGCTTCTTTAAGATCATCAACGACGACGACACCCTCCGCTTCGTCGAAGGCCACGGCTGGGGCCACGGCGTCGGCATGTGCCAGTGGTGCGCCCAATCCCGCGCAGAGCAAGGCATGCGGCACGAGGACATCGTTCTGGCGGCGTTCCAAAGGGCTACGCTGGTAAGGGCGTATTGACCCCTAAAGGCTTCCTCTGATTCGCAATTTTTCCAGCTTATCGGTCACTATTTGATTGCCGCTGGCCGGTCTCGGTGTATGTTGTAAAGCGACTTGATCATCTGTTCGCTTAGGAATCCTCCATGCGCTTCATCCCCTTTTGCGTAGCAGCGGCCGTGTCGTTGGCCCCGGCGGTCTCCCAGGCACTGGTCATCCGCGGTTACGACCCCGCCGAGCACAGCCGTTACTACGTGGGGCTGGACAAGGACTTCATTG
>JBBRHE010000248.1:0-4665 GCA_038223165.1 Tepidisphaerales bacterium
TAGACCAGGGCCTCACCGAGCGCAGCGCGACGTTCGACATGGTGGCGGGTCAGAAGTACGCGCTGAAGCTCGAGTATTATGAGCGCGTTGGTGGTTCGACGATCAAACTGCTCTGGAGCAGCGCGACGATCGCCAAGCAGATCATTCCCACCGCCAACCTCTTTGCAGGTGTGCGCACCGTCAGCGCCGCGCCGACCGGTCTGACTGCCAACCCCGCTCCCAATGGTCGTGGGATCGGTCTGGTCTGGGCCGACAACTCCAACAACGAAAGCGCCTTTACGGTCCAGCGAAAAGGCCCGATCGACACTGATTTCGTCGACGTCGGAACCACGGCGGCCAACGCAACCGCATGGGGTGACAATTCAACGCTTCCCGGCTCGACATATGCGTACCGCGTCCGTGGGACGAACGCCGCTGGCGATTCGATCCACTCGAACGTGATCACCGTCACCACGCCCGGCCTCCCCGTGGCCCCCAGCAACCTGTCGGCCACCGTTGCGTCGCCCACGAGCGTATCGCTCGCGTGGACCGACAACGCGTCAAACGAAACGAAGTTCGTCATCGAGCGTCAAGGCCCTGGCGAATCAATCTTCACGTTCCTCGCCGAGACGGCAGCCAACGTGACAACTTACACCAACACCGGTCTGACCAGTGGCCAGACGTACGTCTACCGCGTTCGTGCCGCCAACGCCGTCGGTGGCAGCGTCAACACCGCCCAGGCGCCTGCCAAGCCCGACGTCGCCCCGGTCGTCATCGAAATCGTCATGGACAACGCCAACAACGGCACCATCGGCGCTGTCACCGTCACCGGTGGCTGGGCCACCAGCAGCAGTTTGCCGGGCTATATCGGGTCGAACTACATTCACGACAACAAGGCACAGAAAGGCACGAAGAGCGTCCGCTACACGCCCAACCTGCCGCAGGGTGGCACCTACGCCGTCTACGCCTGGTGGACCGCCAAGAGCGACCGAGCGTCGAACGTGCCGGTCGACCTCGTCGACGTCAACGGTGTCGTCAGCACTGTGCTGGTCAACCAGAAGCTCAACGGCGGCAAATGGAACCTGCTCGGCGCCGTCACGTTCGGCGCGGGTGGGAAAGGGGGCAGTGTTTTGATTCGTACGGGTGGCACGAGTGGTTACGTGATTGCCGACGGCATGCGGTTCGTCCGTCAGGATGGTCCCGCGCCCGTCGCGCCGCAAACCCCCGTGGGCGTGGCCGTCAGCACTACGACCGCCTCGGCCGCGACCCTCACATGGAACGACGTGGATAGTGAGACGAGCTACCTCGTCGAGCGCTCCACAACCGGTGGCACCTGGAACACCACCGGCACAACGAGCGCCGGTGTAACGACGTTCACCGAGACCGGCCTGCTGCCGGGCGTTGCGTACAGTTACCGCGTCCGCGCCACCAACTCCGCCGGTCCGTCACAACCGAGCACCAGCGTCACGGCGACCACTCAGTTGTACGCCGGCAACCTCGGCAACCCGGCCCAGAAGGGCTCGGTCACGTGGAACAGTGAAACTGCACTGACCATGCTGGCCGGGGGCACCGACATCCAAGGCACGAAGGACCAGGGCTACTTCACCGCCAAAGCGATCACCGGTGACTTTGACGTGCGCGTGCGCGTTGAGTCACTGACCGCGACCGATCCATGGGCCAAGGCAGGCCTCATGGCTCGTGTGTCGACTGCGGAGAACGCCCGCAACGCGTTCGTCTACGACACGCCGACCGTCGCGCGCATGCAGTTCCGCACCGCCGGTGGTGGAAGCACAACGTCCGCCGGCACCGGATCGTCGGCGTTGCCCGACGGTTGGCTGCGGCTGGTCCGCACGGGCAACGTCATCAGTGGCTATTCGAGCACCGACGGCATCAGTTGGACGCTCGTCAGTTCACAAGCGATGACTGACTTGCCTGCGACGATGTACGTCGGCCTGGCCGCGACAAGCCACAAAGCGACCGCGCTAACAACCGCAGCGTTCGCCGACTTGGCGTTCGACGCGTCCACACCCCCGCCGTTGCCTCAGATTCCGGTGGCCCCGACCGGTGTGACTGTCGTCGGCACGACCGCAACGACCGCAGCGCTTTCATGGAGCGACGTAGCCAACGACTCCGGCTACGTCGTCGAACGCCAGCAGGCCGGCTCGAGCATGTGGACACAGGTCGCCACGCCTGGCACCAACGTGACAACGTTCACCGACCTGAATCTGCTCGCCCAGACGTCGTACAGTTACCGAGTGTTTGCCAAAAACATCACCGGCACGAGCGTACCGTCGGCGACGGTCGTCGCGACCACGACGGCTGCGGTGGTAACGCCATGGTACGCCGGCAACCTCGGTAGCCCCGCCATCACCGGCTCGGCAACGTGGACGGGCCCTGATAACGTCACGATGACCGCCGGTGGGACGGATATCATCGGCAAGAACGATCAGGGTTTCTTTACGGGCAAAGAAATCACCGGTGACTTCGACGTCCGAGTCCGCATCGAATCGATGACGGCCACCGACGTGTGGACCAAGGCCGGCCTCATGGCGCGCGTGTCAACCGCTGACAACGCTCGCAACGCCTTCATTCTCGCGTCCCCGACGCAGAATCGCTTCTCGTATCGTGGCACAGGGGGTGGCACAACGACGACGACCGGCACCGGCACCGTGTCACTGCCCGACACCTACGTCCGTCTGGTCCGCTCGGGCAGTGTCCTGACGGGGTACGCCAGCGACGACGGTGTGACATGGACGCTGGTCGCGTCGCAGTCGATCAGCGCTCTGCCGACAACGATGTACGTCGGCCTGGCCGCCACCAGCCACAACGCCGCGGTCGCGACAACGGTGGTGTTCGAAGACCTGGCAGGGTTCTGAACCTTAAGGATGAAGGATAGAAAAGAAGGCTGAACGGACTATTCACATGCCTGTTCAGCCTTCATCCTTTTTTTCATCCTTTCCTCCGTCGTCGTCCGATAACGTCCAATATGGACACGGTCATCATCGGCGCCGGTGGGCATGGGAAAGTCGTTCTGGACATCCTGCGCGCGATGGGCACACTGCGACCGGTCGGCTTCGTCGACGCGGACGTCTCATTGGCCGGAAGCACGATTGGTGGCCTGCCTGTGCTTGGGCCAGTCAACTTGTTGCCGAAGCTAAAGCTGCAGAAGGTGAAGGCTGCGATCATCGCGATCGGGGACAACGCGATTCGGCGGACCTACGCAGCCCGTGTGCTCGAACACGGTTTTCAACTGATCAACGCGATCCACCCGAGCGCCGTCGTCTCCCCTTCCGCAAAAATCGGTATGAACGTCGTGATCGCCGCCAACGTAGTGATTTGTGCCGAGGCGGAGATTGCTGACTCGGTGATCGTGAACACGGCCGCCGTCGTGGAGCACGAGTGTGTCGTCGGTGAAGGCGTCCACATCTGCCCAACCGCCGCCCTGGCCGGGCGGGTGACTGTGGAATCGGGCGCTTTCATCGGGATTGGCGCGAAGGTGATCCAGTGTCGGTCGATCGGCGCTGATGCGATTGTAGGGGCTGGCGCGGTTGTGATAACCGACGTGCCGGCCGGCGCTACGGTCGTCGGCGTACCGGCGAGGGTCGTAAAAACCGGTACGGGAACTCGATTGGTGCTCGCGTAATCTTCACCAAACATCAACCGTCCGGAAATTGCCGCCGACGGTTCTATGGCGTAAGATCAGGTCGCGGAGCACGGAGGAAGCGAACGTGATCGAAGTTTATTGCCCAGAACCTGAAGTGATTGCGCAGATCGAGCGCCTTGAATGCGACGCCCGCGAATTGCGCCGCCGGATCGAACACGTCCGTAGCGCCGAAGACAGGCGCGTTCTAAATCGCCAACTGCAGGACATCAACGACGACATCGCGCTGCTGCGCGACCGGTTGAAGTAGACCCCTTTGCAAGACCTATGGGCCAGACGCCCATGCAACGGTGGCGCGCGATCCACCTGTGCCAGTATGCGCGGCCATCAGGTCCCGTAGATCGCGTGCCGCAAGTCCCGAACACCGATCCACAGCAAGTACCACCCCAACACGAACGTGCCGACGTAGACGATGTTCGAGAACAGCTTGTCACTGATCCGGCGGTTGAGCAGGTAACCGGTCATTCCACCGATGAAGACGAGCGGCACGAAGCGGGCCGTTAGCGTGAGTGGCGCGGCCTCAAACTGACCGGCCCACGCGTACGCCGACAGCTTGATCGTATTCAGCATGAAAAAATAGACCGCGCACGTGCCGACAAACGTCTGTCGCGACGGCTTCTGCGGGAGCAGATACAGCGCGATGATCGGTCCGGCGCCATGCGCCAGTGTGCTGCTGATGCCGGCGAACATTCCCGTGAAATGGTTGTGCCATGGCTTGGGGATGTAAACACCGTCGCGCTCGTGTTGCAGTTGGCGATACCAGTGCAGACCGACGAGCAACACCGACTCGAAACCAATGTCGAGGTTGATCAGCGCCTCGGCGAACTCGCGACGGCTGTGGGCGAAATACAGGCACCCACCACCGATCGCGACACCGACGATCGTCGCGGGGAGAAGCCGTTTCACGAGGCCGAGGCTGGCGTGCTTGCGTTGCTGGTAGAGCGCAATGAGGTCGCCACAGATGAGCAGCGGAAGCATCAACCCCAGCGCCGCCTTGGCGCCGAGCTCTGTCGATGCGGTCGCCA
>JBBRHE010000249.1:0-4665 GCA_038223165.1 Tepidisphaerales bacterium
AGCACGTTGCCGCAGGCGGACGAGACGACTAACGACCAGAGGCCCGACGCATGAATTTCACCGCGATGATCGCGACCTCAACCCTGATCATGTCGGCTTATTGTACCTGAACACGTACCAGGTCAGACACGCCTTCTTTAGCGAAACACGGGCTTACATGGCGCTCGTCATGGGCGCAATGAGATAGAGGAAATGAAGAGCTTGATCGCCGACCTCGAATCGCGCCGGTGACACGCCGACGCGGCTGATACGGACGGACAAGGGCCTTCGAGTCAGCCTCTGCGAGATGACAGATCAAGCTTTTATGCCGAGTTCCCCTGCTGTTTGCTTCGTTCGCCGGACGCGGAGAAGCGGTCGGTGCTCGTCTGAATCGTTGCACGGTCGTGCGCCGAGGGGACGCTGCGCTTCGCCGTCTCGGCGACGAGGTCGGCCTGTTGGGCGAGTGCCTGCCACCGTCCGGGGTCGGACGTCCGCGCGGCGATGATTTCCAGAACCTGAAGGAGGCGAGCGAGGATCGCGACGTTGCCTTCGGCGTTCTGGCGAATTTGATCGAAGGCCTCGTCAACCAGCCCTGCGAATGTCGGCCCGCGCGCGATCAGGCGCACGCGGCCATCGTCTTTGCGATACGGCGTTTCGACGGCCCGCGCGGCGACCCGCGCGAGGATAACGCCAAGATAATCCAAGCAGTTGACGGCGGTGGTCGTGTCGTTGATTCCCGGCGACAGCGCCTTGAGCGCGACATCCACGATCTGCCGGATGCCGTAGGCCGCGTCCTGATGCACCGTGCGGTGCCGGCCGACGGTGTAGGCACCGTTCAGCTTCACGATGGCCTCCTCGTCCGGTTGCTTGCCGGCCATGGATGCCAGTGGAGCGTCTTCAATGACGAACTCACCGATGCCTCGCTCCATCCGTACGACCGACCCGCATTGACGCGCAAGCTCGAAGAGGGCATCGGCGTCGATCGCCTGAATGTAGCCTGTTTTGCGTGCTGCTATGGTGATCCAGATGTTGGCCATCACGGCCTTGCTTTCCGCACCGCCCGCCGGATTGTCTGCGGCGTCACCCACACCCTTAGGGAACAATCGATCAACGGCCCGCAATGTCTCCTCGGCCGCGTCGGCGATGACACTCGACGCCTGGATTGACGCCGCGGTGTGATGAATGAAGAAGATGAGGAAACCGATGGCGACGAACGCCAGGACCAACCCGCCGAGCACCGACAGCGACGGTACGAACAACACTTCATCCCCGCCGCGAATCGTCCGCAGCACGATGAGACAGTAAGCGAACACGCCCACGAAGACGCCGAGGACCGACTGGCTGGCGCGGTCGCTCATGAAGTTACGCAGGATGCGCGACGTGTACTGGCTCGACGCCTGCGCCAGCGCGACGATCGTGATCGAGAAGGTGGTGCCGGCGACGGTGATCATCGACCCGGCTATGGCCGCCAACAGCCCGCGCGAGCCTTCGGCCCCGGCCCCGAAGAGCCGGGGGAGCCGATCCGCCAGTTTCCAGTCGTAGCCGGCTGAGTCGATCTCGATCAGTCCAATGGCCAGCGCGACCGCCGCGGCGACAATGAGCGTCGGGACGAACCAGAGGCTCGCCCGCAAGCTTTCCCAGGCGTTCTGCAGTTGGTGCATCGATTATCCTAATCCCGTAAAAACGCATGCTCGCTAACGCAAGACCGTTGACCGCTTCCGCGCCACCGCTCTGCGTGCTCCAACACGATCACCGGCCGAGGCCCAGCACGTGGCCGCATGCGGGCCAGACAGTTTGAAACGGTCATTCACGCGCTTGCGCCTTCGCTCGCCGTGACTTGCGTGAGGCCTTTCTTTCCGATCCATCCCAACATCGCCATGACGGCGATCGTGAGCGCTGCCCCGACCGCGAGAAGCCACGGCTCCTGATCGAGCGGCGCGTCGACGTTGGTCAGTCGGGAGGCGACGAAGACGAGGACCGCGGTTCGCGGGGCCATGCCCAGCACCGTCCCCACACCGTATGCGAACGGCGGCACGCGAAGGGCTGCCATCGTCACGTTGGTGAGAGAGAACGGGGCGATCGGGGCGAGGCGCACGAGTGAGACGACCAGCAGGACCTTGGCAAAGCCGCCGTTCGTTATCGTGGCGTGAACCGCCTGCCATGTCGAGGACTCACTGACCAGCGCCATAACCCGCCCACCGTCTGCGGCCCGGGCAAGCACGTAGCCGACCAGCGCCGCCGCGAGGAAGCCACCGAGGCTGGCCGTCAGCCCGACCGGGAATCCGAACGACCACCCGCACAATGTCGAGAGCGCGTAGGTCGGGATCAGCGCCACGCCGCCAGCGAGCGCGAAAGCCCCCGCACACAGCGCCGGACCGACGAACGGATGAGCTTGAAGCCAGGGGGCGATGACGGACAGGCGTCCGTAGATCATCAGCGCACCGATGCCGGGCAGGACCGACACCGCGACGGCAATCAGGCCGGCGGGGCCGAGACGGCGCAGGAAACTCAATGCACGGCGCACCCGCGAGAGAGGCACCGCCGTTGAAGTCACTGCGATACACGGAGCGCTATTTTCTAACACGAAGAAAGCTCGAATGGCAGGAAGTGGATCCGATATCGGTCGCTCCCGGTCAAAAGCATCAATGACGCTGGTCGTTCAGCTTGCCGAGGGTGCTGTCGAGCATGCGTTGCAGCTTCTTGGCGGCCCCTTCGATCGCCTCGTCCAAGGTCGCCGCCTCATCAGTCACCGCGATCGGCTGCATGCCGCTGAGCCGCGCTTCCATCATGCAGTGAAGGTCGTCTTCGCCGGGCTTTTTCCCGTTCACGTCATTCAGATGCACTTCCACCCGCGTGATCCGCTCGCCGAACCGGCCGAGCGCGGCTTCGACGACCTGCTCGACGTGATCGTTCAGTTCGTCGCTGCCTTTGATATTGTGGTCGGTGTTCACTTGAACTTGCATGACGTTGATCCCTGTTCGAAAAATGACTCGTCGGCGAAAACGCAAATACTCTCACCTTGTCCCAGTTTACGCCTGCCCTCCATCCGACGTAACCGTCAATATCCGCGCAATAGAGGGAACTTCTGCATGAACAACTTGAGGCGGTGAATCGGTTGATTTGGGTCAGGGCTATGGGGCAGGTCTATCGGAGGGCTAAAGTCGGGTCAGGGATTGGACGATGTGTCGGTAGAGGTGTCGTCCTATGAGCAGTGAATCGATCGATCCAGCGGTTGAAGCCGAACAGCGTAAGCCTGGCACGGGGCCGGATCGCCGGGCGACGGTCGTCGATCGGCGTGTCGGTTCGGAGCGTCGCCGGGCGACCGTTGAACAGCAGGATGAGTTCGACGGTCCCGAACGCCGTTATGGAGAAGATCGTCGTCAGGACACCGGTCTGGAGCGTCGTCGCGGACCCGGTCGCCGGCGAAGTGATGACCGCCGCAGCGCCGAAGAAGGGGAGATGTCGACCGAGCAGTTCGAGTTCGTCATGGCGATCGAGACCTATAAAAAGGTCAACAAGCGCCTGTTCCCGTCATGGACCGAAGTGCTCGAAGTGATGTTGCAGCTTGGCTACCGCAAGGTGCAGGCCCGCGAGATCACGATGCCCAATGTGCCTGAAGCGCAGATCATGAAAAAGAGCGCCTAAGCCGGCATCCTTTTAGAAAAAACGAACTGAAGAAGACGCGACTTGGTTCGCGTCTTCTTTTTTTTAACGACCGACCGTCAAAAATTCCGATCGCGGCGATTGGGGAAACTCATTCGACTGGACCGATCAATCGCGTCAGGTCCACGATCGCACGCCTACGCCGGTTAGGCACACCAGCACGTCCTGCGGGCTCGTCTGCCAGAACCCAGCGACATCGTCGACCGATAGACCGTCACCGAGCAACGTGACAGTATCACCGATGCCGTCTGCGTTACCCAGCTCGACGAAACTCGTCTGCATGCCGACCTCGAGAATGTGACGGCTTTGACCATTGACCAGGCAAGGCCCCCGGCGGAGCCCGTGCGCGTAACCGGCGAGAATAACACCGTGACGGCGCGTGACGAACCCGCTGTAACCGGCAGGCCCGGTGGCGTCGCGGGCGTCGACAAGGTGTGTAAAGACGTGAACCGCATCGCGGTACAACGCCAGCCCCGGGCGCACCGCATCAAAGTACGCCGTGGGCTCGTCGAGCAATGCCGTCCCCGCAGCGTGCCGGTGAAGCCCCCGGCCGTTGGTTTGATCTGCAAAGCGCGCTGCCTGGTCGGGCCCGCTGGCATGCGTCATTGCCTCGCGAATCGCGCCGGCTTTGATGATCGCGTCGATCTCCGTCGCGGGTGCTGCGAATCGTTGCTGACCGGTATCCACTGACAAAATCGGCCGAACCGACTGGAGCGCCACGGCCCGGTCGGTCGTCCAGACAATCGGGCGCACGCCCGCGTCGCGGTAAACCACAGGGTCGGACGATTCATCCCGCAGCGCGATCACATCCCTGCCCAAGCGCTTCACTTCCGCAGTGCCCGCCTCGGCCAGTTCAAAAAGATAAAACCCATCCACAACCGCCGCGATCGCATCGGCAACCGACTTTGCCCCCAGGCCATAAGCATCGGCTTTGATGACGGCGATCACATCGACTTTTGTCTGTCTGCCAACGTGTTCCGCATTGGCGCGGATGCGGTCGAGGTCAATGCGAACGGTGACATG
>JBBRHE010000250.1:0-4657 GCA_038223165.1 Tepidisphaerales bacterium
CACTCTGATCGGGGATGAAACTCAACGGCACCATGCAATTGAACGCCGCCGGCGCCGTTGCGAGGGAGTGGGCCTGCAACTCGCGCAGCTTGATGAGGTGGCCAACGCGTTCGGGGACCGTTTCGACGTGGCCATAGAGCATGGTCGCGTTGCTGTAGATGCCGAGGGAATGGGCAGTGCGATGGACTTCAAACCACTTGTCGCTGCGTACTTTGCCTTTGAAGACTTCATCGTGCACGCGATCGTCGAAGATCTCGGCGCCACCACCAGGCAGGCTGCCAAGACCGGCGTCACGCAACGCTGTCAGCACGCCTTCGATGGAGAGTCGAGCGATACGAGAGAAATGGATGATCTCAATCGCCGTGAACGCCTTGATGTGCAGGTCGGGGCAAGCGGCACGAATGCCACTGAGCATGTCCGTGTAATAGTCGAACTTCAACCACGGGTGCAGCCCACCCACGACGTGCACCTCGGTTGCGCCAGCGTCGCGGGCTTTAAGGGCTGTCTCGACGACCTGCTCGACGGGCATCTCGTAGGCACCGTCCTCGCCGCGCTTGCGATAGAAGCTGCAGAATTTGCAGGAGAGCGCGCAGACGTTCGTGTAGTTAATATGGCGATTGCGATTAAAAAACGCCTTGTTCCCGTGCAGCGTCTCGCGCACGTGGTTCGCCAACCGGCCGATGCCATGCAGGTCGCGGGACGCGTACAACGTTACGCCATCCGCTAACGACAACGGTTCACCGGCGACGACTTTGGCGGCGATCGGCGCGAGCAGGGGGTCAGTAAACGTTGGAACGCAAAGGCTCATGGCTGGACTTAGTATAGGGCCAGCGGCACGCGCATTCGATAGATGCTGACTTTTGAAAGTAGCTGCAGTTACCGTGCGTGGCGCGCGTTCTGGCCTTACATGTAGACGTCGATGATGCCCAGCGTGCCCAGGAGGAGGCTGATAATTCCGTTGATCGTGAAAAAGGCGAGGTTCAGCTTCGACAGGTCTCCGCCGCGCACGAGCCAGTGTTCCAACGCGAGCAGACCGATCGCGATCGTCGCGCCCATGATGTACAGGGTGCCGAACTCGGGAGTCATCCAGCCGAGCGTGATGAACATGATCGCCGAGAACAAGTGCGTCAACCGAGCGACCCACAGTGCGCCGGGAATGCCGAATTTGGCCGGTACCGAGTAGAGCCCCTGCGCCACGTCGACGTCGTAGTCCTGACAAGCGTAGATGATATCGAACCCGGCCGTCCATGCCATGATCGCGGCGGCCATCCAGAGGGGTGGGGCGTCGATTGTTCCTTTCACGGCCAGCCACGCACAGATCGGCGCCAGCGCCAGCGCGACGCCGAGGTAATAGTGGCACAACTTCGTGAACCGCTTCATGAACGGATATCCGCAGACGTAAAGTAGCACCGGCACCGACAGCGCCAACGGCCACGGGTTGCGAAAAAGCCACCAGAATCCACCGCAGCAAGTGATGAACGCTGCCGCGCAGATCAGGAGCGTGATGAGGACGAAATGTTTCGACAGGACCCCACTCGGGATGGCGCGACTGGAAGTGCGCGGGTTGGCAGCATCGAACCGCGCGTCGAGCAACCGGTTGGCTGCCATCGCAACCGTGCGCGCGAACACCATGCAGAAAACGATGAGTACGACATGGGCCACACGCAACCCACCGGCGGTTCGATGGGCGGCCAGCGTCATCGACAGCAACGCGAACGGCATCGCGAAAAGCGTGTGCGACAGCTTGATGTCGCGCGAGAATGCCGTCAGCCGATCGGTGAAAGAGTATGTGGGTGGAACGAGGGTCGAATGATCCATGTGCACCCGCTATTCTAGTACATGACCGATCCGGCATCACGAAGTTGGGCGACGCGCATGATCAGAATTCGTGAGATCTCCGACCCCAATCTCCGCGAACGCATCCGTGCTGCGCTCGCCGACCGGCGCGGCATGGCGGTGGCGGCGATTCCCGACTGGTACGAGCTGGACGACATGGACTACGTCGATCTGCTGAATGACCTGCATTTTGGAACCGAAAACGACGACGACCTGCAGGATTGATCGCCGGTCGATAGTCACTTGCACACTCGATGCAAGTAGACCCAGGCCGGGCATCAAATTGCACGCTAAAAACGGGAGGTGGACGTGGGCGCGATCATCCAGTCGTTGTCGCGGACATGCTCGATGCGGAGCGCACCCGCTTGGCGATGTAGAATGATCTCCGATTCGCCGTTGAACTCGACGACCGTTTCACCGGACTCCATTTGCGTCACGATCCCGCGGTTGGCGCTGATCGCGCCCTGGTAGGTCAGATAGGCCCGCCGATGGTCCGGCAGGCGAATCGCGGCTGTCGGCTCGACGATCGGCCATTCGGCGATCCGCCAGGTCGTCAGTTGGCCGACGGGTGACGATTCGATCATGACGTCAAAATGCGGCTCGTCGACGCCGGTGTGATGGAGAATGACGTAGTGGAGAAGGGGCATGACCACTGATCTACTTTCCTACGGTTTTGGCGAGTTACCGTTGTGTCGGGCAGCCGAGGGTTTTGTCGACCGCAATACACCGGTCCAGAAGGTCTGGTCGCGAAACCAGAGGCGGACCGTCACACCGTTCGTCGGATCGGTGTACCACGCGTCACCGACCGGGTCGAACGTCAACGGTTCGGTCAGGCCAAGCAGTTCGCGCGTTTGCTCGACGTCAGGCTCTTGGCCACCGTGTTGCTGCGACCACGCCGAAAGGATGGACTGCAACCGCCCGATCGTCGCGAGCGTTGCCTGCTCGTGGGCGGCTTGCACTTCCTGCCAAACCTTCATTTTGGAAGCCTGATAACGCTCATATCCAACCAACATAACGAGCGTTACTACCCAAAGGATGGCCAAGACGATTCCCATCATCCACACCCGTCGTCGATGACGATTATCGATCACGCTTGCCGTCCAGTCCTGCGGGCCACCCGTTTGACACCGTTTCCCCGCCGAATAAGCTGTCGGGCTCGTTACAGTTTCGCATGACATTCGTCCGATAACAAAGAGGCAGGACCCATGAGCGTCAACATTGAATTCATCCAAGGTCGTCAGGTCATTGATTCCCGCGGCAATCCCACGGTTGAGGTCGACGTGGTGTTGGAAGACGGCACGATCGGCCGGGCTGCGGTTCCGTCGGGGGCGTCGACCGGTGAGCATGAGGCGGTCGAACTGCGTGACGACGACAAGAAAAAGTGGGTCGGCAAGGGCGTTTCCAAGGCCGTCGACAACGTCAACACCAAGATCGCTCCTGAATTGATTGGGCTCGACCCTCGCGATCAGGAAGCCATCGACCAGTTGATGATCGAGCTGGACGGCACACCGAATAAGGCCAAGCTCGGCGCCAACGCCATCCTCGGTGTGTCACTGGCGGTCGCCAAGGCAGCGGCTGAGGCGTCAGGCCTGCCACTGTACCGCTACCTGGGTGGGCCGGGTGCCCGCACGTTGCCGGTGCCGATGATGAACATCATCAACGGTGGCAAGCATGCCGACAACAACGTCGACTTCCAGGAATTCATGATCCAGCCGTGGGGCTTCGATTCGTTCAGCGAAGGTTTCCGCGCTGGTGTCGAAATTTACCACGCGCTTAAGAAGGTCCTCCACAAAGCCGGTCTGAGCACGGCTGTGGGTGACGAGGGTGGATTCGCGCCGAACCTGAAGGACAACGAGGACGCGCTGAAGGTGATCGGTGAAGCCGTGACTGCCGCCGGTTACGAGTTTGGCAAACAGGTCTTCGTCGCGCTCGACCCCGCCGCCAGCGAACTGTGGGACAACGAGAAGAAGGGCTACAAGTTCTTTAAAAGCGCCCCGGACAAGATCATGTCCAGCGAGCAGATGGCCGACTATTGGCAGAAGTGGGTCGAGAAGTACCCGATCCGCAGCATCGAGGACGGCTTTGCAGAGAACGATTGGGCCGGCTGGAAGCTCTTCACGGACCGCGTCGGGAAGAAAGTCCAACTGGTCGGTGATGATCTGTTCGTCACGAACTCCAAGTTCCTGGAAAAGGGCATCGCCAGTGGCACGGCCAACAGCATTCTCGTGAAGGTCAACCAGATCGGCACGCTGAGCGAGACGCTGGCGGCGGTCAACCTGGCGATCCGCAATGGTTACAGCGCGGTCCTGTCGCACCGTTCGGGTGAAACTGAAGATGCGACGATCGCCGACATCGCCGTCGCAACGAACTGCGGCCAGATCAAGACGGGCGCGCCTGCGCGCAGCGATCGTGTCGCGAAGTACAACCAGTTGCTCCGCATCGAGGAACAACTGGGCGAGCAAGCCGTGTACGGCGGCTCGTTCTGGCGCAAAGGCTAATTAGCTCCGGGCTTGCCCGGGGCATTAAAAAGGATTCACCGCGAAGGCGCGACGACGCGAAGGAAGGCAGGCTCAATGCATTTGTTTTCCTTCGCGTCTTTGCGCCTTCGTGGTTGATAAACGGTGAGCAAAATGGCCACGGATGGCCCGGTCAACCACGACGCGAGGAGGATGAGGAACGCCGTCGTCGAAGTGACGGCAGAATCGTTGCTCGATGATTCAGACGCCGACACGTCGACATTCGCCGACGAATCCACCGACGGCACCACCCCCTGGACATCAATGGTGGACGAAGACGAAAGCGCCGCGGAGATTGAACCGCC
>JBBRHE010000251.1:0-4614 GCA_038223165.1 Tepidisphaerales bacterium
TTTTCAGGATGATCTTCGTCCCGGTAAATCGAGGCCCGGTCCACGTACAACGCACGCGGCACGCCGTGCTTCTTGATCCACCGGCCCGTCACGTCAAACGCCGCCTCCGTCGTCTCCCCCGCGTACAACTTCGCATCGGTCACGTTCGTCGCGTCGTCAATGGTCACCATCATCACGCACGTCGAGTCTTCACCGGCCCGTCCCTCGAACCAGTCATGATGGCTTCCGTCCATCTGCACCAAGTCTCCGAAACACGCCCGACGCTCCCGCCGACGCCGGTGCTTGTCACGTCTGCGACGACGCACCCACAACCCACGCTCCTTGAGCAACGAAGTCAGCGTCTCCGGGCTGATCGAAATCCCGTGCTCCGATAGCAGCTTCTCGCACGCGAACGTCTGCCCGAAATCCCCGTACCGCTCCACCTTCAACTTCACCACCCGTTCGGCAAGTTCCACCGGCGTGCGACGATTACTCACCCGCCCCCGCAGCCTATGCACCAGCCCCTGGCCCCCGACGCCTTGTACCGCTTCCACGCCCGCCGCATCTGCCGCACCGACAACCCGCACAACCCCGCCGCCGACACCACGGTCAGTTCCCCCCGCGAAACCCGGCCGAGCGATTCCAACCGAATCCGTTCAACGAAAGACATCCGAAGTTCATCCATCCCGCCGGTTTAACACCGGCACAGGGGGTGACACTTCTACTTCGGCTATGGGGTGACAGTTCTACTCCGGTACAACAGGTTTGCACCATTGGCCCTGTCCGATCGTGATTTCGGCGTCAACTTTCCAAGTTCCAGTAACCGGTGCACCAAAGCCTGCGTATAGACTGGTGACCGCCGCAATAGAGCCGGCGGTAACACGGAGACCTCTATGCGAATCAAGAATGTATTTCTCGGTCTGACTGCCGCTGCGACGGGGTTTGTCGGCTCGGTGAGCACTTCCAGTGCGGCCCCATTCGACCCCCAACAGGTTCCATCGGGTGTGAAATGGGTCATCCATTTGGACGCCGACGCCACCAAGCAGTCGACCGTCGGCACCGCGATCATCGACGAGATCCTCAGTCGGCCCGATGCTCAGCAAGGCTTGGACGCGCTGAACGCGTTCGCCGGCTTCAGCGTTCCCAAGGACGTGCACGGTGTGACACTCTACGGCAAGGAGTTCGGTGAAGAGAACAACGTCATCATCCTGCACGGCACGTTCGACGCCAACCGCATCCTCGGCGTGTTGGAACTGTCGCCGTCCTTCGCCAGTGAAGCGTACGGGGACGGTGAGGTCGTGTCGTGGGAGGACAAGGGAAAAACGATGTACGGCACCTTCGTCACCAGTGACCGCGTTGTCATTGCCCGCACCGCCGACAGTGTGAAGCTCGCGATTGACGTGTTCGACAAAAAGGGCACCGCGATGGCGCCACTGGCGACCGATGCAACCGCGCCAGGCGCGGGCGTGCTGGCATATGTCGAAGGCAGTGGCATCGCCGAGCTCGCCAAAACCCGGCGGGCGTCTGCGGTCGTCGGTAATGCGGAGTCGGCGTGGATCGTGATCGGGGAAGATGCGGACAAGAAGGTTTTCGCCAAGGGTCACATCGAGTCGGGTGACACAAAGCAGTCTGAGAAACTCCTCAAGGCGGCCGAAGGCATTCGGGCGATTGTCTCGCTGCAGGCCAGTGAAGAGACTGCCGACGAGAAAGTGAAGCTCATGGACTCGCTGTTGACGTCTTTGAAGCTAACCCCAACATCCAAAGGCATCGACCTTGCCTGGCAGACACCCGCAGCGACGGTCGTGGATGCGATCAAGGCGCAGGTGCTGAAAACGCAAGCGCCACAGAACTGATCGACGGTTGATTGCCGGGCAAGCATTCGCGTGAACGCGACGCAGTCCATCATCGCAGAGGCCACGACGCCTTCGGGTGTCGTGGCCTCTTTGTCGACCAAGCCCGACGACGCCACCGAGCGCCGCTTGGCGATCGACGCAGCCGCCGGGTCGATGCCGGCCTTTGAACAGATCGCGATGATCTACCAGGCGCCACTGCTACGATTCCTGCGCCGGCGGATGGCCGACTCGATCGACGCGGAAGACGTACTGCAGGAAACGTTCCTCTGCGCGTTTCGGAAGATCGGTCAGTACGACCCGCGCTGGCGCATTTCTGGCTGGCTCTTCACGATCGCGGTGCGCCAAGCGGCAACGCATCGTCGGCGGATGCGATTGACGACGGCGCTAGGCGGTGACGAGCAAATCGATCCGTATCCCCACCCGGACGACGCCGCCGCCGAACGCGATTCGTCTGCGAACGTCTGGAGTGTCGCGCGCCGGCAACTGTCGACGGATCAGTTCAACGCACTCTGGCTGTATTACGTGCAGGGACTGGACATGCCAGACCTCGCCCGCGCGCTCGGTCGCACACGGCTGACGACAAAGGTCCTGCTCCATCGGGCTCGCCAGCGCCTCAAGCCGCACCTGGCAAGCGAGCGATGGACCGACGATCGGAAAGGAACGCCATGACGGACGAAGAAATGGACACCCAGTTGCGACACGCCGCGTCCGCCGAGGCCATGCCGGCTTTCAGCACGGTTCGACACGAACAGGTCATGGCGCGCGTCTGCAATTACCAAACCGACCGCTATCCACGCGGCATCACCTGGCTGCAACGATCCATGCTCATCTCCGCATCCTCGGCGGCGATCGTTGCGATCGTGATCGGGTTGATGTGGGTCACACGTGCGCCCGCTCCAGCGCCCGTCGCACAAGGGCCGCAGGTCGTGCCGCCGTCGGTCGCCACCACGTCGATCTCAGTTCCCGACGATTTTATCGCCCGCGGGGCGCTGCGGGCTCAGGATCGGATCGGGGCGTTCGTCGAATCGTCGCAACTGGCATCGTTAGACGAGGACGCGACGCGCCTCACGCAGTTCGTCGTCGATCAACTCGTCGCTGCAGCACCGTCCAAGGTTGAACAGCGTTGATGACCCCGTCTAGCGGGTCCGTTTACTTCACGTCCCAGCGCGGTTTGGCCAGCCACTTTTTCAGGACTTCCTCGGCAGGTTTGCCTTCGGGTGTGTACCCGCGATCGGCCCGGCCACCGTCGCCGGGCGTCCACTCCCAGACCATGAAACCACCGAGGCTGGGGTTGCCGTACCAGGCCTGGAAGTAGCCTTCGTACAGCCGTTTCTGCAACTCCAGGTCGAGGCCTTCGCTCATCTTCGTGTAGTCCCACGGCTCGTGCGCCGCGTTCGTCAAACTGCACCAGCCGACCTCCAGGAACAGCAGGGGTTTGCCGACCTGCTTCTGGAAGGCCAGCAGGTCTTTTTGAATGTCCTTCCACCGCGAGACAATCTCCGGCACCTGCACGTTGCGGTCGGTGCCCAGCTTGTAGTAGCTGTTCATTCCGATCAGGTCGAGCTGGTCCCAGAATTTCACCGGCCGATAGTGGTCCCAGTTCGCCGAGTAGGTCAACTGGCCATGGAAGACGCCACGCACCTCTTTGATCAACCGCCGCCATTCACCCACAAACCGTTCGTCCTCGGTGCTGACCAGTTCCGACCCCACCGACAGCACGTTCACACCATACCCCTGCGCGATCCACGCGAAGTGCCCGATGATCGCGCGGTAGCTGGCCCACCACTCGTCCCATTGCGCCGGCGCGATCGTGCCGCGCCACTCGTTGTCGCGCGGCGCATCGAGCAACACGATCGGCATCAGGATGACGCGCAGCCCCTTGTCGCGCGCCCGCGTGATCAGCCGCCCAAGCTGCTCGGGCGTCGGCGTCATGCGCATGTCGAGGTAGATCTTGTTGCTGGCCCCGTTCTCCTGTCGGCTGTCAACCACAAGCGACACCGTGTCGGCCCCCAGCGCCGCGATCTCATCGATGGACTGTTCGTACTTGTCCATCCAGTCCACCCGCTGAATCTGCATCCCCGCGCCACGGTAGGGCAACCCCGTCAACGGCGCCCCTGCCACCCCGGGCGCATTTACCGATACGTCAACGTTTTCGGCCCCCATCTCGGGCCCGGCCTGCGACCGGTTGGGCAGCAAGACACAACCCACGACGACGGCGTAACACAGCACGGCAAGTAGAATCGTAAATCGACCGAGCAAGCTAAGCTCCTAATAGAGCCCGGGACTATACGTTTCAACGAGAATTTGGGAAAGGTCTGCCCACCCCTCGACGACCCCCACCGCGGTCACCGCCCACCGCTCGCAGGGCCCCGTCAACGGTCCCCGCTGAGATATCGACAACAACCTCACCCCCCACGACGCCACGCCCGCCGCCGCCCACCCGACAGTGTCTCTCCCCCCTTTCTTCGCCGCGATCCCTACAAAAAATGTCACTCCGCCCCTCAGTCCTTGCCGCACCGCAATGGATGGGTTAGCTTTCGGTCAGGGCATCTCATCTGAATCATTCGCGGGGACTTTGTCCCGAGGTCACGCGGGGAGGTTTTCCGTTCATGTCCGCTCAGCCGTCCATCACGCACCTAACCGGCCCCCGCTTCCGCCTGCGCGTCGAAGCGTTAGCCGAAGCCTTCATCGCACTCGATGCTTGAGCGTCCACCCGCGTGCCGCTATCCTACCGCCATGGGGAAGCGATCTCGTCCGCCAACGTCCACGCCCGCACCTGCCT
>JBBRHE010000252.1:0-4612 GCA_038223165.1 Tepidisphaerales bacterium
CGGCGCCACCGGACGACGCGGCCTGGGCGGTGTCGGTCTTGTCAGGGCGGAAGGTCGGCAAAGCCATTTCGTCAAAGTTGCTGCGTGAGTGGGCGTCCGAGGCTTCGGGCTATCCTGCGTGGCTGGTGGATGAAAGCTACCATGTGGTGGGAGACTTGTCCGAAACGTTGTCACTGCTCGTCCCCAGCCCCGCGGATGGAGATGATGCGCCACCGCTGCATGAACTGATCGAGGGACGATTGCGACTCCTCGCGCAGATGACGCAGGAGCAACAACGAGTGACGATCCAAGCGACATGGGCCGAGCTTAGCGCGGAACAACGTTTCGTGTTTCACAAATTGCTCGGTGGAGAGTTTCGCGTCGGAGTATCCAAGCTATTGCTCGTCCGCGCGTTGGCGAATGTTGCAGGGGTCGAACCGGCGCTGATTACCCACCGTTTGGCCGGCAACTGGTCACCCAGCGCGACTGCGATGACCACACTTCTGGCGGCAAAAGACGATGGGCCTACAGGCAATGGTGATCTGCCTTACCCCTTCATGCTCGCCAACCCGCTCAACGACACGCCAAGCGAATCACTCGGCGATATTGGTGACTGGTTGATCGAGTGGAAGTGGGACGGTATTCGCGCTCAAATCCTCCGGCGATCGAGCGGCATCACTATCTGGTCGCGCGGTGATGAACTCATCACCAGCGCTTTCCCCGAAATTGTGCAAGCCACAGCGGCGTGGCCGGTGGGCACGGTGCTCGATGGGGAAATCCTCGCTTGGGACAACGGTCGGCCCATGCCGTTCCTGTCGCTTCAGCAACGCATCAATCGCAAGAATGTCGAGATGAGCTTCTGGCCCGACGTGCCCGTCGTCTTCATCGCATTCGACGTGTTGGAATGGGAAGGCAAGGATGTTCGATCCATCGAACTGTCCGCCCGCCGATCCTTGTTGCGATCGATTGTCGGCGAGGCGTCGTCGAGCGCAATTGTGCGGGCGGCGACCAGTCTGACATTCAATGGATGGGACGACGTTACCACGCAGATGGACGAATGCCGCAAGCTTGGTGTCGAAGGCTTTATACTCAAACGGCTGACGTCAACCTATGTGCCGGGTCGACCAACAGGGCAATGGTGGAAGAAGAAGGTGGACCCGTACACGATGGACGCCGTAATGATCGCCGCCGAGGCGGGCCGTGGGCGTCGGGCGGGACTGCTGACGGCGTACACGTTCGGAGTTTGGGACGATGACGGGAAACTCGTGCCGATCACCAAGGCGTACAGCGGATTAACGGATGAGGAAATCCTGGAAGTCGATCGGTTCGCCCGCAGACATACGATTACGCGGCATGGGCCGGTGCATTCGATTGAACCGATCATGGTCTTCGAAATCGGGTTCGAGGCCATCCAACGATCCAATCGTCACAAGTCCGGCATCGCAGTACGGTTTCCACGCATGCTGCGGATCCGCAAAGATAAACCGGCTGCCGAAGCCGATACGCTCGCAACGATGCGCGACCTGTTGCTAACCGCGGAGGCGCTGCAATGAGGGCGGGCGTTGAGAAAGCCAGTGGGTTGCAACGCGTGCGAGGATGGTTTGCATCACTCGAGCGCACACCATTCCCATTTCAGGAGGAAGCGTGGGCGAACTACACAGCAGGGCGCAACGGATTGATCCATGCCCCGACCGGTATGGGCAAAACGCTCGCAGCGGGGCTTGGGCCGATGATCGAGGCGATGGATGTCGGTGAGAGCGGTAAGGGACAGGAAATCACCATCCTCTGGATCACTCCGCTTCGCGCGCTGGCTGCGGACACCGTTGAATCGCTGCAGACGGCGATCGATGGATTGGGGCTGAAGTGGAAAGTCGAACTACGCACATCGGATACTTCGGCGTCCGTACGCAAACGTCAACGGGATCGACTGCCTGCGATATTGGTGACAACGCCTGAAAGCCTTTCTCTTCTCATCTCCTATCCCGACGTCACCGAGCGGTTTCGGTCGTTGCGGTGCGTTGTTGTCGACGAATGGCATGAGTTGATGGGCAACAAGCGAGGCGTGCAGGTTCAACTGGGCCTGTCACGGTTGCGAGCGGTGCAGTCAGAGCTCCGCATCTGGGGACTGTCGGCAACGATTGCAAATATGGACGATGCCATCGCGACACTGCTTGGCTCGGTGGCCGCCGGCACAGCGGTGCGCATCGATGCGCCGGATCGCAAAGCGATCGAACTCGAAAGTCTCTTGCCCGACATCATCGAGCGATTCCCCTGGACCGGCCATCTTGGCACGCGCATGACCGAGCCCGTCGCGAAGAAGATCGAATCGGCGGGCAGCACGCTTGTATTCACCAACACGCGGTCGCAATCGGAGTTGTGGTTTCGCGCGCTGCTGACGGCTAGGCCGCAGTGGATTGGTGAGATCGCGATTCATCACGGGTCGATCGACCGCAAGCTGCGGCAGACGGTCGAAGAAATGCTTCGCACTGGAAAGATGAAGGCCGTCGTTTGCACGTCGAGCCTGGATCTGGGTGTCGATTTCTGGCCGGTGGATCAGGTGATGCAGATCGGCGGACCCAAAGGTATCGCCCGCATGATGCAGCGGGCCGGTCGCAGTGGGCATCGGCCGGGTGCGACGAGCCGCATTGTGTGCGTGCCCACGCAGGTGATGGAACTCGTCGAGTTCTCTGCAGCGCGGCTTGGAATGCAACGGCGGGCTACCGAAAGCCGTGAACCGGTGCGACTGCCACTGGACGTGCTGGCGCAGCACCTGGTCACAGTCGCCGCGGGGGACGGGTTCGACGAAGCGCAGTTGCTTTACGAAGTGCGGACGACGCACGCGTTTGCAACGTTGACGGATGAGCAATGGGGTTGGGTGATGGATTTTGTCAAACGTGGCGGGCCGAGCCTTGTCGCGTATCCGCACTTCGCGCGCGTGCGGCAGCTAGAGGATGGTCGCTGGCTGATCGCGTCTGAGCCATTGGCGCGAATGCATCGGATGAATATCGGCACGATCGCGTCGGACGGCGCGGTCGCCGTGCAGTTCGTGAAGGGGCGGCACCTGGGTAGTGTCGAGGAATCATTCGCAGCGAAGCTGAAGGCCGGAGACACGTTCGCGTTTGCCGGGCGGACGGTGCAGTTCGTCCGGCTGCACGAGATGACCATTCAGGTGCGATTGGCGACGTCTAAGCGGGGGACTGTCCCACGATGGATGGGCGGCAAATTACCGATGTCGCCTAACCTCGCAGACGCGGTGCGCATTCGGTTGGATGAGGCCGATCGCGGTGAGTTTGTGGACGCCGAGATGCAACGCGTTCGACCGATCCTTGAGTTGCAGCGACGCTGGTCTCGCTTGCCACGCATCGGTGAGGTGCTGATAGAGCAGATTCGAACTCGGGACGGCCATCATCATTTTCTGTATCCGATGCAGGGTCGACTGGCCCACGAAGGTCTGGCCGCATTGCTCGCACACCGCCTGGGTGGCCGTGGACCGATCACCGCGACGTTCAACGATCTAGGGATTGAACTGTTGAGCCCCATCGTGCTCGCTGAGACTGCGGAAGATTGGATGGCTGCGCTTTCACCGGACCGTTTGTTGGAAGATATTGTGGCAGCGCTCAACACGGGCGAACTGGCAAAGCGGCATTTCCGTGAGATTGCACGGGTGGCCGGCCTGCTCGTACCCATGCGGCCTGGCGCGCATCGCAGCGTGCGGCAGTTGCAGGCGTCGAGTGGTTTGTTCTTCGACGTGTTCAACGAGTTCGACCCGAACAATCTTCTGCTTGAACAATCGCGACGCGAAGTGTTGCAGCAGCAGTTGGAGTTCAATCGTTTACGGGCGGCGCTGGTGAATGTGGGGCAGGAATCGCTGGTGATCGTCACGCCGCACAAGCTGACACCGTTGGCCTTCCCGCTGTGGGCCGAGACAATCGGTACGCAGCAGGTCCGTTCCGAAAGTGCTGCAGCAAGAATTGAGCGGGTTGCCCTTCAACTCGAGGCGGCCGCGGATGCAGAGCGCTAAGATATCAGCATGACTGGCGCGGCGATCATCATGCATCGTGGGACCGAACTGCACCTGCTGCCACAGCGGGCGGTCTGGTGGCCCGCGACGCGCACACTGATCGTCGCAGACGTGCATCTGGGCAAGGGCACTGCCTTTCGCACGCTCGGTGTTCCGGTACCGAGTGGTGCGAGCACGAAGGACCTGAACCGCTTAACCCAGCTATTGACCGTCACCGACGCGGCGCGATTGATCGTGCTGGGTGATCTGGTTCATGCGAAACGGTCCCATCAACCCGAGCTGACGGCTGCTATGACGGGGTGGCGGGCATCGCATCCTGGTGCGGCGATTATGCTTGTGCGCGGTAATCACGATCGTAGCGCCGGCCGACTGGTCGCAGAACTGCAGATTGACGAGGTCGACGAGCCGCATGTCGATGGCTCGCTGGTTCTGAGGCACTACCCTCGACCGGACGATGGGGGACGCGCCGTGCTGGCGGGGCATGTTCACCCAGTGATGGCGGTCCAGGATTTTGATCGGTCGGTGGTGCGGATCCCGTGCTTTGCGTTTGATGAACAGGGTGTGGGCATCCTGCCATCGTTTGGGACGTTCACCGGTGGGGCGATTGTTGGT
>JBBRHE010000253.1:0-4606 GCA_038223165.1 Tepidisphaerales bacterium
GGATGATCGGTCTTTAATGTCAACAGTGATTCCTCATCGCGAAGGATGTGATGGGCATCGTTGAGAAATGGCTCGGCGATTAGGCGATTCTTCAGCTCGACATCCTTGTCGCAGGGGTCGGGGTGGAAGACCCAGATTTCATCAATCTCGCGCTCCGCCAATATTGCACCGATGTCTTGCGCACGGCCACGAATCAACGCGATATTGGGCAATGCAAGACTGACGACCCGCTGGGCGCCGTCGTAAATCGCCTTGGCTTTCCAATCCAGGCCTATGAACGCCAGGTCGTTGCGTTTCTGTGCCGTGCGGACCAGAAGATCGGCGTTATTGCACCCGATCTCAAGAACGACCCGGCCACTGAATGCGGGCCCGACCCTGTTGCGGAAATAGCTCGACCACAGGCCACGGTGCGCAACTGCTGAGGTTTCGTCGAACGTAAACGACGGATGTTCCGTCAGGCGGTCCAGATAAACACTGCGGCGGATGGTCATGTTAGTGATCGTACGAATCGTCGCTGCTTGTCAGTATCCGGTGGATATAGCCGAATTGTATCGTCGACACGAGCGAGACCGGGATGACACGACGGGTCGCCCATCACAAGCAAGTGCGAACAGGACGGCGTTGGGGTAATCTAGAATCGTGAGTTACCAGACCGCTTCCGCGTCCACCTTCGACGACACCAACCCTTCGCAAGCCAACGGTAATCAAGCCGCTGGGATCGCTGAAGCAGCACGCGCCGTCCGAAGATCGACCGAGGCCCGATTCATCGCTCACGACGGTGCCGAGCTCTTTTATCGTGCCTGGTCGCCTTCAACGCCGACGTCGCGCGCGCTGATCCTTTTTCATCGCGGCCACGAGCACTCGGCGCGCTGGCAGGAGACGGTCGACCGGCTGAACCTGCCCGATGTCGCAATCTTCGCGTGGGACCAGCGCGGTCATGGCAATTCACCCGGTGACCGTGGCAGCGCGCCGAGCCTGGCAACCGTCATCGCGGATGCCGAGTCATTCTCTCGGCATCTAATGCAGGCGCACGGTGTACGCATGGAGGACACGATCGTCCTTGCCCACAGTGTCGGCGCGGTCGTTGCGACGGCGTGGGTTCACGACTACGCACCACCGATCCGCGGGCTGGTGCTGGGCACGCCGGCCTTTCGCGTGAAATTGTACGTCCCACTCGCCATTCCCGCCCTGCGATTGAAACAGCGTTTCATTGGCCGGAGCTACGTCCAGAGCTACGTCAAATCCAAAATGCTGACGAGCGACACCGAGCAGGCAAAAATCTATAGCGAAGACCCGCAGATCTTCCGGCAGATTGCGGTAAACATCCTGCTCGACCTCCAGGACACCTCGACCCGGCTGCTCGCCGACGCCGGCGCGTTCACGACGCCCACGCTCATCCTCGCGGCCGGGAACGACTGGGTCGTCAATCAGAAGGCCCAATGGAAGTTTTTCGAGCGGTTGTCGTCACCGATCAAACAGATGGAGCTTTACCCGCGCGCCAAACACGCTATTTTTCACGACGTCGAACGAAAAGCCGTCGTCGCGCGCACGCGGAAGTTCATCGACGAATGCTACATGCGCGAGACGACATCCGACGCGCGGCCCTTTCTGGAAGCCGACCAAGGTGGATACACGCGCACCGAGTTCGATCGCCTGCGCGCCCCTGGCCCACTGCACTGGAAGTTTATGGAGATCTCGATGGCAACCATCTGCCAGCTCAGCGACGGCTTTCGCGTGGGCAAGCGCACGGGTTACGACTCGGGATTGTCGCTGGACTATGTCTACACCAATCGGGCCGGTGGCATCACACCGATAGGAAAGTTGATCGACCACGCCTACCTCAACGCCGTCGGTTGGCGAGGCATTCGCGTTCGCGGGCAGAACATTCGGACGATCCTTCGGCAGGCGATCGACCGTGTGAGCGCCGCCGGTCTGCCGGTTCGCGTGCTTGACATCGCGTCAGGCCCCGGGCGGTACGTGTTGGAAACGATCAAGGCCATGCCCCACGCCGGCGCCATCGCGACGTTACGCGACTATCGCCAGGAAAACCTCGACGCCGCCCGCGCCTTGGCCGACGAACTGCAACTAAATGGCACAGTCCAAACCATCAAGGGTGACGCATTCGACCGCGCCTCCCTTGCGGCCACGTCACCGGCGCCCACGATCGCGATCGCGTCGGGCATTTACGAACTGTTTTCAGATAACACGCCCGTCCTGCGCTCACTCGCGGGCCTGGCGGATGTCGTCCCGCCGGGTGGATACCTGATTTATACCACCCAGATCTGGCACCCCCAGGTCGAGTTTATTGCGCGGACGCTGACCAATCATGAAGGCAAACCTTGGATCATGCGCCGCAGGACGCAGCGGGAGATGGACGAACTCGTCCGCTCGGTCGGTTTTGAGAAAACCGAGCAACTCATCGACCCGTGGGGCATCTTCACTGTCTCCATCGCCCGGCGCGTCATGGGACAAGCCTGACCCGTGAAGTGGCTTGCTCTCAAAACCTCGGTCGGCCTTAGCGTGTTGTTCCTGGTCGTCTACGGTTCGTGCAATGTCTTCACGTCCTACCGCAGCGACGTGGGGGCAATCGTATTCGGGTGGGAGCGGTTCATCCCGTTCGTCCCGCTGATGATCGTGCCGTACTTGTCGATCGATCTGTTCTTTTTCGGCGCAGCATTCCTCTGTCGCGATAAGAGCCAGTTGCGAATCGTCGCTCGGCGTATTGCGCTGGCGATCCTCGTCGCGGGTGTCTTCTTCCTGGCGATGCCGCTTCGGTTCACTTTTGATCGGCCGCATGCAGATGGCGTTCTCGGTGGCGTGTTCGATCGATTTCGATCTCTCGATAAACCGTTCAACCAGTTTCCTTCACTGCACATCACGCTCGCGATCCTCGTAATGGAGGTCTACATCCGACGGACGCGTGGCGGCTTGCATTTGCTCGTGCAAGTCTGGTTCAGCCTGATCGCCGCTTCGACGTTGCTGGTCTATCAGCACCATTTTATTGATGTCGTTGGCGGGCTTTTTCTTGCCGTCTTTTGCATCTACGCCATTCCCGCTGAAGCGCTGCAGTTGCCGGTGACGCCAAACCGGAAGATCGGCACGTACTATTTCGTCGGCACCGCAATCCTGATAGCGCTGGCGATCTACCTTAAACCCTGGGGCCTGCTGCTCCTCTGGCCCGCCATGTCCACCGGCATCGTCGCCGCGGGCTCGTTCGGCGCGGGGCCGGGCATTTATCGCAAGCACAAGGGCAGGTTAATGCCGGGGGCTCGGCTGCTCATGTTGCCCGTCTTGCTCGGTCAATGGTTGTCGTGGCGACACTACGCAAAACAGTCCGACCGCTGGAACACTGTCACCGATCGCGTCTGGCTCGGCCGTCTGTTAACACCAGCCGAAGCGGACCTCGCGATCGGGCAGGGTGTCACTGCGGTCCTGGACCTCACCTGTGAGTTCTCCGTTCCACCGTCGTTCAAGAATGTGCGGTACATGAACATGCCGATTCTGGACCTGACCGCGCCCACCACCGACCACCTCACCGCTGCGATGAAGTTCATTGATGACGGTGTGCACGATGGCATCGTCTATGTGTACTGCAAGGCTGGCTACTCCCGCTCGGGCGCGGTCGCTGCGACCTATTTGCTGCACAGTGGTCGCGCCAAGACCGCAGACGATGCGATCAAGATGCTCCGTCGCGCCCGGCCACGCATTGTGTTACGCGGAGAAACCCTGCGAGCCATCCGCGCATTCGGTGAGGCGCGAACCGCCCTCCCCATTCACAACGCACCGTCGATCTCTATACTTTCCGACTCGGAATAGAGTTTTCCTCACACAAACATCACCAAGCTTCTCGGAGTTCCCATGAGCAACACTGAAAACCCCAAGAAAATCGTCCTCGCCTACTCCGGTGGGCTCGATACGTCCGTCATCCTTCCCTGGCTCAAGGAACGCTACCCCGGCGTGAAGCTTGTCGCGTTTGCTGCCGAGCTTGGGCAGGGCTCGGAACTTAAAGGCGTCGAAGATAAGGCCTACAAGTCCGGGGCCGACGAAGTGATCGTCATGGACCTTCGTCAGGAGTTCGCCGAGCAATATTGCTGGCCGATGCTTCGGGCCCACGCGATCTACGAGCAGGACTACCTTCTCGGCACGTCCATCGCCCGCCCGCTCATCGCTGCCAAGCAGGTGGAAGTAGCGCACCAGACCGGTGCCGACGCCGTCGGTCACGGCGCGACCGGCAAGGGCAACGACCAGGTCCGCTTCGAGCTGACCTACATGGCTTTGGACCCGAAGCTGAAGATCATCGCCCCGTGGAAAGACACGAAGTTCGAGCTCCGCGACCGCGAGACCGCCATTGAATATGCCGAGAAGCACGGCATTCCGATCCCCGTCAGCAAGAAGAAGATTTACTCCCAGGACCGTAACCTCTGGCACATCAGCCACGAGGGCGCCGAGATCGAGCACCCCGACGCCGAGCCGAACTGGGAAGCCTGCCTCACGATGGTCGTCCCACCCGAAAAGGCCCCCGACCATGCCGAGATCGTCGAGATCGGTTTTGAAAAGGGCAACCCCGTCAGTGTGAACGGCAAGTCGTTGCCCGGTCACGAGCTGC
>JBBRHE010000254.1:0-4605 GCA_038223165.1 Tepidisphaerales bacterium
CGTTCTATGTCAATTGGTCGACCGACAAGGTCTACATCCAGTTGCCGGACAACACGAACCCGAGCAACTCGCAGATCCTGGGCTCGACCCGCCAGTCGTTCTTCAAGACGACCAAGTCCGGTGGCCTGCCGACGCATATCACGCTCGACGGCCTCACGTTCCGTCACGCAGCCAACTTCGCCCAGAAGGCGGCCCTGAGGACGAACACGGGCTGGGTGCTTAAGAACTCGACGATCGAAGATGTGAACGCCGGTGGCCTGGGCGTCTACGGCACCGACAACTTCATCTACAACAACATCATCCAGGACAACGGTCAGGCTGGCATGATCGGTCAGGGCGTCAACGCTTTGATCGTCGACAACACGGTTCGCGCCAACAACTGGAAGCACTTCAGCACCGGTTGGGACGGTGGTGGTGGCAAGATGGCCCGCACTGACGGCCTGTACCTGTTGAACCACGACACGTACGGCAACTACGGTGCCGGCTTCTGGCTCGACGTGTACAACACTAACTACACGATCGACGGTGGCTTCTTCCACGACAACAAGATGATCAAGCAGTCGTACGAGGGCATGGGCATCGAGCTCGAGATCAACAACGGTCCGGGCAAGGTCATCAATGCCTCGTTCTACGGCAATAGTGGCGCTGGTATCACGATCGCCGAGAGCAGCGACGTGATCATCCGCGGCAACTTCCTGGCCGACAACCTCGAGCTGCGCAACATGGCCGACCGCACACCGGGCCTGAAGCGCATCGGCATCTACTCCAACAACTTCAAGGGCGCGCAGATCGCCAACTCGATCGGCACCTGGACCTCGACTTCGCTGAAGGACCTGTCGATCAAGGCCGACTTCAACAGGTACGACAACGGTACCGGTGCGATCTGGCGTTGGCGCGGGACCAGTTACTACACGACCAACATCTACTCGAGCCTCGGCGTCGAGCAGAACGCGACCAAGGGCAGCGTCACGATTCCGCTGGCTTAGTTTTTCAAGTTCTGCCTTATTCCTTTATCTGTCCCGGTGCGGTGAACCTCGCGTTCACCGCACCTTTTTTTATTCCCCGCACGCATCGGTTCTCACCGTGCTCGGCCACCGCAAGCGCGGTGTGGAAGGACGAGACGGTGGTGACGGCAATCTGCACGAAACTCAGTATCCAATACGAATCCGGCCCAGACAAACCCGCCTGTGAAATTCCTTAAATTCAATCAAGAGCCGATCCACATTTCCGGACGTACCTACTCACACGGCGATGCTGGACCTGAAGCCGGCCTGCTCATGTCGTCGGTTGTTCTGGTAGATTGCCCGGTGTGATGTCCCGTCTTGAAGAACCCGTCTTCTGTCGCCGCGTCTTGTGGACGTTGCTCACGATCGCGTTCATTCTTCGCGTGGTGTATTCGTGGTCCAAACCGTCGGACCTGGCGTCACTGGCGACGTTGCCCGATCAGCGGGAATACATGGAACTCGCGCGGTCGATCGCTGGTGGCGCGACGATGGGGTTTTACGACCCGCGTTTCGCTGAGACGGTCTATGCGTACCGAACACCGGGCTATCCAATCTTCCTCGCGGGGACTGGAGCCGATGCGCGGTTGGCGCGCATCGCCCAAGCCGCCGTCGACACGTCGACCGTGCTGGGGGTCTATCTGCTGGCCAGGCGGTGGATGAACCGGCGGGCATCGCTTCTGGCCGGCGCGATGGTCGCGGTCAACCCGTTTCTCATTTACTTCACGGGTCTACTGCTCAGTGAGACGTTGTTCACGGCGCTGCTGACCTGGGGTGTCGTCGGGCTTGCGTGGGCGTCGCGAGCCATGTGGATGGGGGTGCTGGGCTCGCTGGCGCTGGTGGCGTGCGCGATCGTCCGGCCGTCGGCGCTGTTCCTGATCGTCCTGTTGCCCTTGTTGACGCCAACGATCGACCTCTGGCGGCGAGGCATGCTCGTCGTTGCGTCACTGGTCTTGGCTGGCGCAATGTTCGGACCATGGGCAGCCCGCAACCAGCGGATGCTCGGTCAACCGATCCTCGCGACCACCAACGGTGGAATCACGCTCTACGACGGGTTCCGACCCGGCGCGACTGGTGCCAGTGACCAATCCTTCGTCGCGACCATGCCCGAACTGCGCGAGATGACCGAAATCCAACGCTCCAACTACCTCGAATTGCTCGGCTGGCGCTTTATCACTGAAAACCCCGGCCAGGCCGCTCGCCTGGGTGTGATCAAACTCGCCCGAACGTGGTCACCGGTCCCTCTCAGCGCCGAGTTTGGTCGGCCCCTGTACCGGGTCGTCGGTTTGCTCTACGCCATCCCGTTTTATGTCTTGGTCTTGTGGGGACTCTGGCGACCGACCCTCTCGCGCCCTGTGAAGGGCTTCCTGCTGGTCGCAGCAGTGTACTTTTCGGTTGTCCACGTTATGTCGGTGGGGTCGCTACGCTATCGCATCCCCGTCGAGCCCCTCCTCTGCGTTATCGCAGCGGGCGCGGTGCATCGAAAAAATGAGACGCTGACCGATTGACGTGTAGCGGGGCAATGCCTCGCAAACGGCGCATAAAAAGGCCTACGGTGCGTTCTACCGTAGGCCCATTTGCTACGCGCCCCCGGAAGAGACGACGTGGCTGAGAGAACGATCCCCTGCATCCAACCCTGCCCCCGCACCAGCCTGACTCTGGCCTAGCGCTGTGGGGGGGTGACGCCACAACCTGTCTTCAGTGCGTTGGACGAGGGTTGGCGTCCCCCCTTTGCCAAACCTCGTCCAACGTACCGAGACACGACTGCAGAAAGATATCGGCTCGGGGTTTTCCCGCAACCCCCTAAGTTTAGGGGGGGAGTGGCCGACAAACCAATGAATACAGCGATATGCAAAGTCAGGGCTGCCGGACAAATAGATAAGAGGCTTCGTCGTTTTCTGATGCCGTTAATCGGTGGCATCCCCCTTGCTTCCAATGCCAATACCTTTTACAGGAGCAAGACAATGGGACAAGAAGACGTAGCCGCCGGGAAAGCCAAGCAGGTCAAGGGCAAGGTCAATGACGTTGCAGGGGCCGTCAAAGGAGACACCGGTCAGCAGATCAAGGGAAAGGTCCAGGGGGCCGTCGGGAAGATTCAGGAAAAGCTCGGCAAGGGCAGTAAGTAACCCGCTGGCTCACCGATCTGAATGAATACGCGTCGTCCTGGGATATGTCGGCGGGCCTCGCGAGACTCGCCGGTATGCTCAGGACGACGCTCTATTGATGTCAAGCCGTTTTAGGCACGCCCGAACACGTACTCGTTGAGCCATTCGATCTGCGTCGCCTGGTTGCTCGCGTAGTGCGCGTTGATATCACCAATCGACACAAGTCCCATCAGGTCACCGTCGGTGCTCGTTACCGGTAAGTGGCGTACTCTGCGGGACTTCATGATCGAGCTGACCTGGTCTAGGTCGGCTGTCGGGGGCACGCACAGCACGTCGCGCGTCATCACTTCTGCGATGTAAGTGAACTTCGGATCCCGACCCGCAGCCACCACACGACGCAGCACGTCGCGCTCGGTGAACATGCCGGTCAGTGCGCCTTGGTCCATCACGACAACCGCGCCGATCCGCCGATCGTTCATCATCTGCGTGGCTTCCAGCACCGTGTTGGTGGAGGGAATCGTATGAACATCAAACCCTTTACGGACGAGGATGTCCTGTACCGTGGCCATGGCAATGCTCCTTGTCTAAGCCCCCGGACCAATAGAAGTGAACTCAGCGCGACGTGTCCCGCACCGTTATTACAGTATGACACAGAAGCGAAGATGGGCAAGATCGTGAATATTTTCCTTTGCTCGTGTTCGATGCAGTGGGGTTTCCCTTCACCCGGGTAGATCGCATCGCGAATTCTGAATCGCCCCAAAAGCGTCAAGGTGCCTGCGAAACATGCCGAAAATAACGACGTGCAGTTGCAACATGTGCTATACGTCAGTCGAGCCACGCAATTGATGACCCCCGAGGACCTGAAGGGCCTGATCAAGAAAACCACCGCTCGAAACGGATCATTATCGGTCACAGGATTATTGCTCTATAGCAGCGGAAACTTCATGCAGTTGTTGGAAGGACCCGATGGCGTGGTCGGCGATCTCTACGATGTAATCGGTCGAGACGCGCGTCACACGGACGTTCGCGAACTGCTGTTCAAGCCGGTTGCCGGCCGGTTGTTCCCGCGCTGGAAAATGGGCTTGCTGAACCTCGACGTCGACCAGCGACTGGACGAACGACGGCTGTCGGACGTCCTGAACGACTCCAGCCCATCCCCCAACATTCCGTTTGGCACCGATGGCAGCCTCGCCGCACTGCGCGAGTTCCGCCGG
The DNA here is from genome assembly GCA_038223165.1 of Tepidisphaerales bacterium. GTDB lineage: Bacteria > Planctomycetota > Phycisphaerae > Tepidisphaerales > Tepidisphaeraceae > DASYHQ01. Next base: position 4,321 of record JBBRHE010000254.1, read on the forward strand.
CAAGTCCCTGCAATGCGGTAGTCGACGGCGTGCCAGGGCGCACGTCGCATTTATTCAGCTTCAGCACACGGTCGGCCGGATGCACGCGACGATGCTGTGGCGCGCACCGGACCGGCGGTCCTTCGCAGAGATTTTCCTTCAGTCTCCCTGACGAAACCGAGAATCGATCGAAGAAAAGGCGCGCTATGACGCTCGGGCGCGCACCGGGATCGGTAGGGGTAGGAAGTATTGTGCCTGCAGACGGTGTGAATCGGCTGCGACGTTCTTTGACAAGTGAATAGGTCT
>JBBRHE010000255.1:0-4600 GCA_038223165.1 Tepidisphaerales bacterium
ATCCGAACGCGCCGATGCCGTGACGCCAAACGAGAAAGAGGTCGTTCCCTCCGGAACGACCTCCACTTGCGCTTCCCTGCGCACGATGTCTGCGTTTGACGAGACGGCTCATCTGTCGATTTAGTACACGACCGCCATCGCATCTTCGATTGCTTCGATGACCTGGCGGACGTGGAAGGGCTTCTTGAGGAAGCCGTCAAAACCCTGGTTTGTCAGAGCCTTGAGCTCGTCGTCGCTCATCTTGCCGCTCATCGCGATCACCTTGGTCAACTGCAGGTCAGGGTTGGCCTTCACATGCTTGGCCAGCTCGCGACCGTCGAGGTCACGCAAGTGCATGTCCAGCAGGATGACGTGCGGGCGGTACTTCTCGGCGGTGATGCCGGCGGCGAAGCCACCTTTGGCTACTTCCACTTCGTACTTGGCTTCGTCTTCCAGGATCTTCTCGAGCACTTCCACGATGTCCTGCTCGTCGTCGACGATCATGATGCGGCTGCTGCCGGTCATCAAACCGTTCAGCGGCATGCCGTGATGCTTCATGAAGCGGATCAGCTGATTCAGCGGAATCCGGCGATCCTTGCTGCCCGGAATGCGATAACCGTGCAGCGCGCCCGAGTCGAACCATTTGGAAACGGTTCGCGGCGCGACATTGCAGATTTTGGCGACTTCGCCGGTGGTCAGAACGTCTTTGACTTTCGTCGTGGTGCTCATTGCATTTTCTCCAGTGTTCCTTCTCACGATCTCCCGGCGACTCTCATCGTCGCCAACACTGTCTATATCGACCGTGCCGGTGCTGCCTTTAAGCCGGTTGCGCACATTTTGCCGACCCGAGCGAAAACACTGAGACTTGCGGTGTTATCAGACGCACGAACCGAGAAAACCAGCGATTTAGCACCACTCTGCAAGATTGATTTTATCGGGCCCCGGCACCGTTCGTTGACATCGGGCATGGCTGCGTAGACAAAAAGCGACATCGACCATGCACGTCCTCTACGTCCATCAGAACTTCCCCGCGCAGTTTGGACACATCGCCGGTCATTTGGTGAGCCAGCACGGGTATCGCTGCACGTTTGTCAGCAACACACCCGCGGGTGAGGTTGGGGGTATCCGCAAGATTGAGTACAAGCCGACCGGCGGCGCGACGAAGCAGAATCATTTTTGCTCGCGCACCTTTGAAAACACGATCTGGCATTGCGACGCCGTCTATAAGGCGTTGGAGAGAGAGCCCGCTCCAGATTTAATCGTCGGGCACAGTGGGTTCGGTAGCACGTTATTTTTAAGAGACCTCTGGCCGGACGCGCCGGTCATCAACCTGTTCGAGTATTACTACCGTCCGCATCACGCCGACAGTGACATGGATTTCCGGCACGATTTGAAGTGGCCGGTGCCGGTGGAAAAGTATCAGCGGGCCCGCGCACGGAACGCGATGATCCTGCTGGACCTTCAGAACTGCCAAGCCGGTTACACACCGACGGGCTATCAGCGCAGCACGTTTCCTGACGAGTATCAATCCAAATTGTCGACGATTTTCGACGGCATCGATCGCTCGCTGTATCACAGTTTTGATGGCGACCTGCGTCCCACGTCAGACAAGCGCCCACCGCGCACCGTGCCGGGCGTCGACCTGCCCGCCGGCGCTAAGGTGGTGACGTACGTCAGCCGTGGTTTCGAGTCGATGCGCGGCTTTGACATCTTCCTGAAGGCAGCTGACCTGCTGTGCAGGGAAATGCCGGATGCGCACGTCCTCGTCATCGGCACCGACCAGATTTCGTATGGCGGTGACGAGTCGTACCTTGATGGCAAGACGAGCTTCAAAGAGTGGACACTTGCGCAGGGGAATTATGATCTTTCGCGCATCCACTTCGTCGGTCGCGTGCCACCAACGGATCTGGCGCGCGTGCTGGCGTCGACGGACGTACACGTTTACCTCACCGTGCCGTTCGTGCTCAGTTGGAGCTTGATGAACGCGATGAGCTGTGGCGCCGTGGTCGTCGCGTCGGACACGGCGCCCGTCCGCGAGATGATCCAGCATGGGCGCAACGGTTTGCTTTGCGACTTCTTCGATCCGCAGGCGTTCGCTGACACCATCGCGACCGTCCTGCGCGACCCCGCGGCCCATCGTACGCTCGGTGATGCTGCGGAAGAACTCATCAATGAACGCTACAGCCTGACGGCCGTGCTGCCCGAAATGCTCAAACTCTATGAAGCCGTTGCCAACGGCGAGTGACGCAACACGTAGAAAAAGCGTTCGCCAATCCGAATTCTCAATTTAGGCAAACACGGTAAAGTTGCCCGTGTTGAGGCTCGTTTTCCTGTCGCGTTTGCAAAAGCACTGCAGATGCCGGATACATCGTGTTCATGGAAACGATCGTCATACGCCCGGCCGAGCGACGCGATTGTGAGCGGATGATGGAGCTCGTGCGCGAGCTGGCGCTGTAGGAAAAGGCCCCGCAGGAAGTGACCGTAACGCTCGACCACTTCATCGACAGCGGATTCGGTGAGCGACCGGTCTGGTGGGCGTTTGTGGCAGAGGTCGATGGCGTCGTCCAAGGCATGGCGCTCTACTACATCCGCTACAGCACGTGGAAGGGCCAGCGCATGTGGCTGGAAGATTTTTACGTCACGGACTCTATGCGCGGCCGGCGCCTCGGCGCAATGCTCTTCGATCGATTGATCGTGGAAGCCAAAGAGCGCAAGTTCGCTGGCATTGTGTGGCAGGTACTGGAATGGAACGAGCCGGCCATCAACTTTTACAAAAAGTACAACGCAACGTTTGACGGGGAATGGCTCAATTGCAGTGTAAGTCTGTCGTCGGGCTAAACGCCCTGTTCACAGCATCATCTGCATGTAGATGACGTCCAGCCAGCGCCCGAACTTGTAGCCGACCTGGTGCAAATGGCCCATGCGCGTGAAGCCGACCGACTCGTGCAGCACGATGCTGGCGGATTGCTCGCTGTCGACCGACGCGATGATCGTGTGGTGACCGATGATGCGCGCCTGGTGGAGCATTTCGATCAACAGCGCGCGACCGATGCCAAGGCGACGCTGGGTATGGCGGACATAGACTGAGTTTTCGACCGTGTTGCGGTAGGCCTCGCGCTTGTGGAACGGTGACAACGCGGCCCAACCGACGATCTGCCCGTTGCGCTCAGCGACGATGACGGGGTGCAGACCGTCGTGCTGCGCAAACCATGCGTTGCGCTCTTGGAGGGACATCGCCCGGGTCTGGTAGGTTGCGGTCGACGAGCCGACGTAGTGGTTGTAGATCTCGTTGATCGCGACGAGATCCGCGGTCGTGGCGGGGCGTATGTCGAGGTTGTCCATATCCGGTCACACTCCCATCGGTCGAGCCCCGGCGTTCAGGCATCACCGTCCCGGCATGCCTTCTCTCGTGAACTTTCCGTCGACGATGATCTTCACACCGTCGACTTCGACATAACCCCCCTGGCGCAGGTCGACGACCATGTCCCAGTGCAGGCCGCTCTGGTTGCTGTTGCCGCTTTCGGGATAGCCGGCGCCGAGCGCGAAATGAACGGTTCCACCGATTTTCTCGTCGAAGAGGGTGTTGCGGGTGTATTGCTGAATGTCGTAATTGGTGCCGATTGCGTTCTCACCGATGAAGCGGCTGCCGGCGTCCATGTCGAGCATGGAGATGAGGAAGTCTTCCCCTTTGGTCGCCGAGGCGGCGACAACCTTTCCGTTGCGGAAGGTCAGCTTTGCACCGTCGCACTCGCGACCATGGTGGACAGCCGGGAAGCTGAAGTTCATTTGACCTTCCACGCTGTCGATCACCGGCCCGCTGAACACTTCACCATCTGGGAAGTTTTCGTGCCCGTCGCAGTTGACCCAGGTCTTGCCTTCCAGGCTCATGCGGACGTCGGTGCCATTGGCGCTAACGACGCGGTACTCTTTCTTTCCCTGCAGGAAGTCGACCAGCCGCTGTTGCCGCTCGCTGACGGCCTTCCAGGCTGCCACGGGGTCGGGGTGGTTGAGCAGACCGGCACCGAAGACGAAGTCTTCGTACTCGTTCAGGCTCATCTCGGCGTCTTGAGCAGGCGCCTGGCAGGGGAACTGTGTGCCGACCCATTTCAGCGACCCCTCTGCGGCCCGTTTCATGAAGATGTCCATGAGCGGCTTGCGGGCGGCCTGCGTCATACCGATGCGCTTGGGATCGCAATTGGTCAGGGCCTTGGTGTTTTCCTCGGCCCAGATGCCGATGCTGCAGTCGATGTTCTCATACTCAAACTTGCTAAGCGGGTTGCACCACCTTAGTTGCTCTTCGGTGGCGTTTTTCAGGAAGATCTCGTTGAGTTCTTCGGGAACCATGCGCACGGAAGGGTGCCCACCCGCCTCGACGACCTTGCGATACAACTCGACGATAAGGGGCTGCGAGACCGGTGGGCCACTAATGCGAACCACCTGGCCCTTCTTTACCGCGACCGAGTAGTTCACCAGGACGTCCGCCAGCCGTTCAAATCGAGGGTCACGCATAGAACCGGATTGTATGGAAGGACGTGCAAGCGTCCATCGTGGTGGATTTGGTGGCCCTCTGTAAAAACCCGAACATCCCTCCGATTTTGCAGGCTGGCGCGGCGATGCGGGC
>JBBRHE010000256.1:0-4593 GCA_038223165.1 Tepidisphaerales bacterium
ATAGGCGGGACGTGAATTCGTTCTAGACAACGCCATCGGTCTCAACAAAGAAGGCTGGGACAATCACTTGTCCCAGCCTTTCTCGTTTCTATCGTCACAACTCGGTCTTACCGACCGTAGCCGTAATAGTTGTACGGCTTATTGTTGCCGTATCCATATCCATAATCATAGGTCGAGTAGACCGGGCTGCGGTTCTGCCTCTGCACGTAGTACGCATAGTCGACCGCCACTTCGCTGGCCTTAAGCAGGCCCTTCGTGTAGGCCGCCGTCGTGACGACGTTGATCTTCGCGTCGGCGATGTTCGTGCGGACAGTCTCGACGGCGGGGTGGTACCGCAGCGAGTCGTCGAAGTTCACCTTCGCGTCCGCCAGTTTCGCGCCCGCTGCGATAAACCGATCGCGCGCCGCGACGACGTTGGCATCGGCAGCCAGCGCCTGCGCTTCCATCGCGCTGGCAGTGCGCGAGTAGTTCATGCGTTCTTCGGCGATCGGCAGCAGGTCCTCGGGTGTAATTTCTTTGACTTGCCGCATCTCGTCCAGCCGCGCGCCCAGCTCGTCACGAAGCTCGACAACCGCTTTGTATTTCTCATCCTGCGCCAGCTTCGCCAGCGCGCCGTCGCGGGCCGACTGGTAGACTTTGTACGAGTCGCGTTCGTCGTTGGCGACCGCGCGATACTCCGGCGAGCGCGTCTCCTCGAAACGCATCTTACGGAACAGATACGTCATGTCGGCGTTTGCACGCATCAACAGCATGCGTGCCCGCGCCTGGTTCGCAAACGCATCGGGAACCTTCTCAATCATCGACTGAGGAAAACCGTAGCTGTCCGGCGCGTAATACTGATACCGCTGGCTGCTTTCCGACGACGAGCTCGAATCTGCACCCGGCCCCTCTGCACGCGCCGGTGAGACGAACACCACCGCCGTCACCAAAGCGGCCCCGGTGATTGAAGACAGGGTCTTAGATATCGTGTTCATGACCGTACTCCGTGCAAAACATCCCTGCGGGTCAAACGTCGTCGTACCCTTTCATTATAGATCAGCATTCCTAGAGCGGACCACTCAATTTATCTGTCGCCGAACACAACCGTCCAATCACTGGACCCGCTTGGCCAGTGTTGGTTAGATTTTCGCCCAAATCCCGCAATTTGAACGGAAATTGCAGCCTCCGGGCGTCGTTTGCCCATCGACTGAATGTCCACCGCCTTGCTTAGACCAACGCTAAAATGCCGTTATCGTCCCCTCACCGAGTCCCCGCGATGCAATCGCCCGGCGGATAGATATACTGTCGCGCCCCGTTTGCCGTCGTGGACAGGCAGCGGCTGGTGGTGACGCGCGAAAGGGATTGCGATGGGTCTGGAAGTCGGAATTGTCGGTCTGCCGAACGTCGGCAAGAGCACGTTGTTCAACGCCCTCACCGCGGCGGGGGCGCTGGCTGCTAACTACCCGTTCGCGACCATCGAGCCCAACGTCGGCATCGTCGCCGTCCCGGATGATCGGCTGGAGGTCATCAACCACTTCCAGAAGACCGAAAAGATCATCCCCGCCGCCGTCCGCATCGTCGACATCGCCGGCATCGTGCGCGGCGCATCCAGCGGTGAAGGGCTCGGCAACAAGTTCCTCACCCACATCCGCGAGGTCGACGCCATCCTGCACGTCGTCCGCTGCTTTGAAGGGGTAGAGATCCTCCACGTCGAGGGCAGCGTCGACCCGACGCGCGACATCGATACCATCGACACCGAACTGGCGCTGGCCGACCTCGAAACGGTCACCGCGTCCTACGACCGCGCCGAACGCCTCACGCGCACCGGCGACAAGGAAGCCATTGCCCGAGCCGAGATTCTGAAAAAAGCCAAGGTCCAACTCAACGACGGCAAACCCGTTCGCGCGCTCGACTGGACACCCGAAGAACGCATCCTCATCCGCGGCCTGGGCCTGATCACCGCCAAGAAAGTCCTCTACGTCGCCAACGTCGCCGAGGACGACATCCATGGCCAGGGCCCGCTCGTCCAAAAAGTCCGCGAGCGCGCCAAGCTCGAAGGCGGCGTGGTCGTCCCCGTCTGTGGCAAGCTCGAATCCGAACTCTCCGAACTGCCCCCGTCCGACCGCAAAGAGATGCTCACCAGCTTAGACATGGCCGAGCCCGCGCTCGCCACGCTCACGCGCGAAGCCTACAAACTCCTCGGCCTGCACAGCTACTTCACCAGCGGCCCCAAAGAAATCCGCGCCTGGACCATCCCCCTCGGCGCCACCGCCCCCCAGGCCGCCGGTGTCATCCACTCCGACTTCGAAAAATCCTTCATCCGCGCCGAGATCTACACAATCGACGACCTGAAACAATACAAAACCGAAGGAGCCATCAAAGCCGCCGGTAAGCTGCGAGCCGAAGGCAAAGGCTACGTCATGAAGGACGGCGACATCACGCACTTCCTCACGAGCGCCTAACGGTTCGCCGCAGGTCGGTAACGTGAGCGCTCGTAAGGTGGACGCTACCCACCGCCGTCGAGCGGCACGATTAAATGGGTGGGCAGGGCCCATCCTACAAACTCCATGCTCCCCCCGATCGTCAACATCGCCGCCTACCGGTTCTGCAAGCTTGTTTCGCTCGTTGAACTGCGAGCGGCGCTCAAACTGCGGTGCGTTGAGCTGGGCTTGAAGGGGACGATTCTCCTCAGCCCCGAGGGGATTAATCTCTCGCTCGCTGGCTCGCGTGGGTCGGTCGATGCGGCGATCGCGTTCGTCCGCACACTCCCCGGCTGCGAAGCGATCCAACCCAGAGAGAGCCTCAGCCTCACCCAACCGTTCAAGAAGATGATGGTGAAGCTCAAGCGCGAGATCATCGCGTTCGGCGTGGCCGGCATCGACCCGGCCACCTACACCTCGCGACGCATCACCGCTGAGCAACTGGCCGAATGGTTCGACACCGGCAAGGAATTCGTTCTGCTCGACACGCGCAACGATTACGAGACAGCCACCGGCACGTTCAAAAACGCCGTCACCTTGCCACTCGACGATTTCCGCAATTTCCCCCGGCAACTCAGCGCCCTGCCCGAGGGGTTAAAACACCGCCCGGTCGTCACCTTCTGCACCGGCGGCATCCGCTGCGAAAAAGCCGCCCCGTTTCTCGAACAAGCCGGCTACACCGACGTCTACCAACTCGAAGGCGGCATCCTCCAATACTTCGCCCGCTGCGGCCACGCCCACTACCAAGGCACCTGCTTCGTCTTCGACGGCCGCGAATCCCTGAACGCAGAACTGAAGCCGCATGTTGAGGCGAGCTAGGGATAGGATTAGGCGACATCACTCTAGAGCATTGAGTGATGCCCCGAATGCCATTCACTTAAGCACCAAAAGTGGCGTGCTCAACTGTGATCATCGAGTCAGGATGCGGTTTCCGGGGTCTGCAAATCGCTTAAGTGAATGGCATTCGAAATGTCCCTTCTTCTGTCCTCCGACAACAGCGGCCCGGCGGCAATGGCGGGGTCATTTGGTGGCTCGGACTTTTGGTGCGGCCTGCAGGAGATTTTCCTGCTCATCCAGGGGTTGGGCTTTTCGGACCTGTTCCTGGATTTCTGCCGCTTCACTTGCGAGCCCGCCCTCGGCCTTGGTGGACACCTCATCCTCGCCGGTCGTGGTTGTGTCGCGATCCGGCGTGCGATGCCGATCGGGCTCGCTGACTTGCCTGGTTTCTCCGGTCTGATCTGATTCTCCGTTGAGCATGGTGACGGGAACTCCGCGCGGGAAGATGACTTCGCGCGCCTCGTCAGGCATCGAGATGCCGTTTTCCTGAAAAGCGCGCTTCACCAGCCGGATGACCGAGGACCGTACCTTCAGAAAACTGTGCGCTTCACCATTCAGCCAAAAGTAGATGCGCAGATTAACCGTTGCCTTGCCGAGATCGTCTACCAGTACCCATGCCTCCGGGTCGTTCAGAACGGCGGGATGACTGGCGAGCACTTTTCGGGCGACCTCCTGCGCGGTGTCGATGGGATCGTCGTAACCGATGCCGACGACGAAGTCCTCTCGGCGGTTCGGGTTGGCGCTGAAGTTCCGCAGAACGCTCTTATAGACCAAAGAGTTGGGAATCTGGACGATGTTGCCGCTGAGCGTCATGATCACGGTCGTGCGGACATTCAGTTGCTGCACAAACCCCGTAACGCCGGCGACCTCAATCAGGTCGCCACTCTCGAACGGGCGCTGGACGCTAAGAAAGATGCTGGACAGGAAATTTTCGGTGATATCGCGGAACGCAATGCCGACGGCGAGCCCGACCAGGCCGGTGCCGCCCACGATCGTGAACGCAAGTTGGGTCAGACCGGACACGCGAAGGACCACGTAAGCGCCGGCGAGGAAAACAAGAAGTCCTGCTCCCCAGGCGGCGACGCCCAGCAGAAGTTTCGCGCGGACGCGCTGGCGGAAATACCCCCGCGTGCCCCGCGCCGCCATCCAACCCGCACCGGCCGACAGGATCAGGATGAACAGGCCGAAAACGATGTACGGAAGGGCGCGCAGGAAATCTCGCCATAACGTGGCCATCCCCTTGCGCGTCGCTGCGAAGTCCCACGCGGACGGCTCGGTTACGTCGATCCGATTGGCG
>JBBRHE010000257.1:0-4555 GCA_038223165.1 Tepidisphaerales bacterium
AGTCATCGTGTCGTGGATCGCATAGAAGGCTCGGTTGACGATCTGAAGCAATGAAAACGCCCAGATTGCCCCGGCGTACCAGCGCGTGGAACTGGCGATGAGCAATGCATCGTGCTCACCGATCTGACCATGTTGAAACAGAAGCCTCGCCGCAGGCTCGGCGACGAGAATCAATCCGATGCTGGCAGGCAAACCTTCCCAGATGCTTGCAGCGACGCCTTGACGAAGCACGCGATTGAACTGTCCGCGATCCTTGTCCAGCGCGTCGGCGCTAAGGCCGGGAAAGATCGCTGTCGCCAACGCGATCGCGAAGACGCCTAGTGGGAACTGGTAAAGGAATTGGGCCAGTTCGAGCCGTCGCGGGGCACCGAGTTCCAGCGGTAAGCTGATGCTGTGACCGAAGAACGTGAAGTGTGTGACGAGCTGGTGGGCCGCATCGACGGTCTGCATTAGGAAGTAGGAGATGCCGCGGTCGAGCAGGACCGATAGCTGGAGAACACCGGCCCCAAGTGCAACGGGAACCGATAGCAGCAACATCTTTTTTACCTGGGGAGTCCAAATCTTGACCCGCAGGTTAAACCGAAATCCCGACGCCCGTAGTCCGGGCAGTAGGACAGCGACCTGCAGTACGCCCGCGATCAGCACGAAGAACGATAGCCAGTAAGCGAGCGTGGTCTGAATGCGCACCGTCGTCACGGCGTCGCCAGAAAGCTTGAGTTGGAGCACCCACGCGCCGATTGCGAGCACACCGATGTGGCACAGGTTGAGGATGATCGGTGCCGCCGCCGGCGCTGCGAAGCGTCGGTGCACTTGGAGGATGCCCGCGAGGAACGCGCCACCGCAGATCAGCAGGACGTACGGCAGCATGATCGCGATGAAGTGGAGTGTGAGCCTGCGATCGGGCAGCATTTCCCGATCCAGTTGTAGAATGCCAAGGAGGATCAATTCCCCGACGATCGTGATGCCCACGAGGATGAGGGCCAGCAGGTTCACGCTCGCCGCCGCGAAGTTTGCCGCCGCTTCTTTCGAGTCGTTCTTCACGGCTTGTGCGTACAGCGGGATGAACGCTGCCGACAGCGCACCTTCCCCAAAGAGCTTGCGAAACAGGTTCGGAATCGTAAACGCGACCGAGAACGCCGTCGCAACGAGGCCCGTCCCAAGGTAGTGACCCGAGACGACTTCTCGAGCCAACCCAACGAATCGGCTGACGAGCGTGAGCGAGCCGACAACCTTCGCGTGGGCCAGGAAGGATTGCGGGGCGAGGATGGAGGTGGCGGGTTCGGTCATCCGTGACGTCTGTCTTGCATATTTTGTAGGACAGGCATTCCTGCCTGTCTCTCTCCCTGCTCTCCCCCCGATTTCCTCAATTTGTAATTACATAAAGGTAGGGATATTCAGACGGTTCCTTCACCAACTCCCGCTTCACCGGGTTCATCGTAACGTATCTCAATTTGCCCTCGAACTCCTCGCGGTCGCGCACGACCCGGTCGAACGTTTCATCCTGCCAGAGTTGCCCTACTGTCCCGCGTAGTTCATTAACAAGCTGCGCAGAAACGCCCTTCGTTCCCTTCGCAATCCGAGCGACGGAATACCCGTTCATCGGCTGGATCAGCATGTGTGCATGATCGGGCATCACGACCCCGGCGAAGAGGGTATAGAAGCGGTTATGGCCTCGAAGAATGTGGTCGAAGACGACCTGGCGTTCGGCCGGTTTAAGTTCGCCCTTCTGGACGCGGAATGTGAGAAAATAGCTTGCGACGCCGACATCCCAATGGGGTAGGTGACGGCGGGTGTATGATACCCCGGTGGGTAGGGGATTGGGTTTGTCTTGAATGGTGGGCTGTGCCGCCGCTTCGTTGGGGATAGGGGGAGAGACAGGCAGGAATGCCTGTCCTACCGGAGGCGGAGACGGGGGGAGAGCGGGGGGAGACACAGACAAGAATGTCCGTGCCACCGCCGAAAAGGCCAATCGCTCCTTGAAGGCCTTCGCCGCTGCGCGGACGTCAGATGCGCCGACGACCGCGGCGGTGACTGCAATGGCCTGACCGCCCGTCGCTACCACCTCATCTAGATTCGCCAGCGTGATCCCCGCGATGGCGACGGTGGGAATGCCAACTTCCTTCGCAGCCGCGCGGGCAAATCCCAGTCCCGGCAGGAAGTCTCTCGGTTTGGTCTTGCTGGGGAAGATCGGGCCGACCCCAATGTAGTTCGCGCCGGCACGTTCGGCGGTGAGCGCTTGTTCGATGTTGTGCGTACTGACGCCGACGATCTTGTCTCGGCCGAGAAGCTTGCGGACTTCGGTGATGGGCAGGTCGCCTTGGCCGACATGCACACCGTCCGCGTCCGTCAGGGCCGCGATGTCAGGGCGGTCGTTGATAATGCTGATTACATCGTGTGACTTGCACAACGCCACGAACGCCTTGGCCCGGTGGAGCAGTTCGCCGCTTTCGAGGTCCTTCTCGCGAAGTTGCAGGCAGTCGGCACCACCTGCGATTGCCTCGCGGGCGGCATCGAGCCAGGGTATTTTGCATTGGGCTTCGGTGATGAGGACGTAAAGCTTCACGTCCGCGAAACCGCAAGCGGCGGAGAGAGGAAGCGTCAGCACGACCTTCTGTTCGGTCGCATAAAACCGATATCGAATGCCCTCGACTTGCCCAGCGGCATTGGCATCCACGGTTTTCAGATACTCTTCAATCGACCGCAGCGCTTCGCCCAGTCGTTTGCCCGCGGCGATCACGACATCTGTCAAACCTGCCCGCTGAGCCTCACCGGCCGTCGCGATGGTCGTGCCCACGTCGCCAGGCGTGTCGCGGTGTCCGATCGCTTCGTTGACGTATTCCGAAACAGCCGCCTTCAGGTCGTGGCGGAGAACTTTCAGTTCTTCGCTCAACGCCGCGTCGTTGCGGATGAACCGGACGTAGTCTTCCAGCACCCGCAGCGCCTCGCGGGCGCGGTTGAAGTTGGCATCCAGCAGCCGCAACACAGAACTGTTGATGAACGAGCCCACAGACGGCCGATTATAGGGCCGGGAAGGCTTACTCCCTAACCCGCGCGCTCCGCTTGTACCAGGGGCTTAACCATGCTGACTATCGCGTTCATCCTCTTCGTTGTCATCACGCTCTGCTCGTTTGCAGCCAGCTTGATGCCGTCGGATTTCAACCTGTTTGGGTTCTTTGGCGAAATTGAGGCCGACGAATGAATTCCCGCAAATTGGCGTTCCAACAGGGCTTGAAGACCATTAAAGGCAAGTCCGGCAAAACGTCGGCGGTGTCGCGGGCGCCCGGTGGCATTTGCGCGATCAGGCCGAGCCTGTATAATGCCAAGGGAATGCCAGACGTTAACCAGATCATCCAAGGCGACAGCATCAAAGTCCTCAACGACGGCCCGGAAGGGTGGGTCGACCTGGTCTTTGCCGACCCGCCGTTCAACATTGGGTACCTCTATCACGGGTACAACGACGAGCGCGACGACAAGGACTACCTCGACTTCAGCCGCGACTGGATGAAGGCGGTCCACCGCTCGCTTAAGCCGGGCGGGAGCTTTTACCTGGCGATCGGTGACGAATTCGCCGCGGAACTGACGTACATCGCCAAGCGCGACGTCGGTTTCCACCTGCGCAACTGGATCATCTGGCACTACACGTTCGGCCAGCAGCCCAAGAACAAGTTCGCGCGCAGCCATACGCACATCCTGTATTTCACGAAGGACAAGAAAGACTTCACCTTCAACCCCGATTCAGTGCGGGTCGCCAGCGCGCGTCAGACGACGTACAACGACGCCCGAGCCAATCCCAAGGGCAAGCTGCCGGACGACGTGTGGTACCTGCGCCCACAGGAAGCCGCTGAGTCGGGGTATTTTGCGCCCGCCCAATCGACTTGGAACGTCAGCCGTGTCTGTGGCACGTTTAAGGAGCGCGAAGGCTGGCATGGCTGTCAGATGCCGATCGGTGTGCTGAACCGCATCATCGCTGCCAGCAGCAACCCGGGTGACATCGTCCTCGACCCGTTCAACGGCAGTGGCACGACGATCGTCGCTGCCGCGCTGGCGGGACGGAAGTACGTCGGCATCGACCAGAGCGACGAATACGTCGGTTATGCCAAGAAGCGATTGGAGCACGCACTGGAAGCCGCCAAGGCGGCGCCACTGAACGGTGTATCGCCAATCCCAATTGGCGCGGTGACGAACCCGAAGCGACAAAGCAAAGTCATGACCGCAACCGACGCGTTCGGTCGCCCGCGCGTGGCCCGAAAATCCCGTGCGACGGTGAAGTCTGCTTGATCGGACCGGTAGCTAGCGCCGAGTCCACAGCAAAGAACGCCAAGAGTCAGACTCTTGGCGTTATTTGTTTGTGATGTCGCCGGCGCGATGGTTCCTGATTCTCACCGCGCAAACTCGCTGGCCAGTTCCTTCTTCTCAGCATCGCGCGTCATCTTCCCCTTGTCACTGGCGGCGGCCATCTGGCGGTGCTCTTCTTTGTTCTTGAGCATCTCGTCGACCGTCTTCGTGTGAAGCCTCGCAGCGCCTTCGGTCTGAACCAGTTTCACCCGCGTGCCGT
>JBBRHE010000258.1:0-4541 GCA_038223165.1 Tepidisphaerales bacterium
TCGCAGACTACTGGGCCAACGCGGCACGGCAAACAGTTACGTAAACAGTTACCATCAATAATTAATCATTAATGAGTGATGCCCCAAATGCCATTCATGATGCCCCCTTTTTTGGATCTGATCTCGACGGGAAACACTTGAAGTTGCGCAGGACAAATTAAGGGAGGAGGAGAAGCGGCACGAGGTATGAAAAGGGGAGGGACGAAAAGGGGATAAAATCGGTTTCCGCCGCGGTGGATTGCGGTTGACCGTCGGTTGGCCCAACGTCTACAATATCGTTCTGCAGTCTCGGTGTGCGGTCGGTTGACGCCGATCTCCCCCTGCGACCCCAGAGGCGTTTGATGCTCTATTTCACTTCCCAACCTCTCCACACTGCTCACCTGTCAAATGGTGATCAGTGCGTACGCGATTGGATTGCGTTTGTGCACGCAATCAGTTGATGCACATTCCAAACCCCCTTGTGCCGACCGATGCTCGAGGTGTTCCTCGGCGCGTCTGGTTTTCTTCAGCGATCTCGCATGCCTGACTGGCTTATTGCGATTGATTTCCTGAAGGGTTGCATGCCCCGCGCCACACCGCCTGAGGTGGTGCGCGCGGGCGGATTCCCCCTTAGGCCTCTTAACGGAACGTTCCCATGCGGAAGGTAGCGCTCTATTCCATTCTTCTCGTCGCCGGGCTGCTGTTCTCGCAGGTTTTGCCGGTAATGCTCGGCGACAGCGCCGGCATGGTCGCGCTGGTGGTGCGGACGCTGACGATGACGGGGCTTGCATTCATCATGATCCACGTTGGTTTTGAGTTCCACATCGACAAACGGAACTTGAAGCGCTACGGCTGGGATTATCTCGTCGCGTTCTCAGCAGCTGCGCTGCCGTGGGTGTTCGTCACGCTCTACTTCGTGTTCGTGATGCTTCCTTCGGACTACTGGCGCAACGACCAGACCTGGCGCGAAACGCTTTTGGCCGGGCGCTTTGCGGCACCGACCTCCGCGGGCGTGCTCTTCACCATGCTCGCCGCCGCCGGGCTCGCGTCGACGTGGGTCTTCCGCAAAGCGAGGATCCTGGCGATTTTCGACGACCTCGACACCGTCCTGCTCATGATCCCCCTGAAGATGCTGATGGTCGGGCTCGCGTGGCAACTGGGCGCGGTCGTCGGGCTCATGGTGCTGCTATTGGTCGCCGGCTACGTGCTGATGCACCGCGTGCGTATCCCCGTGACCTGGCCGTGGGTGCTTGGGTATGCGGTGGCGATCGCGGGCACGAGCGAGGTCGTCTACGCCGGCTCGAAGTGGGTCGACGCGGACGTGCCGATCCACATTGAAGTGCTGTTGCCTGCGTTCGTGCTCGGGATGATCGCCTACCCCCGCGGAAACGTCGCGTACACGGACGCCGGCGTGCTGGCACCGCAGGAGTCGGCGATCGAGGTGGAGCATGCGCTGGAAGCGATGCTCGACCGGCCCGCCGAGCGACGTGCGTCGATGGTCATTTCGGGGCTGTTTATGGTGTTGGTGGGCCTGAGCATGCCCCCATTCGTCGGTGCCGCCGCCGCGGCGTTCGCCGACGCGTCTACCGTCACCGGATCGCAGGCACCGATGGGGTGGGGCGCGATCGGGCTGCACGTGATCGCCGTGACGGTGGTTTCGAACATCGGCAAGATGTTTCCCGCGTTCTGTTACCGGCGCGAGGCGCATTGGCGGGACCGGCTGGCGGTGGCGATCGGCATGTGGCCGCGCGGGGAGGTCGGCGCCGGTGTGCTGGTCGTGAGCCTGTCGTACGGCATCGGCGGCCCCATCGTCACCGTCGCAATGCTCAGTCTCGCGCTCAATCTCGTACTCACCGGCGCGATCATCCTCGTGGTCCGTCGGTTGGTGACCCATCTCGATCGGCGGGAACCGACGTTCGCAGTCGCGCCTGAAGCCCAAACCGGAGGTGTATCATGATCAAGCGAATTCTCGTCCCTATTCCCGGTGCGTCCCTCGGTGCGGCGGCCGTCGATCAAATTCTCTCGCTGGCGCGGGCGCATCGCGCGCGGGTAACCGCGCTGGTCGCCGCCGACGAGACGCTCCAGTATCGCGCCCCGGCACTGGTTGCCGTCACCGATGTAGTGTCGAGAGGCATCCGCCTGAGCGGGTTCCAACTGCAGGCGCAGCAGGCGGTCGAGGAACTGACCGAGGCCTGCCGGTCGTGCGACGTCTCGATCGAGGTCGAACAACGCGACGCCGAACTCGTCGCCGCGGCCTGCGCCGCCTGGCGGTATCACGATCTGCTTGTCTTCCCGAGGCACGGCACGTTCCACGCCGATGTGTGCCCCGATCCCGAGGCCGCGCTGGTCCGCATGATCGTCGGCCGAATCGGACCGGTCGTCTCCACCGCCACCATGCCGCGACCGGTTCGACGAGTGATCGTCGCCTACAGCGGCTCGCACGCGTCTGCCAAGTCGATGAAGCGATTCGTGCAGATGAACCTCTGCCCCGGCGCGAGCGTGCGCATCGTCAATGTCTGCGAAGACGGAGTCGACGGGCAACGCATGCTTAACGATGCCGCCGAATACTGCCGCGCCTGGGGTGTGGACGCAGACACTGTTCTGCTCGACGGCCCCCCCGGCACCGCTTTGCTTCAACACGCCCGGGAGTTCGACCTGATCGTCGTCGGCGACAGCGCCCGCAGCCTGCTCACCCGCAAAGTCTTCGGTGACGTCATGCTGCAGGTCCTCCGGCAACCCGATCAGGCAGTCTTCTTCGCGCATTGATGGGAACGGTGGGGAGGGCAAAAGGGGATAAATCCAATCCCGTTCGGCACGCCGTTCGCGCCCGCGTTTTAGTGCGGCGATTTGTCGCGCTAGCGCGATCATGAATCATCTTGCATGATGCGTGAAGAGGACGATAGGGGACATCACTCTTTTACGCTCCCCGACAATTAGTGATGTCCCCTTTTTCACGCCCTATTGTTGCTGGTGCGCGCAGGACATTGCAGCGAACAAGTTTTGGGAGGCGATGGGCTTCGTGCCGCTGGCGTTTCGCGCGGGCAGTGAGAAGAAAAGCCGCGTGCATAATTTCTGGCAGAAGCGGATTCGGCAAGGCGACACGACGACGCCGTGGTGGTTCCCGAGCAAGACGACGGGCGGGTCAATTCGCGAGGATCGGATCGTCCTGCCGATCCCGCCGGGGACGCATTGGAGCGATGCGAAGCCGTTGATTTTTCCGGAAGTGCCGGGCGAAGCGAAGGCATTGCCCGAGCCGAAACGTGCTGCGGTGAAGAAGGCAAAAGCGGTCGAGATGCCAGCACCGATCCGCCGCAACGGGCTGATGTTTGATATCCCTAAACAAGGCGAGCGGTTGCCGGAAGCGAAGCCTAAGAAGGAACCGAAGCAGAAGGCAGAGCGCGTCAAGCGATTGTGCGATCCACGGCTGGTGTCGGCAGCGCGCGAGCTACGCGATCGTTGGTTGGAACAGGTGAACACCGGGGACGTTTATGCGGTACTGACGTTGCCGCGGGCGAAGTATGAGGTAGAACTTCTGCTAGCTGTCGACCGGGACGATGACGACGTTGCGGCCGTCGTGCGACGTCTGCCTGCGCCGCGGGCGGCCTAACGATGGTTGGCCTCAGCGCGCGAACGCGAGCGGCAGTAGGCTGAGGATCAGGTCGATTAACAACCTCATCCGCCAGACCGCGCGGAGCACCGTGGGTCGCTGGGTGATCGATCCCACGGCCAGCAGGAGGAACGCGTTGTTGGCGAGCGTCATCACGAAGACCATGGGGATGATCGCGCCCAGCGGCAGCGCTCGACCGACGGCGGCCGCGTCATCGACTACGCGCGACGAGGCGTGAGGGCCGACTTCGAGCATTATGGCGCCGAAGCTGATGAACGCGAAATGGGCGAGCCACCACCCCGCCGCGATCGGCCGCATCGGTAGGGTCCAGCGGCCGTAATAGCGAGCGGCCGCGAGGGCGAACGGGTCGAGGGCCGTGAACGCCCGCCACGTCGCGGCGAACAATGGGATGTGAATGGTCAGCAGCAGGAGCAGGGTGGCGACGACTAATCCGTCGCGAAAAAGGGGGCCGGCAGCGAGCGCGTGCTGACGCTGGGCATAGCCTTCGTCGATGGCGATGACAACGAGCGCGAAGCCCGACATCATCCCGAAGAACCAAGTGCCCAATAAGCCGAGGAAGGATTCGACCCTGTGGAGGGCTTCGACTAGCACCTGGCGTCGCCGACGGGGTGATGATGGAAGCGACTTGGTCATGAAACGTGAGCCAAAGGTGAAACCAAGAAAGCTCCGAGTCTGGTCGCGGCAGCGCGAGAGCTGCGCGACCGTTGGTTAGAACAAGTCAATTTAACCCCGCCCACGATTGCAGGGAAATACGAAGTCAGCCGGCAGATTGTAGAAACAATCGAAGTCGGCCCGTCGCTACCGGCGAAGCAAATGGGGCGAATTGAATATGTGGAATCCAATTCAATTGCAGCATAGCGGAAGCGCCACCTGATCATTCCGGCTCCTTCCCCAACTTGAAACCATGCAGAGCAGCTTTCGCCCCGGCTCGCCG
>JBBRHE010000259.1:0-4532 GCA_038223165.1 Tepidisphaerales bacterium
CGGTGCCGCCCGTAACATCGAAGAGGGTGGCTCGCTGACCATCCTGGCCACCGCCCTGATCGACACCGGCAGCAAGATGGACGAAGTCATCTTCGAAGAGTTCAAGGGCACCGGCAACGCCGAACTGCACCTGGACCGCCGCCTGGTCGACCGCCGCACGTACCCCGCGATCGACATCAACAGCTCGGGCACCCGCCGCGAGGAGTTGCTGCTGGATAAGAAGGAGATGGAACTGGTCTTCCGCCTCCGTCGCGTCCTGAGCGACATGAACCCGGTGGAAGCAGTTGAACTGCTCAAGGGCCGCCTGGAAAAGGTTCCGAGCAACGCACAGTTCCTGATGAGCATGAACCTGGATTAAGGTCCGGCTTGTCTGGAGGCAAGATGAAGGGCGTGAGCTACGTGACTGACGAAGTGGGCAATCGGACCGGTGTCATGCTGGATCTGAAGACCCACCGACGGCTTTGGGAGGACGTCTACGATCGGTTGCTGGTCGAATCACGTCGGCGTGAGCCACGTGAAGCGATCGGTACGATCCGTAAGCGTTTGGCGAAGCGGTCGTCCAAAAATCATGCCTGAATACGACATCACTTTCGCGCGATCAGCGGGTAAGGAGCTTGATAAGCTCGACCCGCCGATCGCGCGTTGCGTATTAAGGGCAATCGAAAAGCTAGCCGGACGTCCCCGGCCGGCAGGGTGTCTGAAGTTAACCGGAAGCGCAAACGACTGGCGTATCCGCGTCGCTGATTGGCACATCATCTACACAATCGACGACACGCATCACACCGTTGACATCGTCGCGATCCTCACCAACGCGATGCCTACCGATACCGTATTCGCGCAATCTCAATTCAGTTGTGAATGCGGACACTTCCGAAGTCGCACGTCGAACACATACGCAGAAATGAAGCCACGCGTGCCGCACTAAAGCAACGGCTGGTTCAAGCACGCATCGTAGCCACGTATCCATCCACCAACACATCCAACTGCCCCGTCTCCGGGTGCATCATCAATCCGTGTACTGGCACACTCGCGGGCATAAGAGGGTGGCGTTGGACCAGCGCCACGCTTTCACGGACGCCGGATTCGGGGGTTTGGAAGCCGGTCATCCAGCGGTCGAGGTCGACGCCACTGGAGCGGATCTGTTCGAAGGTTTCTTCCGTCACACCGCGCCCCCGGGCGCTTTCGAGGAATCGGTCGCGACTGAGGCCCGTCAGGCCGCAACCGTGGTGACCGACGATCATCACTTCATCAGCGCCCAGCGTGAAGACGGCCAGCAGAATGCTGCGCATCACGCTGCCGTACGGGTGGGCGACGACCGCGCCGGCGACCTTGATCAGCTTCGCGTCGCCGTTGCGCACGTTCATTGCGCGCGGCAGCAGCTCGACCAGCCGCGTGTCCATGCAGCCGACGACGACCAGGCGTTTGTCGGGGAACCGATTCGTCAGCAGGGGTTCATACTCCCGACGTTCAACGAACGTGCGGTTGAATTCGAGGATTTCGTGCAGCATGGTCATGTTCAGCTGCATTGTACCGGCGGGGCGGGCGGGGGACATCATCGTTGTCGGTGTGGGCCCGTGGTTCTCGGACGTAGTCCATCCGGTTCATTGACGAGGATTCGTCTCAGTTTCCTGTCCCGATGTGCCGATGGGTTTCGATGACGGGAGTCGTCTATGGCCCAAGATGATCGTACTAATTCCGCAGACCTCGAAGCCCAGGCCCGCATCGCGGCCGCTGCGAACCGGCGTAAGTCGTTTCGCGTGCCGGCGCCTACATTGAACGTCAAGGCGTGGCGGATGGAAGCTCACGAGCGGTTGATCGACCGCCCACTTCCCAGCCGACGCATCTCGTTGACGACGATCGACCTTGGTCGCGGTGGGACCGGTGCGCTATTCGCTGCCGAGCAGGTGAGCTCGCATGCACCGGTCAAACTCGGTGATCGCATTCGCCTGGAAGTGCCGTCGGCTGACAGTGAAGACGTGATCCTGCTCGAGGGTCGCGTCACGTACCTGCGGGCACTGGAGACGGACGAACTGCGCGTGGGTATCGAATTCCGCCCGGCGTTGACCGAATCAATAACCCGCCGGGTCGAAAAAGGTCTGGACCGCATCCTGGCCGACCTGCAACGGGCCGAGATCCGTAAGATCCGTGGCGCACAAGCGGCGTAAAGCTGGCCAGCGGGCTTCACTCACATTTCACTCGCGAACGCAGACCGCGCGGGCAAATCGTGCGAGTTATCCGGACGCATCAAACATTCTGGACCGCAGCAGTTCTGCCTGCGGTTCGACCGATGACGCATTGGGGCTTTCGTATAGGTGTCCCATTGAGAAAATCCGTTGGCAATGCAAATCCGGGTCGAGGTCAGGATCGCCGCGAAGGCTTTCGCGTCACCGCCGATCGGTTGAGCGCCAAAGCTTGGCGGATGGACCTGCATGGGCGGTTGCGCGACCGCGTGCTGCCGAGCCGGCGGTTGCCGATGACGGTGATCGACATGGGACGGGGTGGCTTGAGCGCCATCGTGCCGTCGACATGCCTGCTTCACGAAGGGGACCGCGTCCACCTCGAACTACCGACCGTTCGGAGTGCGAAACATAACATCGACGATGATGACGCAGCCGCACTCGTCTGTGAGGTGCGCGTCATCTACGTCAATGCAATCCGCGAAGAGGAATGCCGCATCGGCCTTCAGTTTCAACCGGCACTGAGTGAAGCGCTCGCTCGCCGATTCCAAAATGCACAGGATCGACTGTTGGCCGCGCTGCAGCGGGACGAACTTCGCCGTCAGCGCACCGCTGCGGCGTAGGTCGCGCCCGAACGGTTCGACGAACATTCCGTCCGGGCTTGTCGGGCCCCAGTCCCTTCGGTACAACGCGTCGTTCCTTTTCCCGGAGAACCAACGCCATGGCTAAGTCGCATTCCCCTCGTTTTCTCAAGCTGTCTCAGGAAGCCAAGCAGGCTGTCAAGGAAACGAACGTCGTTGACGTCAAGGCCAGGCTCGCTGCCGGCGAGCCGTTTCATCTCGTCGACGTGCGCGAGGAGAGCGAGTGGGCCGCCGGCCATTTGCCGGGCGCCAAGCACTTGGGCAAGGGCATCATCGAACGCGACATCGAAAAGACCATTCCCAACGTCGATGACACCATCGTCCTCTACTGCGGCGGTGGCTTCCGTTCCGCGTTGACAGCCGTCAACCTCGCCAAGATGGGCTACACCAACGTCCTGTCGATGGATGGTGGTTTCAGTGGCTGGCAGGAATCGGGTGGGAAAATTGTGAAGGACTGATCGCGATCATACCTTGGCGACGATCGGCGTTCGACCGCGCGCAGCGCGCTCGACGGGGGACTGCACGGCCGGTAGGTAGGTGTCCAGCAGAATCACGCCGAGGTGCCTGGCGATATCAACCGAACGCGGGCCTTTGGTCAGGTGGCGATACGAGATCGCGCCACCGATGAGCATCGTCAGTTGCTCCGCGAGCGCCCGGGGCTCACTGGCGCCGGCCAGCGTGGCGAGGTACTGCAGGTGCTCGATCGTCGCAAACTCGTAATCTTTGCTTGCCTGGTGGACTGGATCGGTATGGCTGGGGAATTTGGTCTAGCCGATGCGGGCTTCGGAACGGTCGAGGTGAAGACCTTCCCGCACGACATCATCGTGTCCGCAAGATGAACTACATCCCGCGCGTCGGCGGTTGCCATTGGTCTGGCAACCACTTGTCGAGTCGGCTCATCGGGGTGGTCGGCAAATTCGTCAGCAGTTGCGTGAAGTAAACCTGCGGGCTAAGGCCGAGCCTGCGGCAGGTGCTGGTGAAGCTGCTGAGGATCGCGGCGGTTTCTCCGCCGCGGGCGTTGCCGACGAACAGACTGTTTTTGCGGTTCAGCGCGATCCGTTTTATCTCCTGCTCGGCGATGTTGTTGTGGATGGCAATCGCCCCGTCGCTAAGGAATTCGGTCAGTGGTTTCCACTGGTTCAGCACGTAGTTGATCGCCCCGGTCACCGGGTGCCTGCCCCCGGCCAGTTCGATCCTCACGCCCGCAGAATGGACGCCCCCGGCGACCGCCACGGGTGCAACACCACCGGCACCCCGAGCGCCTCCGGAGCCTGCCACCCCCTTCAGTTTGACAAACCCCGCCCCGGCCTGCGGCGATTCCAACCTCCGCCGCCAGCCATAAAACGAAGAGACCGCGAGCAATCGTTCCCGGGAGAACGCTGCCACCACCAACCCGCTGCCACGATGCTCTTCAATAACGTCGCCCACTGCGCCCGGGCAGAGTCTACCGCGAACGATTCAATGTGTTCATTACGGACAGACTACAAAGGTCCACCAGCGAAAAGACAGATGCGGTTCATGTAACGCTTACGCAAATACAGGATGGGTAGAGCACGTAGACTGACCCGGCGTTAGGTCACGACGATCCATTCTTTTACGAAGTGGCGATCGCCTTCGAAGCCGCCTTCGCGCTTGAGGTGGCCGCTTTGTACTTGGCTCCAGCTTAGGGTGACGCGGTTCTGTTTACCTTGGGCGAAGTCGAGGGAGACGCCGT
>JBBRHE010000260.1:0-4489 GCA_038223165.1 Tepidisphaerales bacterium
TGACGCGCGTGTTGTACATCGCTTTGACGCGCTCACTGCCGGCTTCGAACAGCGACTCGGCCCACCACGAGCGGACCATCGAGCCGTTGCCACCACTGGTGACGAGGTCGGTGTAGGCACAGTAATACTCGGCCAGGTCAATAATGACCCTGCGAAGCGTGTTGGGTGGGATGACGATGGGCGCGTCACCGCGCAGCATGGCGTTCCATGCGTCGGCCTCGGGCGCGATGTGGTCGGCAGCCAGGACGACCTGTTCGTCGTCGCGCACCTCGGTGATGGCCTGCACGTGCCTCGCGACGCCGACGCGCAGCTCGCGCTCGAACATCGCGGGCAAGGTCGCGGGCTTAAGCGACCAGAGGTTGGGCTGGTCAATGAGTTGACCGGGGCCGTACCCGAAATCGATCGACGTGGGCTGCACCCAGCCGGGCCCTTCACCGCGCTCGTATCCGAACGGGAAGTCACGGGCGATCAGGTGGACCTTGCAACCCGTGCCCCACGTCACGCCCGGTGGCACCCAGCGATAGCCACCCATGCGAAGCGTTTCCCACGGTGCGTAACCGGTCGCGAGCAGGTCGCGCATCGGTTCACCTCCCTCGGCAGCGAGGATGAAGCCCGACCGCACAGTGATCTGCGCCATCGGCGACGGACCGAACGTGCTCAACCACCACGTGCGCGCGACGAGCGTGTGCTCACCGGGCTGGAAGACCAGGTCGTAGGTCTCGAAGAACCAGTTGAACCGATCACCACGCTCGGGCCCGCGCCCGATGCGCTGCCCGTCGAGGAACAGCTCGTAGCGCTCGTCGGCGGCGACGTGGACGCGGACAGTGGTTGGCTTGTCGACGCTGAACGTCCGCTTGAACGCCAGCACCACGGCGCTCGTCCCGTCCGCCTGCGAGTGGTTGATCCACTTGGCCGGCCAACGGTCGCGTTCGATCCAGAATTTGGAAGCGTCATAGAACGGGGCGTAGTCGATGAGTGTGCGCATAGCTGTGGTCCTCCAAGAAAGGTGTGGGAGTTATACCGGAAGGTGCGTCGCATGTTGCGTACGAGGAGGTCTGTAGTTGCGACATCCCCGGTGAGGCACGAGAGGCCGCCTTGCATTGACGTACCAGGGGCAACCCGTCCATGGCTTCTGCACCGAAGCAAAGACACGCTCGGGCCGCCCGTGGTACGGGCAGGGAAGAGCGTGCCGCTCGCTACCTCATACCGGCAGTGTATCCAGTTCGTTGCTGAGCGCCTTGATCAACGGCACGAGTGTCTTGGCCGAGAAGTCGAACGAAATGCCGGCGGCCTTAAACAGTTCGGGCAACGGGCGCGTGCCACCGAGCGCCAAACCCGCACGGTAGTTGGTCAGGGCGCGTTGGGTGTCTTCCTTGCTCTTCATCCAGAGCTGCAGCGCGCCCAGTTGCGCGATGCCGTACTCGATGTAGTAGAACGGCGCGTGGAACAGGTGAAGCTGGCGTTGCCATTGGCTGGCGCGGACGTCGTCGAAGCCGCTCCAGTCGATCACACCACTGCCAAACCGCTTCAGGATGCGCAACCACTCGGCTGTGCGCTCGGCGGACGTGTGACCGGGGTGCGTGTAGATCCAGTGCTGGAACGTGTCGATCGTCGCCATCCAGGGGAAGAAGCGGATGATGCCTTCGATCATTGTCCGCCGGGCGCGGGCGGCGTCGGCGTCGTTGTAGAAGACGTCGAAGTGCTCGCTGCCCAGCAGTTCCATCGACATGCTCGCGACCTCGCAGAACTCCATCGGCGCGCTGCGCAGGAAGACAAGTGGCTCGACGCGCGACGCAGCGAGGTGATGAAACGCATGCCCCCCTTCGTGCAGCAGCGTCTCGACGTCCCGCTGCATGCCGGCGGCGTTCATGAAGATGAAGGGTTGCTTCGATTCTTCCAGCGAGATCTGGTAGCCACCCGGCTGCTTGCCCTTGCGACTCTGCAGGTCGAGGTTGTTGTTCGTGTGCAACTGGTCAAAGTCGATCGAGAGGTCGGTCGACAGCCGATCGAAGATCGTGCGCGTCTTGGTAACCAGGTCACCGGCAGAGTCGGCCGAGAACGGGCGAAGTGGTTGGCGATTGAGTGGGTCGACGCCCAGGTCCCACGGGCGCAGTGTGTCGACTTTCAGGTCGCGCTTGCGCTGCTCGTCGAGCTTGGCGACCACCGGCACGCACGCCTCGACGATCGCATCGGCGAACTTCAGGCAGTCTTCGGGCGTGTAGTCGAACCGCTTGTAGGCCTTCCATGTGTAGGCGCGGTAGTCGGCCATGTCGGCGTTCTTCGCGATGGTCGCGCGCATCGGCAGCAGACGGTCGAAGATTGCCTCGATGGCCTCCTTGTCGCGCAGGCGCCGTTCGCTGCTGATGCGCCAGGCCTCCTCGCGCGTGGCGCGGTCGGGTTCTTCGAGGAACCGGCCCAACTGCTGCATCGTGTATTCTTGACCGCGGAAGGTGACCATCATCGCGCCACTGATCTTGTCGTACTCGTTGACGGTCTTGGTGACGTCGGTCTCGATCGCCACGTTCTCGGCGCGGAACAGCTCGACGTCCGCCTTCCACTTGCGCTGGAGGATAAAGTGGCGCTGGTCGGTCAGCCCCTTGGCGCCGGCCGATTCAAGGAACTTCCGCTGGAGCTGGAAGTAGACGGGTTTGATCTTCGGCTCGACGTCTTCGACGAACTGCATGTAGCGTTTCTCGATGTCGGTGTCGTCGGTGTGACAGGACTTGTCGATGTAGCGACGACTGCCGTATTCGTCGACGACGGCGGTCAGCTCGGAGAAGTCAGCCAACCACTTCTCGGCCTCGACGGGCGTGGCGATGGGGCGGCTCAGCAGCTTCTGGTACAACGGGTCGAGCTGCGCGAAATCGGATGGATCGAGATTCGTCGGGACAAACGTACGAGTAGCGGCGGTAGCGACCATGGATGTACCTCTGTTAAACGGGCCGGCGAGGCTAACGCAAACATGAACGTGTCACAACCAGCGATCCACCTGAACGACGTCCGTGTGCTGCGCGGTGAACGTTGGATTATTGACGGAGTCACCCTCACGATTCCAGTCGGTGCTTGCGCGGCGCTGCTTGGGCCCAACGGCTGCGGCAAGAGTACGCTGATGCGCATTGCTAGCGGATACCTGTGGGCATCGCGCGGGACGACGCACGTCCTTGGTGAAACGCTTGGTGAAGTGGACGTTCCGACACTGCGACGATCGATCCGGCTGGTGCAGTCGACCGGGGACGGTGAACCGGCCCCCGAAGCGACGGCGGTCGAGGTCGTGCTGACGGGGTACTTCGGGACGGCATGGCTATTCGACCCGGTGACCGCCGTCATGCGCAACGCCGCGACGATGGAACTGACGCGGGTGGGCCTGGCCCACGTTGCCGACCACGCGTTCGCGACGCTGAGCATGGGTGAGAAGATGCGATGCCTGATCGCGCGCGCGTTGGTCGTTCGACCGCGGTTGCTGCTGCTGGACGAACCGACCGCGGGGTTGGACCTCGTCGGCCGGGAACAGGTGCTGGCGACGATCGCGTCACTGCACGAGCGGGACAAGGAGCTGACGATCGTGCTGACGACGCATCACCTGGAAGAACTGCCGACGACTACGTCGCAGGTGGTGTTGATGTCGCAGGGGCTGATCGTCGCGGACGGTCCACCCGAGGAGGTGTTGGTGGAGGGGAAGCTGTCAAAGGCCTACGGTGTCGCGGTGAGCGTCGTGCGTTCGCAAGGTCGGTACTTCGCGACTGCTAAACTGCAGGTGGGGCAGGCGGATCTGGCGCGATGAGCACCGATCACGTTGCCTTGCGTTCGACGTAACGCTGGCGGTAGTCGCGCGGACTTAGACCGAAGCGATGCTTGAAGCGAAGCGACAGGTAGAACGGGCTGGAAAAGCCCATCTGTTCGGCGATGTCCTGCAGGGTTTGGCTGGTGTATTCCAGCAACCGTTTGACGCGCAACAAACGGTGCTGTTCGAGAAATTGGCCGGGGGTCTCGGCAACCTGTTCCTCAAACAGCTTGGCAAATCGCGAGCGCGACAGGCCGGCGACGGCTGCGAGCGCTTCGAGAGAAGGGAGGTCGGTCAGATGAGCGAGCAGGTGATCGATGGACCGCTGAATGCGCGGGTCGAGCCGCGCCAGACCCGAGCGCGGGTTGCACTCGTCGGCGTAAAGCAGCGCGCGCTCCAGTGCGTTCAGTCCAAGTTCCATCCGACGACCGACGCTGCGGTGATTGAAACGGCGCATCTCGCGCAACTGCGCGAGCACGTCTGGCTGCAGGTTGGTGGGAAGTTGCAGGAACATCAGGCCATGCGAAAGGGTCGGCCAGTCCATCCAGTCGAGCATGCCGGCTCGCGGGACGAAGTGGGCCCAGATGTTGTGCCAACGGCGATGCTCGGGCACGGTGCCGTAATCCTGCGGTGTGCCCAGGCGGACGACAAACAGGCTGCCCGTTATCAGACGTTGCTCACCGGCGGGGTGGATGAAGTAGCCCTGGC
>JBBRHE010000261.1:0-4447 GCA_038223165.1 Tepidisphaerales bacterium
AGTGGAACGGGAATTTGTCGATTCAGAACTACGACCAGGCGTGGTCGATGGTGCACTTCCTCGTGCACGCCGAGGACGGGCGGTATCGCAAGGCGTTCAATGGGTTCATGACGCTCGTCGGCTCGGGTCGTGGGGCGGCCAAGGCGTGGGAACAGTCGTTTGGTGACTCGGCGGGCTTTGAGAAGAAATGGCGCGACTACTGGATGAAACTTCCCGAGAACCCCGCGTCGGACGTCTACGACCGCGCGACGGTCGCGACGATCGCGAGCTTCTGGGGCCGGGCGATCGTGCGGAAACAGGACATCAAGGACTTCGGTGCGTTCCGCCAGGGTGCGGCGTCGAAGAAGCTGGAGATTCCCGTCACCGATGAAGACTGGTTGCCCCCGTCCCTGCTGGCCGAGGCGCTGAAGGTGGCCGCCGGCAGTGGGGCGATCACGTTCGAGGCAGTCGAGAAGCAGGCACCGCGCGTGATCATGCAGCGTGAGGATGGCTGTCGGGCGATCGCGACGATCGACATCAAGATGGGGAAACTGAAAGGCGTCACCGCGACGTTCGACGATTCCCCCAGGGCACTAGCCGAGGCGAAACGGCTGCAACTGTTGGAACAGCGAGACAAAGCCAGCGCCATCCTTAAAGACGCGCTCAAACGTAACCCCGATTCACCAATCGCCACGGAAATCCGTGCGATGATCGCGCTTCCCAAGCCCGCAAAGTGATGGCATTTGACCATCTTGCCTCCATGCCTCACGATGGTCCCTGATGAATGTCTTGATTACGGGCTCGTCGGGACAGATCGGCACGAACCTCGCGTTGGCCTTGCTGGCCCGCGGGGACACGGTGATCGGGCTCGACAAGCGCACCAACGCCTGGACAGACAAGTTCAACACCGGCATCATCGACCTCGTCGACGCTGCCCGCAGTGGACGCGCGATATCGGCTGGCACCAAACCCGACGTCATCGTTCACCTGGCGGCCTGGGCGAAAGTTCACCAGTTGGTTAAGGAGCCGCAGAAGTCGCTCGAGAATGTCGAGATGACGTTTGCGGCGTTGGAACTGGCGCGACAGCAGGGGACGCCGATCATCTTCGGTTCGAGTCGCGAGGTGTATGGCGATGTGAAACGGCACATCACCGATGAGTCGATGGCCGACTTCGTCGTCGCAGAGTCACCGTACAGCGCCAGCAAGATCGGTGGCGAGGCTTTCGTCTACAGCTACGCCAAGTGTTACGGCCTGCCGACGCTCGTCTTCCGCTTCAGCAATGTCTACGGCCGATACGACAACGACCTGGACCGCATGGAGCGAGTGATTCCCCTGTTTGTGAAAAAGATCGCTACCGGTGAACCGATCACGGTGTATGGCCGGGAAAAGATGCTGGACTTCACGTACGTGGACGACTGCGTCAGTGGTTTGACCGCAGGCATCGACGCGCTGGCGGCTCGCAAGGTCGTCAACCAAACCATCAACCTCGCCTACGGCCAGGGCCAGACGCTGTTCGACCTCGTCAACCTGATCGAAACCGCAGTGGGCCGCGACGCGATCGCCACGTACGAAAAGCCACTGACCGGCGAGGTCACGCGCTACATCGCCGACATCAGCCGGGCGAAATCGTTGCTGGGTTACGACCCGCAGACCCCACTGACCAAGGGGATCGCGAAATACGTGAAGTGGTGCCGGGAGACGGGGTGGTTGAAGTGAGAAAGAGCGTCCGATCAAACGGGTCGATCGCCGATGGCGTTCCGCAATAAACGCGCGCCATGCAGGACCGCGCCGATCACAATACGCTGCAATTCGATTCGATAGTAATGCGATACCGATGAACGATCACTTCGCGAATCTTTCAAGGTGAAATCGTCGGGGAGAGCGTCAATGGCATGTTTGATCTGTTCTTTTACACTCTTGCGAGCTGTCCGGTAAGGCGGTTTCTATCATAGCAATTGCCCATGAAGGAAAAACAAAAAAGGAGGACGTCGAATGACGTCCTCCTTGTTCATTTCTGCCTTGGCAAGTCGCAGGGCCACTGAAACGGCGCGGCCGCGCGAGAAGCGTTAATCGCGCCTTGGGCCACGACCACCACCGCGCCCCCCGCGGTCGCCACCTCGACCACCGCGGTCACCACCACCACCGTGGCCACCTTCGTCACCCCCTTGTTCGCGGGGGGCGCCGACGGGGTCGGGGTCAGATTCACCCAGTTCGATCATTGCAGCCTTGCGGCTGAGCTTGATGCGGCCCTGGTCGTCGATCAGCAGCACCTTGACCTTAATCTCCTGCCCCTGCTGCACGATGTCCATCACGCGGTCGACGTACTTGTCAGACAGTTCCGAGACGTGGCACAGGCCATCGGTCTCCGGAGCGATCTCGACGAACGCGCCGAAGTCCTTGATGCTGACGACCGTGCCCGTGTAGATCTTGCCGATCTTCACCTCTGCGGTCATCGCTTCGATGATGTCGCGGCACTTCTCGGCGCCGGCGCCATCGACCGACGAGATGTAGACCGTGCCGTCGTCCTCGATATCGACGTTGGCACCGGTCGACTCCTGAAGCGCCTTAATGTTCTTGCCACCGGGCCCGATGATCTTGCCGATTTTCTGTGGGTCGATCTTGATCGTCAGCAGGCGCGGGGCCCACTTGCTGATCTCCTTGCGCGGCTCGGGCAACGCCTTGGCCATCACGTCGAGGATCTTCAACCGGGCGGCTTTCGCGCGGTGAAGGGTGTCGCGAATGATCTTGTGGGTGATGCCTTCGGTCTTGATGTCGAGCTGGATCGCGGTGATGCCGTCGGTCGTGCCGCAGACCTTGAAGTCCATGTCACCGAAGTGGTCTTCCTCACCAATGATGTCGGTCAACAGCTCGTACTTGTCACCTTCCTGAACGAGGCCGACCGAGATGCCCGCGACGGGCTTGGTGATCGGGACGCCGGCGTCCATGAGGGCGAGCGTGCCACCACACGACGAGGCCATCGACGACGAACCGTTGCTTTCGAGAATGTCGCTGATGACGCGCACGGTGTAGGGGAACACATCGATCGGTGGCAGGACCGCGATCAGGCTGCGCTCGGCCAAGGCGCCGTGACCGATCTCGCGACGTCCCGGCCCACGGATCGGCCGCACTTCACCGACGGAAAAGCTCGGGAAGTTGTAGTGCAGCATGAACTTCTGGCTGTACTCGGGAATGAGCCCGTCGACCATCTGCTCGTCCGAAGACGTGCCAAGGGTGACGGTGCACATTGCCTGCGTTTCACCACGCGTGAACACAGCCGAACCGTGCACACGGGGCAGCACACCGACTTCGCACGAGATCGGACGGATGTCGTTGAAGCCACGACCATCCGGCCGGACGCCCGCGAGGATCGCTTCGCGCGTGATGGCTTCTTCCACTTCACCAAACGCGACGCGGACCTTCTTGGCCTGCAGTTTCTGGGCGACGATGGCGTTATAGGAAGCGTTGGCATCGGTGATGGCCGGCGCCATCTCCGCGATGAGCTCGGCCTTGATCTTCTCAACCGCGTCGGAGCGGTCGGCTTTGCCGGCCTTGCCCTTCACCTCGCGAACCTTGTCGTAGACCTTGGCGCGAACGGCCTCGGCCATGCTGCCGTCGACGGCATACTTGTTCGGGGCTTTCTCGACGCCGACTTTCTTTTGCAATTCTTCAATCAGCTTAGCGATCTCGACCACGTGCTTGTGACCGAACTCGATCGCGTCGGCAACGTCGTCCTCTTCCACTTCGCGGCTGCCCACTTCGATCATGTTCACGAAGTGCTTCGTGCCGGCGACGACGAGGTCCATGTCGCTGTACTCGACCTGCTCAATCGTCGGCTGGATGACGAGCTTGCCCTCGATGCGCCCAACGCGCACGTGGGCGGTCGGGGTGATGAAGGGGATCTCACTGATCGCGACACACGCGCTGGCGGCGATGCCAGCGAGAATGTCGGGGTCGTTCTCACCGTCGAACGCAAGCACGTTCAGCTGAATCTGCACTTCGTCGATGAACCCCTTGGGGAACAACGGGCGCAGCGGGCGGTCGATCAGACGGGCGGTCAGGATTTCCTTGGTCGTCGGGCGGCCTTCTCGCTTCAGGAACCCGCCGGGGAACTTGCCCGCAGCGGCGCGGCGCTCACGGTAGTCGACCTGCAACGGGAAGAAGTCGATGCCCTCGCGCGGGTTGGCGGTGGCGACGGCGCCGAAAACGACCGTGTCACCGTACTGAACCGTGACGGACCCGGCGGCGAGCTTGGCGTATGAGCCGGTCTCGATCGAGAGCGTGCGCCCACCGATCTGGCGTTCAACTCGAATGGCTTGTGGCATAGATAGATATCCTCATCGGCCCCGCAGGGGATTCGCCGTGGATGAGGACCGAAGGTCGAGGATAGAAGTCGCTCTGACGTGGCATGGGCTTTCCAGCCCATGACTTATACCTCTACGTCACACATGGGCTGGAAAGCCCATGCCAC
>JBBRHE010000262.1:0-4445 GCA_038223165.1 Tepidisphaerales bacterium
CGGCGCTGCCACATAGCATGACGCGGTCGAGTTTATCGTCGTTCCCGCCGGAGACGCTGTCAATTCATTGGATTTTTGTTGACACGCCAATCTGTTGTTAGGTATATGTGTGGGCCATGAAACTCCTCCAACAACTCGCGCCGGTTTGTCGGCGGAAGGGGATGGCCAGGACGACCGTCGATGCGTACGGCGGGTGGGTGAATGCGTATTTGCGGTTCATTCAGCGTCGAGACGGGCATTGGCGAAGCGAATATAACGGGACAGGTCGAATGCCATTCACTTAAGCCCCAAAAATGGCGTGCTCAACTGTGTTCATCGAGTCAGGATGCGGTTTCCGGGGTCTGCAAATCGATTAAGTGAATGGCATTCAGGACAGGTCCAATTGCCCTCCTCGCGTGGCCCGGACTGTACCCCGCGTGATTAAGAATTGGTCGGGGAAAAAATTAACCAGCCTTAACCAAGGGTGCAATGCAAATGTGTAGACGGATGTAGGCGGAGCGGTAGCGGTAGCGGTGCTCGCGCCGGGCGGCGAACGGGCGGAATGGGGGTATCAGTACTGATAGGCGGGCAGGGGAGCACGCTGGCGCGCAGTGGATTTCGTAAGGTTCGAAAAGATTCCTCGTCCAATTCTTCGACAAAATTGAGGGCCGTTGGTCGGAAATGCGCGCAGGGACGATGGGGCGCGCACTGGGTTCGGTAAGAGTGGGGAAGGTTGTACTTGTGGATGGCGAGGGCCGTCTGCGTTGTTCTTTGGCAATTGAATACGCGGGTGTTTCGCGAAGAAAGCGCGAGGGAGGTCGCGCGCGGTTGTTGGCGGTGGTTAGGGGCCAGGTGAAAGCGGGTCGTATGGGTGGCCGTCGGTTCGTGTCGTTTTCGGTCGTTTGTATGTCGTTTGTATGTCGGTTTCAGGTCGGTTCTGAGAGGGCTTGGGAAACGTAATGGTTCGCTGCCAATGACGTTAAGGGAAAGAGGGCGTCGAAATGTTTTATTTCGCCGTTGCGAGGGATTCAGGAGAGGGGAGGGACGGGTTGAACGGTGTCAGGTTGAGTGATGGGACGCGTGCCTCTTCAGTTCTACGGCATCGTTCGGCTTTTCGATCCAATCATTCGACAGCAGAAATCGCGTCGCCTATGCTGCGGCGGGCCCTAAAGAGGACGCGCCATGCAGATTGTGAAGAACACTGTTGTGTCGATCGACTACACGTTGACCAGTGACGCTGGCGAGGTGCTCGACACGTCGAAGGGGGCGTCGCCGTTGGTCTATTTGCATGGGGTGGGCGGGCTGATTCCGGGGATGGAGAAGGGGCTGGATGGCAGGCATCTGGGTGAAGCATTCAAGATCAAGATTGCGGCGGGGGATGCGTATGGGGAACGGCGCGGGGAATTGGTGCAGCCGGTGCCTCGTGACAAGTTTGCGGGCGCGACGGAGATCAAAGTCGGTCAGCAGTTTCAGTCCCAGACGCCGCAAGGCCCGCAGGTGGTGACCGTGGTGGCGGTGGATGAGACGAACGTGACCATCGACGCGAACCACCCACTGGCGGGGCAGACGCTGAACTTCGACGTAAAGGTGGTTGACGTGCGACTTGCGACGGAAGGAGAACTGCAGCACGGGCACGTGCACGGGCCGGGTGGGCATCAGCATCAGTAAGTGGTTGGTGGTCTGCGGACCGGCGTCCCAAGGGCCTATTCCACTTAAGTCCCCGGCCGCTCGGGTCGCAACCCGATGGCGCTGGCAGTCGCGTGGGTTTCGATGTGGCTGATGCTGATGTGCCAGCGGTGGATGTCCTGTTCCATCGCAATGCGGGCGCACTCACCGGTCAGCGCGATCTTCGGTTGGCCACTGACCTCTTTGAGCACTTCAATGTCCGTCCACGCGATCCCACCACGCCAACCCGTGCCGAGGACTTTCAGCACTGCTTCCTTGGCGGCGAAGCGCCCGGCGAGGTGTTCGTACATGCGCTTGGGGTTGCGGGCGGCATAAGCCTGTTCACCGGGCGTGAAGACGCGGTTGAGAAAATGCTCCGCGTGCTGCTCGACCATCCGCTTGATGCGGGATGTCTCAACAATATCGATTCCGTGACCAACGATCGGCATCCATTCAATCTACCGCCGGTTGGAATAGGATGAAACCCGTTGGCCTGCCGTTCAGTTCCAGTGCTGTTGGCGTTAGCATAGGGCTGACCCATTTATCGGAGAGGCCATGCTGACCCCGCGCGACGTGCTCAAGCTGTGCGAGACGAAGAACATTCAGTTCATCGACCTTCGCTTCATGGATTTTCCCGGGCTGTGGCAGCACACGACGTGTCCGGTCTCGGAATTGACGCTGGAAAGTTTCGACCATGGGTTCGGTTTCGACGGCAGCAGCATTCGCGGGTGGCAGGCGATTAACGAGAGCGACATGCTGCTCGTGCCGGTGGCGGACACGGCGAAAGTCGATCCGTTTTTGCAGCACCCGACGGTGTCGCTGATCTGCGACGTGCGCGACCCGATCACGAAGAAGGAATACTCGCGCGACCCGCGCAGCATCGCGCGAAAGGCGGTTACCTTTCTGGAGAAATCGAAGATCGCCGACACAGCGATGTTTGGCCCGGAGCTGGAGTTCTTTGTCTTCGATCACGCGTTCTACGACCAGGGGATCAACTATGGCAAGTACAGCGTGGGCAGTGCCGAGGGGATATGGAATCGCGGGAATGAAGGGCCGGACAATCGCGGGTACCAGGTGCGGCAGAAGGAGGGGTATTTCCCGACCCCGCCGATGGATCGGATGCAGAACTTGCGCAGCGAGATGGTCGCGACGCTCGTCGAGCTGGGCATTCCCGTCGAGGCGCACCACCATGAGGTCGCGACCGGTGGGCAGTGCGAGATCGACATGCGCTACCAGGACCTGCTGACGATGGCGGACAACGTGATGTACTACAAGTACGTCACCAAGAACGTCGCAGCCAAGCATGGCAAGGTCGTCACGTTTATGCCCAAGCCGCTCTTCGGTGACAACGGCAGTGGCATGCACGTGCACTTCAGCCTCTGGAAAGGGGATAAACCGCTTTTTGCGGGCAACAAGTATGCGGGCCTGAGCGACATGGGCCTGTACGCGATCGGTGGGATATTGAAGCACGCGCGGGCGCTGTGCGCGCTGTGCAACCCCACGACGAACAGCTACAAGCGCCTCGTGCCGGGGTTTGAAGCGCCGGTGAACCTCGTCTACAGCAGTCGCAACCGGTCGGCCGCGATTCGGATTCCGATGTACAGCGACAAGGCCAGGACCAAGCGCATCGAGTTCCGTTCGCCGGACAGTTCGTGCAACCCGTACCTCGCGTTCAGCGCGATCATGATGGCGGCGATCGACGGGATTCAGCAGAAGATTCATCCTGGTGATCCACTGGATAAAGACATGTACAAGCTGACAGGCGCCGAATACGAAAAGGTGGGCGCGGCACCGGGATCACTGGAAGAGGCGCTCGACGCGCTCGCTGAGGACCACGAGTTCCTGCTGAAGGGGGACGTCTTCACTGCGGATGTGATTCACTACTGGATCAAGTACAAGCGAGAGAACGAGATCGATGCCATTCGGTTGCGACCGCACCCGTTTGAGTTTTGTATGTACTTTGACATCTAAATTAGTGCCCGATTGGGCAAAACCTATCTTTGTGGAGTGATGTTTATGCTGAAGCACGTGATCGAGACGGACCTGCTCGTGGCCGGTGGTGGGATGGCGGGTGTCAGCGCGGCGATTGCGGCGGCGAGACAGGGGTTGAAGGTTGTGCTGGTCCAGGACCGATCCGTCCTTGGTGGCAACGCGTCGAGCGAGATCAAGATGCACATCGTCGGCGCGGACTGTCACGGTAGCCGCAAGGGATGGCGCGAGACGGGCATCATTGAAGAGATTCGTCTTGAGGACAGCGTGCGCAACCCGTCGCGATGCTATCCGTTGTGGGACGTGATTCTCTATGAGAAGGTCGTCGCAGAGCCGAATATTACGCTGCTGCTGGATACCGATGTTGTCAGCGCAGCGATGGAGAACGATGCCCCAAATGGTGACGCGATCGTCAGGCCCAACCGTACAGAGCGCATGTACGAGTTCACCGGTAAGCCCGGTCGCATCAAGAGCGCGACGGCGGTTCGGCAGATCACCGAAGATCAATTCGAGATCCGCGCCAAGTTCTACGCCGACTGTACGGGTGACGGCCGGTTGGGCTTCGAGGCCGGCGCCGACTATCGCATTGGTCGTGAAAACAAGAGCATGCACGGTGAATCGCTGGCAGTGGACGTCGACGACGTGCACACGTTGGGCAGTTCGATCCTGATCACGACGCGTCGCACCGATGCGCCGGTGCCGTTTATCGCGCCGACTTGGGCGCGGAAGTTTGATCCTGAGCAGCTAAAGGTCGGCCGTGGAATCAGCTCGTGGGAGTACGGGTTCTGGTGGATCGAGTGGGGCGGGATGCT
>JBBRHE010000263.1:0-4429 GCA_038223165.1 Tepidisphaerales bacterium
GGGCACGAGGTCGCGCTTTCCGGCGGCGTGGCTGGGATCGACGATCATCGGCAGGTGCGTCCACTGACGCGCCACCGGGATCGAGCTGATGTCCATCGTGTATCGAACGCTGTCCTCGAAAGTCTTGATACCGCGCTCGCAGAGGATGACCGACGGGTTCCCCTGGCTCAGCACGTATTCCGCCGAGAGCAGCCAGTCCTTCACGCTAGCCGCCAGCCCGCGCTTGAGCAGCACGGCCTTGCGCGTCTTGCCGACCTCGCGGAGCAGGTCGAAGTTCTGCATGTTCCGCGCGCCGATCTGAAAACAATCGACGTACCGCTCCATCATCTCGACCTGCCGCGTGTCCATCACCTCGACGCAGATCGGCATGCCCAGCTCGTCACCGGTCGCCCGCATCCACTTCATCGCCGGCTCACCATGACCCTGGAACGAGTAAGGAGATGTGCGCGGCTTGTAGACACCGCCACGCAACACCGTCGCACCCGCGTTGCGGACGTGCCGGGCAATCTTGTTCAGCATCTCTTCATTTTCAACCGCACACGGCCCAGCGATGCTCACCGCATTCGTCCCACCGACCTTCACCTCGGGGATAGACGCGCCGAACAGCGATTTCCCACCACCGATCGTGACGACCGTGTCATCCTCATGAAACTCGCGCGACGCGAGCTTGTAGGGCTTCATAATCGGGACGACCTTCTCAACACCCTCTAGCGATGCCAAATGCTGCGGGTCCAGCGTCCCCTCTTCCCCAACCGCTCCAATTACTGTCCTGAACTGACCTTGCGACAAGTGCGGTGTAGACCCCATGCGCTTGATTTCACTCGAAACACGCTCAATCGCGGCCGCGGCCGCATGGGGTTGCATCACGATGATCACGGAACGTCTCCTGCCAACACAATTCCCCACAGCCGAGCCCGGTCGCGGGGAAAGTCACGTAGTTTAAGGGGAATTGCGACGGGGGACAAGGGGAGCGGGACATGGTTAAACCTGATGATGGCCAATTAGACTCGCGTTCCTAGGAGGCGTCCGCTAAAATTCGATCTTACGAGGATCGCCGTCATGGATATCGCCCTCAAACCCGATTTGGAACGGTTCATTGCCGAGCAGGTCAAAGCCGGTAAGTTCGCCTCGCCAATCGACGTCATCGAAGCAGCCTTAGGCCGCCTGCAACAGGATGATTTCAACGATTTTGCTCCCGGAGAGATGGACGACCTCTTAAAAGCCGCCGATGCTCAACTGTCTCGTGGGGAAGGACATTCTCTGAATGACGTCCGTGCTCACATCGCTCGCCGCAGCATCGGGAAGCCTTAGGCGGTATAAACGGGGGTTGCCATTAAGGCGCGGCGGTCAGCATTTCAGATCAGGGGTTGCAAGATCTGGATGACATCTGGACCTACCTTGCCAACGAGGCCGGTGCCGCTGTCGCGACGGAGTACGTCGCCGAGCTTGTGACAGCGATTGACAAGCTTTCCCGCGTTCCCGGCATGGGCCATCGACGTGTCGATGTAAAAACGCCCAGTTACCGCTTTTGGGTCGTGAAATCGCACATCATTGCTTACCGCTGGGACAGTGAGTCCCTCAATCAAGGTTGCCCGTGTCCTCCACGGTCGACGTGATTTCCGAAAAGAGTTCCAGGCCGCCGGCAAATGAAGCTTGATCCACTGGACCCCTGCGAAAACGATGAGATCGTTTGGGGTGCCTCTGTATGGCAACGCGCACTTCTTCAGGCGGTCTAATTATTAACTTTTCCGCCGACAAAACCACCGTTTACGTCTAAAATGATCTGAAGATCCCTGCCGGTCGTTCCATGGGGGTCGCACGCCAATTGGGGGTTAGGCGCGAGGGTTCCCCTCGCAGGAGAGTTGTCATGTCGATTGCAATGAGCGAGACAGCGGTGGTGGGGCGCGTGGTGGGACCGTGCGCGGTGCCGGTGGCTGCGCGGCCGGGGAAGAAGGCGCGGACGATGCCGGCATCCGCCAAGCGCATCGCGGCCAATCGGCGGAACGCGAAGCGGTCGACGGGGCCGACGACTGACGTCGGGAAGAACGTCTCACGAATGAACGCGGTGACGCACGGGTGTTGTGCGCAGCACCCGGTGTTGCCGACGGAGGATCGTGGGGCGTTTGATATGTTTCAGGAAGAGTTGCGCGACGAGCTGCGGCCGCGGACGGTGTTGGAGAAGGTGTTGTTTCCGCGGTTGGTTGGGTTGTTCTGGCGCTTGCGGCGGTTGGACGACGCAGAACGCCATCTGTTCGAAAAGGAAGCGGAGAAAGCCCCCGCGGCTGAGGGGGTGCCGTGTCGAGTGTTGGCCGAGCGATTTGCAGAGGACCCGGCGAACGGATTTACGCTGCTCGGTCGATATGAACGCGGTATGCACAACCTGGCGATGCGCATGCTGGGGCAATACATGCGGCTGCGCAAGTCGCACGAGTCGGCACCTTACGACTTCGATGAACCACCGGTGCCTAAAACGCGTGCCTGGATGTCACCGGCGGCGAGGGAAGCGATTGCGCAGCGCCTCGCGGAGCAGGATCGGATGGCGGAATGGGTGGGGCGGGACGAAGGCCGTTTGGAGGGGGATTTAAACACAGAGGACACAGAGAACGTGGAGGGCGGGGAAGAACTTTGCGGAGATGGACGGTCGGGCGTTGAGGAGAAAGGGGTGGAGAGTCGTGAGCCACTTGGCGTTCGAAATCACCCTCACCTGGCCTCGCCCGGCGTACCGGGAGAGGGACCGGAGGGCGGTTTGGCGTCGTCCACGTTGCCCCCAGGTATTTCATCGTCCGAGTTCTGCGAGTCCTCGGCGATCTCTGTGCCCTCTGTGGTTGATTGC
Source organism: Tepidisphaerales bacterium (assembly GCA_038223165.1). Lineage (GTDB taxonomy): Bacteria > Planctomycetota > Phycisphaerae > Tepidisphaerales > Tepidisphaeraceae > DASYHQ01. The sequence continues at coordinate 2,834 of JBBRHE010000263.1, forward strand.
TCCTCCGCCGGCGCGGAACGAAGCCACTTTGACCGAGTTAACTCTACGCCGCCGATCGTCGATCATGCCTTCATGTCCACACCCTCAATTGCCGCTGCCGAAACGACTAAGTATGCTTCCGCGACGGGGAATCCCGGGAAGGACAGCATGATCGAGAAAATCTTTAAGGCTTATGACGTCCGTGCGACTTATCCGTCTCCGTTGAACGAGGAGAACGCATGGAAGGTGGGCCATGCGACGGGGCAGTTTCTAAAGCGAAGTCGGCAGAATATCGCCGCCGACGTTAAGGTGAAGCGTGAGGACACGATGATCGTCGGTCGCGACATGCGGCCGCACTCACCAGACCTGGCCAACGCGCTCATCGACGGCATTCGCAGCACTGGCATGAACGTCATCGACGTCGGCATGATCGATACGTCGTTCATCTACTTTGCGATCAACCACCTGGATGCCGTCGGCGGCATCATGGTCACCGCGTCGCACAACCCGGTGCAGTACAACGGCTTTAAAATCAGTGGGCCCAAGGCCAAGCCAATCGGCAGCGCGACGGGGCTGGATGATATTAAGCGCATCGCCAGTGGGCTGCGCGTCGGGACGACAGGCGTGAAGGGCGCCGTCAGCGAGATGGACCTGTGGACCGAGTATCGCGCCCACGTGCTGCAGTTCCTCGATTTAAAGCGCAAGGTGCGCGTGGTCGTTGACGCCAGCAACGGGATGGCGGGCAAGATGGTGCCGCCGGTCTTCAGCAACATCCCCAACCTCGAGATCATCCCGATGCTCTTCGAGATCACGGGCAGCTTCGTCCACGACCCCAACCCACTGGTCGACTCGAACATGGACATGCTCAAGGCGAAGGTGAAGGAGACTGGTGCCGATCTGGGTGGCTGTTTTGACGGGGATGCGGACCGCTGTTTCTTTGTGGATGAGAAGGGTCAGACGATCGGTTGCGACATCCTGACGGCGCTGATGGCCAAGGATTTTCTGCTGGAAACGCCGGGCGCGACGATCGTGTATGACCTGCGCAGCAGCCACGTGGTGCCGGACGAGATCCGGGCGGCAGGTGGGGTGCCCAAGCGCGACCGTGTTGGGCACGCGTTTATCAAGAAGACCATGGCCGAGCAGAAAGCCGTCTTTGGGGGTGAGTTAAGCGGCCACTTCTACTTCCAGGGCAATTTTTATGCCGACAGTGGGGCAATTGCGTTCGCCAAGGTGTTGTCGGTCCTGTCCAAGGGCACGGGCACGGCCAGCGAGCAGCTCAAGCCGCTAAGCAAGTATTTCCAGACGGGTGAGGTCAACTTTCATGTCGAGGACAAAGACGCCAAGATCCGCGAGATCGCCGAGATGTATAAGGCCGGCACGACCGACTACCTGGATGGCATCACCGTCGAACTGCAGGGCTGGTGGTTCAACGTCCGCAAGAGCAACACCGAACCGATGCTGCGGTTGAACCTGGAAGCCGCCACCCCGGCGCTGCGGGATGAGAAATTCAAGGAACTAAAGAAGATGCTCGGCGAACCCGCTGAAGGACACTGAGCAGCCTGAGCAATCCGGTTTCCCCTCCCACTTATTGGTGGGAGGAACAGTCGGATTGCTCAG
>JBBRHE010000264.1:0-4421 GCA_038223165.1 Tepidisphaerales bacterium
CCTCCATGCCGACGGCATCGAGGCAGATGTCCGGGCCAAGGCCACCGGTCAGATCGAGCAATTGCTGATAGACCGAATCGTCGGATGTGTTGTCGATGACGATCGCACCGGCATCGCGCGCCATCTGGAGGCGCTCGGGGACCATCTTGCCGTTGTCGATCGCGATTACCTTACCGGCACCGAGGAGCATCGCGCTTCGGATCGCAAATTGTCCGACCGGTCCACAGCCCCAGATTGCCACGGTGTCGTCCGACTGCGGGTTGCAATGCTGAACCGCCATGTAGCCGGTCGGGAAGATGTCGGACAGGAAGACGAGCTGGTGGTCGGTCAGGTCTTTGGGCATCACCTGGCAGTTGACATCCGCCAATGGCACACGAAGAAACTGGGCCTGCGCACCGGTATAGCCACCCGTCAGGTGCGAATAGCCGAAGATGCCGGCGGTTGCCTGACCGAACGCTTCCTCACCGATATACGACTTTGTATTGGTGTTGTCGCAGCAACTCCATAGTTGCCGGCGGCAGAAGAAGCATTCCCCGCATCCGATCGGGAACGGCACGACGACGCGGTCGCCGACCTTCAGCTTGCTCTTGTCCACGTCAGGACCGACTTCCTCGACGATGCCCATCGGTTCGTGCCCGATCACGTCGCCGGGCTTCATAAACGGGACAAACCCATCGACGAGATGGAGATCGGAACCGCAGATGCAGGTCGACGTCATCCGGACGATCGCGTCGCGGCGATTGAGGATTTTCGGGTCGGGGATATTCTCAACTGCGACTTTATAGGGGGCACACCAAATGAGGGCTTTCATGGTCCTGTCCTTTATCCCCGGCAGGGGCGATTGCGTGGATGTTGGCAACCACGCGATGTCAAGCGGCGTTTGAACGGCGTTCGTGGGTCAGACGTGGGTTATGGTGAATAGGACTCGCGGGTGCCTTCTCCCGTGCACGTACCGCGAGGCTGACCGTCGATCGTCGGTACTTCGCCAAGTTCCATCAGCCGTTTGAAGTTGCGCAGGTCTTCGCGAATCTGCCGACGCGGGTTTGAACCGAAGAGTTTGGCAACGAAATGACCCGCAGCGCCACCGGGTGGCAAATATTGAAGGGTGACATGGACTTCCGTTCCACGGTCGCCCATGCCGGGGCTAAAGCGCACCTCACCGGAATTTTCGATTTCAGAACCCGGTAGGGAACGCCATGCGATGACCGAGCCGGGCTCGTCGCGGACGATTTCCGCGTCCCACTCAGCGGATGAGCCTGCTATGCGCGGCGCGGTCGCTACCCAATGGGATCGCTTCTCGTCCAGCACGGTTACGGACTTCAAGTGCGTCATCACCCGGGGCAATCGCTCGAAGTCTCGCCAGAAATCGTATAACTGCTGAGCGGGCCGATTGATGAGGAACGCTTGCGTGATCCGGATACCCTTGGCATCAAGCTCCTCTTGTTGCTCGGCTGCGCTTTTGGGTTCTGCGGTATCAACGCCAAGCAATGAATAAGCAGGGCAGTGTCCCGTGGCACCGCGGTACACGAGTGCGCCACCGACGGCTGCACAAACAAGCCCCGGTACCGACCGCCGTGACAAACCGGCCAGCACCGCGACGGCCCCGGCGGCAATGGAGGCTATTCGTTCAGCGTCACCGACGTTCTTTCCGTTGCTGCGATCGGCGTCTTCCCTTGACGTCTCGAATGACGTCATACCGATTGCGTCGCGAATCGTGTCGACTAAGGTCATTGCGGCCTCCTGTTATTCGTGGGCGCCTGTCGTTCCGTCCGGGCAAGCGTTCGTGGACGCGACAGCGTGACCCGTCTTGCATCCTCGCCCGTCACAATCAGTGCACGCCCGTCGGGCGAATCTGCTGAGTGTGGTATCAATGCGAGTCGGTAGACAACCCGCATGCCAGAGGCCGAAAAATCGGGAAACAGATGAAAAGGTTTGGGCAGATCTGGGCGTGGTGCCCCGACCCATTCACGTGCGCATAGCAGCATGTCGCGCGTCATGGGTATCTATTTGGTAAGCGGGGACGGAAGTGACGGGCTGGCTCGTCAACCCTTCGGATCGCTTCTCAGCCTTCACGCACGAGCCGATGCACCCATTCGGGCGCAATGGGCTGGCCGACAGTGCCCGTAGCCTTGCCATCTGCAAGCAGCGACAGGATTGCGCTCATGAACGCGGGCAGGTCGTCCGGTGTGCGTGCGGTGATGATCGGGCCATCGACTACGCATGCTTCATCGACCCACTTGCCACCGGCGTTAATGACGTCGCTGACGATGCTCATGTAACTGGTGCAGCGTCGGCCGCGCAGGGCTTTCGTCGAACAGAGCAACCACGGCCCATGACAGATCGCCGCCATCGGGACGGTCGCTTTGTCCGCCTCGCGTGCGATGCGGATGATGTGCTCATTACGCCGCATGTGGTCGGGTGAGGTCCCACCGGGGATGACGATCAACTGATAGTCACTCGCCTTCACGTCCGCTGCCGACACTTCTGCTTTTTGGGGGTAACCGTGCTTGCCGTCATAGGTCTCACCGGCCTTGGGCCCGATGATGTCGACGCTGTGGCCTGCCTCTTTCAGGCGGTACTTCGGGTACTGAAGTTCGAGGTCTTCATATATCTTCTCGACAAAAATACCGACTCGGGCCATGAGACCATCCTTTTGATTGCGTTGTCGGATTGTACCAAAACCGCCCAGCAGATCGACGCTTCCCTCCAACACTGTTGCGGCGGAATAGTGAATATCCTGGGATCGTGCGCGGTTGTGCCATATGCCGGGTGCCGCGCGACCCGGTTTTCGGAGTACAACTATGAGCCTCAAGACGTTCTCCCCGCTTGTCACGATCGCCATTTCCGTCGCGGTCGCGTTTTCACTGGCCATCCTGCTGCTGACGACACGCGGTGCCGGTGCCGACGGTAAATCGCCTGCCACGAACCGCGGTGTTGCGGTGGTCGAGCTCTTCACGTCCGAGGGATGCTCGAGCTGCCCACCCGCCGACGCGTTGCTGTCGAAGATCATCACCGAGACGGCCAAGGACGGCCGCTTGGTTTTTGCGATCGCGCACCACGTCGACTACTGGGACCGTCTCGGCTGGCGCGACAAGTTCTCGTCCGCCGCTGCGTCGGCTAGACAGGAGGCTTACGCCCGCAGTTTGAAGCTCGACGGAATTTACACACCGCAGATGATCGTCAACGGCCGCGCCGAGTTCGTCGGCTCCGACGCCCCCCGCGCCCGTCGCGAGATCGACGCCGCGCTGGCCACCCCCACCACCGCCGCGGTCGAACTCACCGTTCGCGTGACAAACGAGACGACCGTCGCGGTCGACTACACCGTCACCGGCGCCCCACCCGGCGCGACGCTCCAACTGTTTCTCGTCGAACGGGGCCTGACAACCAAAGTCGCCCGCGGCGAGAACGCCGGTCGAGACCTGCCCCACGACAACGTCGCCCGCGGGTCCGCAAGCGTCGACCTCACCGACGCTGCAGGCTCGGCGACGATCACCCTTCCAAAGGGCGTGGATCTGACCCGCGCGTCGATCGTTGGTTTGGTCCAAGCGACAGAAACGATGGCCGTCGTCGGCGCCAGCGCCGTCGCGGTGCAGTAAACGAAAACGGGCGGCATTGTGAGGTCGGAGCCCGGATCCAATCTCATTCCATTAACTCGACCGAATCATTCTGCGGCGGCGGATTTTGACCGGGACAGGTCGCAGAGGTGCAATTGTTATCCCCAGCAGTTAATTAAACCCATCCGTTTTCACGCCCTGAGAATGACGCATCACCTCACAAATCCACACGAGGTCATGAATTTGCAGATTTCCGCAGACAAAATACGAAGTTAGGTGTATGATAGGGTGCGACGACCGTCCGTGTATTTCACGGGTCGGTGGTCGCGATTGTAGCGTTCTTTGACAACCTGAGTTTGGTCACGCGGTTGGGTTCGCCATGGGATGGGAGGGACAAAAATGGGCGAGCGTCGGTTCGTGTCGTTTTTAGTCGGTTGTATGTCGTTTTCATGTCGGTTTGTGCATGGTTTTTTATACAGGGGAAGGGAGGCAGTCATGAAGCGTGTTGGCCATAAGTTGTGCACTGGTGGGACTTTCGGCGGCAGGCGAATTGGCGGTGGGGGGAAGGGAGGGAGCGAAAACTTTTTTATGTGTCTGAACGAGAGAAGCGAGGCTTTTGGGCCTCGCTTCTCGGTGTTGCATCGATGGAGACGCGGGTTACGCATTCGGTGGCGTCTTGGCTTTCAACCAGGGCATCATCGCGCGCAGTTTGCGGCCGGTGACTTCGACGGGGTGGGTGTTGTCGGCTTCGTAGAGTCGCTTGAAGTTCTTCATGCCACCTTCGTATTCGGCGCGCCAGCCTTTGGCGAAGGTGCCGTCCTGGATTTCGGTCAGAATCTTCTTCATCTCCTTCTTCGTCTCGGCGGT
>JBBRHE010000265.1:0-4413 GCA_038223165.1 Tepidisphaerales bacterium
AAGCCTTCCTCCCCATCGCGCGACATCGTGTCCTGCAGTCGTTTCAATCGCCACGGTGGGACGACGCCCGTCACGAAGCCATCCCCCGTCCAGATCCCTTCACCAAAATACTCCGCCAGCCCCTCGTTGGCCCACGTGGGAATGTCGCCACCGATCACCGCGTGGGCGAACTGGTGGAAGCCCTCATGCTGCATCGTGTGCCACGTGTTGATCGTGATGTCCGGCCCTGCGACGACCAGCAGTTGCTGTCCGTCAAACATCCCCGCCGACTCGGGCATGCCACCGGCGGTGTAGTAATCACTGGCATGTTTGAACAGGTAGACGGGAAATTTCGTCCGAATCGCCCCCGAGAACCCGTCCGTCCGCGCCGCATATTCCTGCGCCATCTTCGCCAACCGCAGCGACGCTTCACGCGTCGCCAGTTCGTCGAGGTCGGTGTACAGCCAGTAGTACTTCGTCTCGTATTTTTTAAGCTTGGGCGCAATTCCGTTCGGCTTGGGCAATTCGGTGGGCTTTTTCGGTGGCGCTGCGTGAAGCGGCGTACCGATCAAAGCCAGCAGGATGATGATAAACCCGCGTCGCATGACATGTGATCCTAGCATCCCATACCGACTCTGACGCGGTGCGTTGCCGTTCACCAATAGTTCGCGGGATGACAACGAGATATCCCACGCCCTATAACCCTCTGCACGGTCAATACCTGTTGCATTGCGTCGCGAGCCTGTCACAATCGCCCGACCTCGTATGCCGCCAACCAAACGAAACGTTCTCGTCGGAATCACGGTGCTCGGCGCGCTGCTTGCGCTGGGGTGGATGATCGTCGCGTTCGGTGGCTCGATCGCTACACCGTTCGCGCCGGCGGTCATTTATGTGCGGTTCGAAGCGTCGCGCGCCGACGGAGTCGTCGAGGGCTCACCGGTGCTCTATCGCGGGGTGAACGTCGGCAAGGTGACGAGCGTTAAATTGCTCGCCGACAACCAGAATGTGCAGATCGACACGCAGATCAACCAGGAACCGACCCTGCCGGCCAACATCATCGCACAGATCAAACAGACCAGCGTTTTCGGTAGTGGCGCGTCGATTCTGCTGGAACTGAACGGCCCGACGCCCCAAGGCAAGCTGGCCGACGTGGATACAACCCTTCGCGCCACGTTCGTCGGTGGTGGGTTGCTTCCCCCTGAGTTTGCCGACCTCGCGACCGAGTTGCGCGAGACGGCCAAACAGTGGCGCGAGTCGGGCGTCATCCCCAACCTGAACGCACAGGTGACCAAGGTCGGAACCATGGTCGAGGAGATCACCAAGTTCGTCACCGACGAGACGACCCAGGAAAACCTCCGCGCCTCGCTGGCCAACGTGCGCACCGCGACCGACAGCGCTAAGCGCATCACGGCGAACCTCGAGACGTTCAGTGGCAAGCTCGACAAGATCGGTGACAACGCTGACCAGCTCATCACCAAGGCCGATAAGAACCTTGGTGACGTTTCCAAGCAGATCAACGACCGCATGCTGCAGATCGCCGACCTGCTGAAAACCACCCAGTCCATCACCGCCAAGATCGACGAAGGTCAGGGCACCGCCGGCCGACTCGTCAACGACCCCAAGCTCTACGCCGGCCTTGTCGAGACCACCGAATCCCTCAACGCCACCATCCGCGACCTGCAACGCCTCGTGCAGCAGTGGGAACAAGAAGGCGTTTCCCTTAAGCTCAAGTAAAGCGTTAATTGTTAGTCGTTAATCGTTAATTGGGACAGGCGCGGTGCCTTGCCCCTCTTTCCAATTAACCATTAACGGTTAACCATCAACACCTATGGCAACCATCAACGACAACTATCTCAAGCTCAAGGCCGGTTACCTCTTTCCCGAGATCGGTCGGCGGGTCAAAGCGTTCACCGAGGCCAACCCCAGCGCCAATGTGATCCGCCTGGGCATTGGTGATGTGACCGAACCCCTGCCGACCGCCATTCGTGACGCGATGCACAAGGCCGTCGACGAGCTGGGCGTGCGCGAGACCTTCCGTGGGTACGGGCCGGAACAAGGCTATGACTTCCTGCGCGAGGCGATCGCTAAGAACGATTTCCAAGCCCGTGGCGCCGACGTGTCCGCCGACGAGATCTTCGTCAGTGATGGCAGCAAGTGCGACTGTGGCAATATCCTGGATATCTTCGGGCCCAACAACACGATCGCTGTCACCGACCCCGTTTACCCCGTCTACGTCGATACGAACGTGATGGCGGGCCACACCGGGCCGGCCAACGAGAGTGGTGAGTACGGTAACCTCGTCTACCTGCGCGGCACCGCAGCGAACAACTTTGTTCCCGAACTGCCGACGCAAAAGGTCGACCTGATCTACCTCTGCTATCCGAACAACCCCACCGGAACCGTCGCAACGAAGGAAACGCTGGCAAAGTGGGTGAATTACGCCAAGGAGAACGGCTCGATCATCTTCTTCGACGCCGCGTACGAGGCTTACATCACAGACCCGAGCATCCCGCACAGCATCTATGAAATTCCCGGCGCGCGCGACGTCGCGATTGAGTTCCGCAGCTTCAGCAAGCTGGCAGGCTTCACGGGCGTCCGCTGTGCGTTTACGGTCGTGCCCAAGACGCTCAAGGGTCGCAGCCAAGCGGGTGAAGAGGTCGATTTGTTCCGTCTATGGACGCGTCGGCACACTACGAAGTTCAACGGCGTATCTTACATCACCCAGCGCGGTGCCGAAGCCGTCTATTCACCCGAGGGCAAAAAGCAGGTGAAGACGATCGTCGACTTCTACCTCGCCAACGCCAAGCTCATCCGCGAAAGCCTGAGCTCGCTCGGCATCAAGGTGTTTGGTGGCGTCAACGCGCCCTACGTCTGGATCAAAACCCCCGGCAACACGACGAGCTGGCAGTTCTTCGACGACCTGCTGAGCAAGGCCAACGTCGTCGGCACCCCCGGCAGTGGCTTCGGCGCCGCCGGTGAAGGCTATTTCCGCATCAGCGCGTTTAACTCGCGTGCGAATGTGGAAGAAGCGTTGCGGCGGATCAGAAAGACAGTTCAGGCGTAGCGGTCGAGACGCGGGTGATTGTGCCGACCGGCCCCATCACGGGAAGGCTCTCGGGCATCCGCTCGATCACGCCACGGTCAACGAGAATCTGCGCCAGAGTGCCCATGTGCTGATTCATGTACGGCAGCAGGTGCGGGTTGTCTTCCGAATCGTGATTGTATTGCTTCATCTCTTCGTACGCGTGAACCGGTGACGTCCCTTGCACCAGGACACGCCAGAACGCGATCGTCGCGCCGGTGCGCTGCGTGCCCGCGTAGCAGTGAACGAGAACCGCATCACCAGCTTTGCGGGCGTTCTCGATCGTTTCCAGCGCGTTGGCGTACTGCGTGATGTCCCCCGTGCCGTCACCGCGCAGCGGGTAATTCACGCGCGTTGCCCCCGCCTGCCTGGCCGCCTCCACCTCGGCGACCGTGAACGACTGCGATGGCTTGTCGCGCGACAGTGAGATCACTACATCGATGTCGTGCTCGTCCAGCACGTCGTCAATCAACCGCGCCGAAATCTGCCCCGAGCGGTAGACGGCCCCCTGTTCGACAACGCCGAACCGCCGCGGGATAAACTGCCCGCGGATGTCGGAATTGTATTCGATGACTAAGACTGCAAACCCGACGAACGCCACAGTGAACAGAGCAAGCTTCACATACCACGGAACTGTCCGGCGATTTGCTGCAGAGTCCGTCGGGGATGGGGTCGGTAGGTTCGTCGCTGGCTTCATCGTCCCAATATTTCGCCGAGTAAACGTTAAGATCGTGTTGGTTTATTTGTGAAAGTGCTCTTACCGCGAATGATCTCCAACCGTGGTATTTACCCGTTCGACCAGTCTCTCGACCAGTCTCTCGACCGGTTGATCGGCGTCGATCCATGTCACGCTCGGAAACCGCCGAAACCATTTCATCTGCCGGCGGGCTAGTTGGCGCGTGGCTATTTTGATCTGCTCGACGGCGTCGTCGAGCGACATTTTGCCCTGAACGTGCAGGATCAGCTCGCGATACCCGGTCGCCTCGGCGGCGGTTTGGGAGAGGTTGCCGTGCTCGTGAAGCAGGTGGCGCGTCTCGTCGACCCATCCAGCTTCGATCATCTGTTTCACGCGGGCGTTAATTCGGCGGTTGAGCGCGTCCTTGTCCCACGTCAGTCCTATCCATTTCGCAGGATGTCGATGCGCCGCGGAGTCGCCGGACCAGTCAGTTTGGAACGAGGAGATCGGTCGGCCGGTCAGTTCGTAGACTTCCAGCGCACGGATCGTCCGCCGTTCGTCGTTTCGATGAATGCGGGTGGCGGCGACGGGGTCGACCTCGGTTAACCGTGCGTACAGTTCGTCAGCGGGCTGGGCGCGCAATCGTTCGCGCAGCGCGGCGTCGGCGGGGGGACCT
>JBBRHE010000266.1:0-4399 GCA_038223165.1 Tepidisphaerales bacterium
AGCGACACGAGGACGAGGACAACCCTGACAGGGTGACATTTCTACTTCGGTCTTAAGGGTGACATTTCTATTCCTTGACAACAGTGGCTAAAGCCCCAGGTTCCGTTTAGTGGTTCGAACTGATATACTATGGAAGGAATCCGTACCGCGTGGGTAAACGCCGATGTCCGCCGTCAGCCTTCCAGTCTGCAGAGCCAGTGGGAACGCAGTGTTGATCGCCAACGCCGCGTCGCGCGAGCATCCGCGCTCTATCCTGGAAGGACTGGGTTACACGTGCGTCGAATTCGACGATCCCTATAGCGCTGCCACCGAACTGTTCCGCCAGCCGGGGGTGTATCGGGCGGTCATTGTCAGCCTGAGCAGCGTTTACCCGGAAGAATTAAGCCTGATTGCAACGCTTCGGCGCCGGTCGGCTCAATTGGAAGTCTGGCTAACCCACACCGACGGTCGACACGGTGCCCTTGCCCAAGCGATGCGCCTGGGCGCTGACGGGCTGCTCGCCGAAGACGGTCTGCATCGCCTGGGTATCGCACCGGCCGCTCCAACGGTTGATCCGGCGCCCATCGTTGCCGTGTCGATGTCGTCGTCTCGCAACGAAGAGCGATCATCCCAGGATGACTACGACTTCAGCGCCGGCGAACCTGTCCTGACCGCTGAAGAATTGCGCATGCTCCTGCAAGAGCAACCCTCATTACCGCCCGGTTCGGACGAATAGAGACGTCCTCTTCACTTTCGCTCGTGAGCCGCTAAATCGACACTGCTTACATGGATTGACGGTGCCGTTGGGCGTCGCCACGGGTAGACTGGATGAATGCTTAGCCTCACCCGAGAGCAAGTGCGTCACGTCGATCGCATTTCAATCGAAGACTTTCAAGTTCCGGGCATCGTCTTGATGGAGAACGCCGCTTGCGCTGTAGTGCACGCAGCGTGTGACCTGCTCGATCACGATTGCATCGGAGAAATTCTTATCCTCTGTGGTGGTGGTAACAACGGTGGTGATGGGTTGGCCGTCGCGCGGCACTTGCACAACCAAGGGGCGTCGGTCGAAATCGCGTTGACGGTCGACCCGGCCAGTTACACGGGTGACGCACTGATCAACTGGAACATCGTGACGGCTATGGGTGTGGCGACGGTGCGTGCGACACCCGCTTTGATCGCACAATCACCAGCGGTGTTGATCATTGACGCAATTTTTGGAACAGGCCTCACGACCGCCCCGCGTGATCCGTTCCCTGCAATTGCTCACGCCGTCAACCGTCGAGGTACGGCTGTGCTGGCGATCGATATTCCAAGTGGGCTCGACTGTGATACCGGTGAACCTCTGGGCAACCCCGACGCTGTGATTCGAGCCACCCGCACGGTCACGTTCATCGCGGCCAAGATGGGGTTTGCAAAACCCACCGCGCAGCCGTATCTCGGCAATGTTCATATCGGCGACATCGGTTGTCCGCGCGAAGCGATCGAACAGGCGACTGCTTCATAAGTCGCCGAATGCGCCGACTCACTGCAAAGCGGACAACACCCGTCCTGCGCGGTTGCGCAGGACGGGAGTGTGATGCCCTATTTCGAGCCTGTCAGGCAAACCGCAAGACTCACTCGTCCCCGACTTCTTCCTTTTCCTCAGCCGCCAACGGGGCGTCGACGGCCTTCTTCTTGTCAAGCAGACCCTTGCTCGTGAGGACCGCAGTGCGGATCTCCTCGGCCAAGTCCTTGTTCTCGAAGAGGAACTGCTTGGCATTCTCGCGACCTTGACCCAGGCGAGTGGTTTTGTAGTTGTACCAGGCGCCACTCTTCTCAACGACATTGCCCAGCGCAGCCAGGTCGAGCAGATCGCCTTCATAGCTGATGCCACGGTCGAACATGATGTCGAACTCGGCGTCACGGAACGGGGGGGCGATCTTGTTCTTCACCACGCGGGCACGGGTGCGGTTACCGACGGCGACCTCACCTTCCTTGATGCTGCCGGTACGGCGGACGTCGATGCGGACAGACGAGTAGAACTTCAACGCGCGTCCGCCAGGCGTCGTTTCGGGGTTGCCGAACATCACACCGATCTTCTCGCGGATCTGGTTGATGAAGATAACCGTGCTGCGACTCTTGCTGACGGCACCGGTCAGCTTACGCATCGCTTGGCTCATCAAACGCGCCTGCAAACCGACGTGGCTGTCGCCCATCTCACCTTCGATTTCAGCACGGGGAATGAGGGCTGCGACCGAGTCGATGACGATGACGTCGACCGCGTTGGAACGCACAAGCAACTCGACGATCTCGAGCGCCTGTTCTCCCGTGTCCGGCTGGCTGACGAGCAGGTCGTCAAGCTTCACACCGAGACGCTTGGCCCAGGACGGGTCCAACGCATGCTCGGCGTCGACGAACGCGGCGACACCACCCTGCTTCTGGGCGCTGGCGATGATGTGCAGTGTGAGCGTCGTTTTACCGGATGATTCCGGCCCGAAGATTTCCAGGATGCGCCCTTTGGGCACACCCGAGCCACCCAACGCGATGTCGAGAGATAGTGATCCGGTCGGGATGCCATCGATCGTGGCAGTTTTGTCCGGGTCAAGCGTCATGACGGCGCCTTTACCGAACTGCTTTTCGATCTGCTGGACCGCACGGCTTAGAGCCGAGTCACGGTTCGGATCGCGCGGCGCGGTCGGGGCCTGCTGACGAACGCCCGATGCGGATGCACCATGGGTCGCAGACGCGATGTCGGCACCGGCAGCAGTGCCCTTCTTCGATTCAGCGGTAATAGAAGCGGAAGACTTGGCCACAGGAGACTCCTTTTCACCGGGTATCTTGGTCAGCCGGCGAACAGTTTTGCGAGGAAGGTTAGTGATCGTGCGTGTCACCAAGTTCATCAAGAACTGGCAAACGCGACCTCAGAATGAGGCCGACCGAACCGATCCATCGCGTTGTCGTGACTTGGAGCAGGCTGTACCACTTGGGACCACCGGAGAACTGCTTTCACGAACCACCCTCATTGCGAGGGCAACAGATCGCGAGAACAGTCAAGTTCCGGCAGGTCTTGCTGAAGGGCATCCAAACCCTTCGCACACCCGCAAACACGGCTCGATGCAAGTCACCAGCATCCCGGCCGCTTGTTAGGACGAAGTTTAGTGAATGATCGGACTGATTGCCAGTCCAAAATCAGAAAAATTTTTGGGAAGAGTAAGGTAGGGGCCGGGTAGCTTTTCTAAAGCGTTGTCGAGTCAAGCATTGGGATGCGCAGCAGGGTTTCGTAGGCAGGTTCTGGCCTCCCAAGCGTGCTTTTCATCAGGTGAATACCGGTCGTAAAAAACCAGGGCTTCGGCAAATCAATCTTCGGCGCGTTCTTGAGTGGGCGCGCTTCATGGTCGAGATGTGCGACAGTGACGTGCGGAAGGAACGGCCGCGTCTCGCGTGCGAAGCCCAATCGTGCGAAAGACTCTTCAAGCTTCGAATGAATCTCTTCCAACCGATCAATTTCACCCGTTAGCTTCATCACCAAAACGCGCTTGTCATCGGCCGGGCCGAGCAGAAATGGCTGACCGTACTTTAATGAGATCGGCTCGCCCGGTGAGATGCTGCCGATCGCCGTCCTGGCGGCGGTGGTGGTCACGTCGTCGACATCGCCAATGAACTTGATCGGGATGTGAAGCAGATCGGGTCGAATCCATCGGTAACCTGGAAACCGCTCGCCGTTTCGGTCGGCAATCCCGCGCGCCAGCGCCTGCGCGATCGGGGGCATGGGAATGGCGACGAAGAGGCGCATGACGAATGCTTATAACGCTCTTACCACGGCACTGGTACTCCAATGCCGGCACCAAATCATCGCAACGGTCGTTCGTAGTGTCCATGAAACTGCTCTGGCGGATACTTCGCCCGGTTCTTGACCATTTTCGCCTCCACCGCGGTGGCGATGTCTAGGTCCATACGGTTGGCGAGCGAGACAAGGTACATCAGCACATCACTGAGCTCTTCACCAACAGCCCGGCGGAAGTCCGGGTCATTCGTCGTGCGGTCGACGGCTTCTTCCGGGGTCGTCCACTGAAACAGTTCGAGCAGTTCACCCGCTTCCACCGCGGCGCTGGCGGCGAGGTTGCGGGGGGTGTGGTACTTCTGCCAGTTTCTCTCGGTGACGAACTGCTTCATCATTTCTTTGATCGTCGCCAGGGTGGTTTCGCTGTCAGTCATAGGGAATACTCGTATTGATGGGTTTGCGTCGGGTGGTCGATAATGGGCTGATGATTCAAGCGTTCCTGCTATTGCTGGTCTCCAACGTGTTTATGACCTTTGCCTGGTATGGCCACCTGAAATTCTTCAAAGGCTACGGGCTCATCGCGATCATCCTGATCAGTTGGGGCATCGCGCTGTTCGAGTACATTTTTCAAGTGCCCGGAAACCGCATCGGTTACGCAGC
>JBBRHE010000267.1:0-4381 GCA_038223165.1 Tepidisphaerales bacterium
CCGTATGAAGTGCGCCAGACGAAACTGATCGATGTCGCAACAATGGCGCGGCTAAAGCGATTCAGCCGTTACTGGGACCTTGTCGCCAACAGTGGCAACTTCGTCGAAACGAAAGCGCTGCTCCTCGAAGGTGGATCAGCCTTCACGGGTTTCCTGGCGCTGGCGGACTGGTTGTACGAACAGTTTGACCGCGCCCACGCCATCCCTCTACAAGACTTGGCCGCTGCTGTCATGCGGTTCTGCGTTGAGAAGCGGGGGATCGATGTCGTTCCTGTCGCAAACGCCCTATGGCGCGACTGGCGGCGAGGCGGGCGCGGTGATCGACCGGCGTTCCTGCGACCGTACATTTCCGACGAAGACGCCCGTGTTGCTCGCAGAGCAAAGGCAAACTCGCTACCGGCACGGCAAGCGAGACATCTGTCGGCCAGCTAGGCAGCAATGCCAAGAGGTCCGTTGCCTGCGTTGTTCGTGGGACGCGCCAGTCGCGACAAACCTTCAAACGCAGCAACCTTGTAGCACTCGGCAAGCGTGGGGTAGTTGAAAACGCTTTCGACGAAGTAGTCGATCGGCATGCCCGCGGCCATCACGGCTTGGCCGATGTGGATCAATTCCGTTGCACCGGTGCCGATCGCGTGTACACCGAGCAGACGATGACTCTCGGGGTGGAACAGCAACTTGAGCAATCCGTGTGGATCGGCGATGAGCTGCCCGCGCGCAATCTCGCGATAGCGGGCGATACCGACTTCATAGGGTGTGCCCGCGGTCGTCAGTTGTTGCTCGGTCGCGCCGATCATGCTGATTTCGGGGATCGTGTAGATGCCGTACGGAAACAGATGGCTCGGTGTCGCCTGTTCGAGTTCGCCGGGTTGGCGGAACATGTGACTGGCGGCGAGCCGGCCTTGCTCCATGCTGGTGGCAGCCAATGCCGGGAAGCCGATCACGTCACCGGCAGCGTAAATGTGCGGTACGGCCGTCTGCAACTGTTCGTTGACCTTCAAGCGACCACGGTTGTCGGCTGACAAGCCGGCAGCTTCGAGGTTCAGGTCGGCGGTCGCACCCTGGCGACCGATGGTGTAAAGCAGCGTGTCGGCGGTGATGCTCTTGTTGCTCGCTAGTGTCGCGGTGACGACGGCATGTCCGTCGCTGTCTGTTGTGTTCTCGATTGTCGCCACGCTCTCACCTAAGCGCAGGCGCACGCCCATGTCGCGCAAGCGGAACTGCAGAGACTCGGCCAGCTCGTCATCGATGAACTCCATGAGCCGAGGCCGAGACTCGACCAGTGTCACGCGCACACCGCATGCAGCGAGCATGCAGGCATATTCGGTGCCGATCACACCTCCACCCACGATGATCATGCTGCGCGGGAGTGTCTGCAGTTCGAGCAGTCCACTGCTATCAATAACTTTGCTCTGTACGAACGGCACGGTGTCGGGCCGGGCGGGAACAGTGCCCACGGCAACGAGAATGTTGTTGCCACGGACTTCGGTTGCGCCGGCGCCTTCGCGGTCGACACGAATCGTGTGGGCATCGATGAACGAGGCGCTGCCGTACAGCATGGTCACGCCGTTGCGTTCCATCTGATTGCGGATGACGTCGACCTCGGTCTTCACCACGTGATGACAGCGGTACAGCAGGTCGGCCATCGTGATGCCGTGTTTGACGGCATAACCATCACCATAAACGGCGCGTTCACGGATGCCGGTCAGATGCAGGACGGCTTCACGAATCGCTTTGGATGGGATGGTGCCGGTGTGAATGCAAACACCACCGACACTGTGCGATCGCTCGACGACCGCCACGCGCTTTCCGCGCTTTGCCGCCGCCACGGCCGCTTTTTGACCGGCGGGCCCGGAGCCGAGAACGACGAGGTCATAAGGCGGATGTGCAGTCATGGCTATGACGATGGTATCGGTTGAACCGACGAAGGGGTTGAGACCGACTTTTGCTCGATGCCTTCAATAGTCGCAATGCCCGATAAGATGTCGCGTGCCCACTCGTGCGCCCTATGCGCCAGACTTTATGTCGGGTGCAGCTTCATCTCGGTCGGCTCTGATCCGATATCCATCTCACAGAGATCGGAGTTCGCTTGGTGGACAAAGACTTGCGGCAGACATCGACATCCTCAAACCAGTCCTCCGCACATCGCTGGGCGTTGATCGGTGTGCAGCTCCTTGGACTCTGGATCGCCGTGACCGCGGTCGCGATCGGTGTCCGCTACCTTCATGATACGGCGCCCACCTGGGGCAACTACGCGACCCAACTGGCCTTGGTTGGTGCCGCAGCGATCGGGTTCGCATCGTTTCGTCGTCGTCAGAATCGCGATTGGAATGGACCCCTACAGCAATTGCGCGGACTGTACTCTGACGTGCGAAGTGGCAAGGCGGCGATTGAATCACTGAACGCAGTGAACGGGGCGCTCGTCCCGGCGGCGCAGATCGTGCAGGAACTACTGCGCGACCTGCGCTCACAGGAGACGCGCGTCGCCGAGCTGGCCGAAGAGCTTCGCCAGCGCGTCGCGCAACGGACAGAGGTGCTCGAGCGGCGTATCGGGTCGCTCAAGCGACAGTCGACGACGGACACGCTCACCGGCCTGCAGAACCGCCGACGGTTTGAGGAGACGTTTCACGAGACGGTCATTCGCTGTAAGGAAGAGGGCACCGACCTTTGCGTGTTAATGATCGACGTCGACTACTTCAAGCAGTTGAACGACCTTAAAGGTCACGCCGCCGGGGATGAGTTCCTGAAGCTGATCGGTCAACTGATTCGCAGCAGCATTCGACCGGATGATGAGGCGTACCGTCTGGGTGGGGATGAATTCTGCATCGTGTTGCCGGGCATCAATCGAGAAGCCGGTCAAGCCAAGGCAACAAGCCTGGCCGGACTGGCCGACCGGTTGGCCAAGACGTTCAAGGTGCCCTTGCCTCCCAAGCTGTCAATCGGGCTCAGCGCGCTCAGTGGAACGCGAGGCGCGACGGCGGAGTCTCTTCTAGCAGCGGCAGATAAACACTTGTACGAGATCAAATCCAATCGAGTCGTGAAATCGCGGGCTGGGTAGCAACTGCACTTGCTGTCCCCCTTTTTCATCCCACATCCGTGTTTTTTCCTGGAACACTGGCTTGCCCACGACCAGCCATCGCGCAATCCATTTTTAAAGCGAACACCCAGCGCGTACACGTGATAGTGGTCATGTAACTGGCCAACTTTTGAATACGCTCCTTCAGCCGATGTGAGGCTGTTGTTGACATACTCTGACGAACCGCCAACTCCGCGATGATGCTTTCCTGTGTCTTGGTATATCATCACGACCCAGCGGCGCGACCGGACGAAAGGTTGTGACGATGCAGATGGACGAGAATGTCAATCGAACAACCCACTAATCCCTTCGCCGCGGAGTTCACTTCGGGGACGGCTAAGCGTCAAGCCGCGGCGGCGGCGTCGGTGGTCACGCGGCGGATCGAATCACGACTGGTGCGCGCGTCGGTCGTGGTCGGTGTGCTTCTGCTGGCGATCAAGTTCATCGCATACGGGCTGACCGGCTCGGCGGTGATCTTCTCCGATGCGCTGGAAAGCGTTGTGAATGTAGCGGCGGCGATTATGGCGATGTGGGCGCTGTCCGTGGCGCACCGACCGGCCGATCGGACGCATCCCTACGGGCACGGTAAGGCCGAGTTCATCAGTGCTGCACTCGAAGGCGGCATGATCCTCCTCGCCGCCGTCGCAGCGGCGGTCAAAGCGGTCGACGTGTTGTGGCGCGACAACCTCGGTCCCCCGGCGCGGCTCGATCTGGGTCTCTGGCTGATGGCCGTGGCGCTGGTCATCAACGGTGTAATGGGCACGATCCTCTTGCGGGTTGGCAGGCGTAACAACTCTCTGGCTTTAGAAGCCGACGGTCGACATCTCTTTGCCGACGCGCTGACGAGCGCCATCGCCGTTGCAGCGCTGATCGCAGTGAAGTGGACCGGCAAGTCCTGGCTCGACCCCGTGGCAGCGCTGGTGGTTACGGTCTGGATCGTCCTGACAGGCATCGGCCTCATTCGCCGCAGTGTCGCAGGTCTGATGGACGAGACCGACGTTGCCGACGATGTGCTGCTTCGTCAGATCCTCGACAAACACATCGGTACGGGTGCCGTTGAACCCATTATCTGCGGTTATCACAAGCTGCGTCACCGCCATAGTGGTCGGTATCACTGGGTTGATTTTCACATCAAGGTCCCCCGCACATGGGGCATCGATACCGCTCACGAGGTGGCCAGCAAGATCGAGTTCGAACTTGAGACTGCGCTCGGTGAGGGCAACGCGACAGCGCACATCGAGCCTTGCGAGCATGAGCATTGCACCCAGTGCGCAGCGAAATCTTAAAGGTTTTCTCGGACCCTGACAG
>JBBRHE010000268.1:0-4363 GCA_038223165.1 Tepidisphaerales bacterium
AGTCGGCACCCTCCTGCTCGACGTCAGTGGAACAACGAACATCGGTCGGGGACGTAATGCAGCAGGGTCCGTCACGACCGGCCTGGGAGTTTTTAACTCGGGAAGCACGAATATTGGCGATTTCAATGGAGACGTGACCGGAGCCAGTTTAAATCTGAACAAAACCGCATACAGGTCGGGTCTCACGGCATCCACTGGCGTAATGCTTGTCGATGTTCGCGGTCAAGTTAATGCCACTGTTGGATTGACGAATGCAGGCGTCAACCAAGGAGGGATTACCCTCACCAACCAGGCGACAACCGCACTGGCTATCAACAGTTTCACCAATGTGAATAACGAAGGCATTCAGTTCACGTTCGAGAACTTCGATACCAGCATTTGGGAGATCGGCAATTCGGGCAATTTCGAGACGATCTACTTCGCGCTCAAGTGGCAGGGAATTGACAGGACTGCCGCCATCAACACGCTAATCACCGACTTCAAGATTTCCGCAAACACCAGCGCAATCTCAGGTTCACCCGCCGCACAGGTCTTCTTTCAGGGCGGCGACGCCTACTACGGGTTCTACATAAACGCTATCCCCGAACCCTCTTCACTTGCCTTGCTTGGTGTCGGGGTCCTGATGCTCGGTCGTCGGCGACGAATCGTTTAAGTGTCTTCCAGTCGGCCCGCGGCACGAGTGGTCGCGGGCTGCCTCACTAATTGACACCCGAGGTCTCTATGCGACGCCTTAACGCCTTCACGCTCGTTGAACTGCTCGTGGTGATCGGGATCATCGCTATCCTGATCGCGACGCTCCTGCCGGCGTTGAACAAGGCGCGCACGCAGGCTCGGATGGTGGCCGAGTTAAGCAACGCCCGCCAATTCGCTACCGCGATGATCGTTTACGCGACTGATAGCCGTGGCTATTGGCCCAACGGCCGCCGATTCGGGTTCGCGCAAGACGACTACGTGCAGTATCCCCTCGCGTCGAACGCCACCCCACCGGTCATCCGTGGGTGGGACCCGCTGACGCGTTACGGCATCGGCGTGCGCTACACCGGCGCCGAGGCCGGTCGCAATGCCTGGGCGTTGGCAAATCGGACGAAGCTGGGCACGAACTCCGTCGGCTGTCATGCCTGGCAGGATTATTCGTATCACCAGAACTCCGGGTTTCCGCTGCCCGGCTACTAGTTCGACGCCAACGGCAACACCGAGATGCACTGGAACATCTACGTGGGGCGTGCCGACGCGTACCACTTCTACCCGCACACCGTACCGGCGGTCTTCTACCGATCCCCCAAGCGCATGGGGGCGGGCCTGAAGGACAGCAGCCGCACGATGTTCACCTGTCGGCATTACCTGACCACGCAATGGTACGGAGGATGGTTGCCGCACGTCGGTGGCCTGTCGAACGTCAGATTTCTCGGCCCGACCCCGAGCCCACCCGCCACGCCCAAACCTGCGGGCCTCGTGGTCGGATACATCGACGGCTCGGCGCGGTTGACGACGTTGAACGATCTCAAGTCACTGGCACAGGCCAGCACCGATGCGCCGGGTGGATCACCGCTGAGCCAGACGTTCATCTACTACGACCCCGCGCGATAGCCGCACGCCGCTCGCCTGGCAAACGATGGCGGTCTATTCTTGAAAATTGCCAGACTGCTTGGCTTTTTTGTTTCCGAAACGGGTGTATTGATGCATTTGCCAAGTCTGTTCCGCGCGGCGACAAGATCGCTTCCACTGTTGATTGCATGCGCGTCAGTGTCCACGGCACCGGCGACGCTTGGTGCGGAACGTGCGATAATGCCCGCGCCAGCGTGGCTCGGGATGAACATGGGCTACGCCGAGCCTACGGCCTTGCCCGAGCTGATCGCCGACTTCCGCGCCGTCGGTCTCCAGCACATTCGGCTCGGAGGCAACGCGTTGGACGACCCCAAGCAGGACGAGCGCGTCGACCTCTTGCACAAGGCCGGCATCACGATTCACTGGGTTCTCATTGACCGTGGGAATGGAATTAATCCCCGGGGTACAGCGCGTGTCGAACTGCCTGCGCTGGCGATCGATGGACCAGTGATGGAACGGTGGTTCGACAACTACAAAGCCCGATGCAGGGCGCTCTTCGAACGCTATAGCACGCCCGGCCAGGAGAAGAGTCTTTACTATATCGTCGGGAATGAACCCAATTTAAAGGACAACCACACCAGCCTGCACGGTCGGCCGGATGTGGCAGTACGGTTGACCCAGGCGATGTTTGAGGCAGCGCGCGAGGTGAACGACAAGATCATCGTTCAGTCTTCGCCGGTTTCACAGCCCGACGCGCTTTACCTCCGCGAGATGTTGCAACTAGGACTGGCGAAGTATTGCGATGTCATCGGTACGCATGTGTACGGCGGGCAGATCAACCCGACCCGTCTCGGCAAACCGTGGGAATGGCAGGCGGAGGTGGGCAGTCGCCTGCCGGTCGCGTCGAGCGAGTCGGGCGTGACGGTCGGCTGGACGCCCAAGGGAATCGACGGTCGCCAGTGGCAAAGTGACTGGATCGCGTCGTGGTATGTGATGTGTCACCGGATGGGATATCGCACCGGCACGCTCTTCACGCACGATGACGACCATCACGCAGACTGGGCACTGATGCGCACTTCGGCCGGGCCCATCAAGTCTGGCTTCGATCGAATCGCCCAGTTTCGCAACCCGCGCCAGGGACTGGACAACACGGGCTTTGAACAGCCCAATGACCCGCTGACTGATTGGTCGGTCGAGCGCGACGTCGATCAGGCCGCGCTTCCCGACCATTTCGAGTGGAACCATCCCGACGCGCACAGCGGCCGATTCGCTGCGCGGGCGCGCGGTGATGCGCGTTGGGACGTCAGCGCCCACCAGGTTGTGCATGGCGTCACACCCGGCGTGCCGGTCGAGGTCCGCGCGTACATCAAGGCCTCGGGCGGTGGAGCAGCACGCCTCATGCTCGCCGGTTTCGACCCGCTCGACGGCGACGCCACCGTCGCTAGCGATCCCGTACGAGATTCGGAGTGGAAGCTCGTCACCTTGCGGGCAACACCGGTAAACCCGTGGATTGTCGTCTCGTTAATTTCAGCTCGTACCGAAGAAATCGGATACGCCCATTTCGACGACGTCTCAATGACCCGCTGACCATTCGCTGCCTGCTAGCGCGCAGTCGAGAAGACCTGCGAGGCATTCGGCGCTCACCGGGCGGTGTCGGACGACGACTTCGCTTCGATCAGCGTCGACTCATCACTGCGACCGAGCCGATCGAGCCTCGTTGCCCGGCATCGGAGCTACCCCGTCACCCGTGTTGCGCGTGCGCGGTTTGGCCGAGGCTGTCACGTCGTGACCGGCGAAATTCATCAGGGGTCATCCCGAGCGACTTCTGAAACAAGCGGTGAAATTGGGCGCGACTGCCGAACCCGCAGGCAAGCGAGATGTCGCTGACTCGTTGTGACGTTTCCGCGAGCAACCGCTTGGCGCGTTCGAGGCGCGACACGTGAATCTGCTCAAGCAGGGTTCGTCCCGTGGCCACCTTGAACCGCCGTTCGAGGAGGCGCCGGCCGACGTGGGTCGCATTGACGACTTCGGGGACACCGATCATCAAGTGCAGGTTCTGTCGAATGAATGCCGCCGCGATGGCGACCTCCGGGTCGGCGATCACCGAGATGTCGCTCGACCGACGGACGGCGATCCCAGACGGGCCCACGACGACGCGATGAGACTCCGCCGACGGGTCCTCTAAATGTCGGGCCAACAGGTCGACCGCCTCGGCACCGACGCGTTCCCAGGGAATTCGGATGCTGGTCAATTCCGGCTCCGATGCCAACGTATGCACACCGTCGTCGTTGACCGATATGACCGCGACGTCGGTTGGCACGCGAATTCCACCGAGGTGACACATCTCGGTCACGGCGCTACCGACCGGGTCGTCGGCCGCAAAGACGCCTGCGGGCTTAGGCAGCGCACTGAGCCACGCAAGCATTGCATCGAACTCTTCTGGCGTATTGCGATACGCCACTGGGCAGAGAGAGAACGACCGCGCGCGATGCTGCGTGGCACGCCGGAACCCTTCCGCCCGCGAAATGCCATGACCGTGCGCATAACCAACGTACCCAAAGTCGACGAACCCGCACTCCACCAAATGCTCACCAGCAAGTCGACCAACGTGACCTTGATCCACTTCCACCGCCGATGCACACCCCGGCGTATCGACGCCCAGCACGCGGACGAAAGGCAGCCCAACCGCGGCGTACTGCGACGGAGGAGGCTGGTCCCCCGCGGCCCCGATGATCCCTTGTATCCCGCAGCGCAGCATGTACTCAGGTGCATTCTCACCCACACCGACGAGCCATCGACGCGCATGGGCCGCTCGGAG
>JBBRHE010000269.1:0-4359 GCA_038223165.1 Tepidisphaerales bacterium
CTCCAAAAAAATGTAGGAACTGGGATCATATGGAGGGCCGTCGTTTCGTGTCGTTTGTGGTCGTTTATATGTCGGTTACAGGTCGGTTTGGCGGGATGCAAATCGGTGTAAATAGTTGTGAGAAATAGGATTGCAATCTTAAGCAGGTGATTTTCTTTTTTTGGGGTCGTTGGGGGGTCGTGAGGGAAACCGGTCTGGAACCCGGGTGCTTTTCGGGCTTGTCCGTCGTTATGGGTCGCTTTCGTGGGTGATCCCACTACAATCAGCGGAATGCGTCTCCCCATGGTTGCCATTGTCGGCCGGCCCAACGTCGGCAAGAGTTCACTGCTTAACGTCCTGACCGGGCGGTTGATCAGCATTGTCCAGGACATGCCGGGGGTCACGCGCGACCGGATCGAGATGCCGCTGTTCGTCGGCGGGAAGTACGTAAACCTCGTTGATACCGGTGGTTATGGGTTTGTCGACCCGGACCAGTTGACGGAGCACATCCGGCATCAGATCGAGCTGGCGATGAACCAGGCCGAGGTCGTGATGTTCATCGTCGACGCCGAGGAGGGACTGACCGGGGCCGACCAGGAGGTTGCGACGCTGCTGAGGCGCAAGGGGATCAAGACGCTGCTGGTGGCCAACAAGGCCGACAACGCCAAGGTCGACGAGAACTTGGCCGACTTCGCACGGCTGGGCCTTGGCATGCCGATCGGGGTCAGCGCGCGATACAACCGCAACATCGATCAGATCTTGATGGCGATCCAGAAGAACGTCGACCTGACCAAGGCGCCCAGCACGATCCCCGAGCCCGAGCTGCTCGTCGCGATCGTCGGTAAGCGCAACGCCGGCAAGAGCACACTCGTGAACGCCGTCGCCGAGCTGTACGACGGGCGCGGGGATCGGGTGATCGTCAGTGAAGTGCCGGGCACCACGCGTGACAGTGTCGACGTGCGGTTCGAGAAGGACGGCAAGACCCTGACCGTGATCGACACCGCCGGTGTGCGCAAGAAGCGGCACATGGTGACGGATGACATCCAGTTCTACAGCTTCCACCGCGCCGAGCGATCCATCCGCCGAGCCGACGTGGTGCTGATGCTGATTGACGGCAGTGAGCCGGTGAGTGAGCCGGACAAGAAGCTGGCGCGGTACATCGGTGAGCAGTACAAGCCGGTGATCATCGTCGTCAACAAGTGGGACCAGGTGCTAGCGAACGCCCGCAAGCAAGCGGTCGACAAGAGCGCTGCCGTCAGCACGGACCTCTTGATGGAGGAGTATGGCGAGTACCTCGACCAGGAACTGCCTCATGTGAACTACGCCCCGGTGACGTTCATCACCGCCAAGGACGGGCGCAACGTGCAGGTGGTGCTCGACCTGGCGCAGAACCTGTACAAGCAAGCGACCTATCGCTGCGGCACGGGTGAGCTCAACCGGGTGATGAAGACGATCCTGGAAGAACGAAGGCCAACGTCGGACGTAGGTCGACGGGCCCGCATCTTCTACGTGACGCAAGCGGAGGTCGCGCCACCGACGATCGTGGTGTTCATGAACAACCCGGACATCCTCAGCGAGTCGTACAAGCGGTTCATGATCAACCGGATGCGCGAACTGCTGCCCTATGCTGAGGTGCCAATCAAGCTCTACATCAGAGGGCGTGAGGCCCGGAAGCCCGAGGGGACCGAAGAGTTGCCGGATGCGGAAGAGGCCAAGCCGAGTCGCGGTGGCAAGAAGCCACCCGTGCGTTCGAAACTGCCCCGCCGCAAGAAAGACGCGCCCAAGCCTGCACCACGGCGCGATCGGTAAAGCAGATGGGGGTACATTTGTGCAAAGTGCGCTTCAACAGGAGCGACAGTACCAATGTGTCATCCCGAAGGAAGCGGTAGCGACAAGAGGGATCTCGATCGTAGAACATCGCTCGTTTAGCCAAGATCCCTCGGGTCGCTACCGCTTCCCACGGGATGACAGGTAAGTGGAAATGGGCCTCCACCTTTGAACCGATAGCATCCAACACATGAAACCGAAAAGGGGTGGGACATGTTCAACGCATACCAGCTGTGGAGGTCAATCCACGGACATCACGTTCACCCATTCGTTCCCATTCATGACCAGACCGACCTCTGTCCGATAAGCACCACACGGGCGCTACCCCACGTTGGGTGTTGCACTCGACCTCCACGGACGGAGTTCCATCATGATTCGCTCGGTTGCCCTCGTCGCGTTGTCCTGTGCTTTCGTAGTCCTGTCCACCGGTTGTGGCGAACACAAACGCACGTCGACCACCAAGAACAGCAAGGTATTGGACGTTGCCCCGGTGACGGCGGTCGATCGACCGATCGAGCGCTACTCGTACGAAGCGGCGGCGCCGAGCGACTCGACGACCTACGCGACGGCGGTTCCGACCGTGTCACCCGTGATGTTGACGTCGACACCGACCACGATCTCACCCGCGGCACCGGTTGCGACCACGCCAGCCGTGACGCCCGGTTCCAAGTACAAGGTCAAGCCCGGCGACACCCTCTTCGGCATCGCCCGCGCCAGCTACGGCGACGGCAAACAATGGAACCGCATCGCAAGTGCCAACCCCGGATTGTCCCCGCAATCGCTGAAGGCAGGTCAGACGATCACGGTTCCGTAGACTCGCGGCAGTTCACCGCAGAGGCGCCGAGGCGCCGAGAAGATCGAAACAAGAAGGCGGACGACCGGCAACCGGTCATCCGCCTTCCTGCATTGTCTTGGTCTTCTCCGCGTCTCTGCGGTGAACCCGTCTTCCCTACGCGATCTCGCGACGCGGTTCGTCGGCGAACAGGTCCAGCGAGGCCCAGCGGATCGCGGCCTGGGCAAGCGTGCGCTTGGCGTCGATCACTTCCTCGTTCGTCAAAATGCGATGGAACCGGCACCCCACGGCGACCAGTCGCTCGGCGAGTGGTTCCCAGTACGCGACCTGCGCGAGCACCGCGGTTGGGGCCTGGTCCGAACGTGGCAGGACGGCAATGAACGGTTCGTCCAGCCGCATCGGTTGACTGCGCAGGATGCCGATGCCACCGGCCGAGATGTCGCGAACTTGCACCTGGACGGTCTGCACGTCACCGTCAACGGTGTTCAGGGTCAGGATCGCCACGTGCGTCCGTACGCGCACGCGCGGTTGCCTGCGGGCGTCGCGGTCATCGGCCTTGGCTGGGATCAGCGAGGCGATGATCTCCTGCAGCATTTCGGGGGAAACGATCACGTCCTGCATGACAACACGACCCACGTAAAAGGACACGGCACCCGACCCATTATCGATCGGTTAGAAGCTTCACTTAAGCCGACCGCTTTGGACGATGTACTGCGACGCTATCGGACCTACAGTGCAGACGCGTCGGTACAACCAACGGAGCGATGTGATGGCCGAGATGGTCAAGTCTGTGTTGAAAGTGAAAACCACCAGTCGCAACCAGATGGTCGATATCACCCGGCGCGTCGAGGCGGTCGTGGGGGGTGGGTTCTTCGACGGCTTCGTGATCGTCTACGTGCCGCACACCACCGCGGGCATCACGATCCAGGAGAACGCCGACCCGGACGTGCAACACGACCTGCTTCGGAAACTCGCGACCCTCGTGCCCAAGGACGAGGACTACTACCAGCACAACGAGGGCAACAGCGACAGCCACGTGAAGACGGCGATGGTCGGGAACAACGTGCAGGTGATCGTCGAGCAAAGCCGACTGACGCTGGGGCAATGGCAGGGCGTTTACCTCTGCGAGTTCGACGGCCCACGCGAGCGAACGGTAATCGTGCAAGGCTTCAACTACGCCCTACCACGGGATTGAGTTGCCCCCCGTTTCACCTATTCGTGGCGAAGGGCTTCAATCGGATTCATCCGCGCCGCCATCACTGCAGGGTAGAGGCCGAAGCCGATGCCGATCAACGCGCTGACGATGAAGCTGCCAGCGACACTCCAGGTCGTCACGTTGGTCGGGAAGTTCTGCTGGCTGACCAAGTTGACCAGAAGTGGCAACAGCTTGGCGACACCGATGCCAAGCGTGATCCCGATCAGCCCACCACCGATGCTGATGGTGGTCGTCTCAATCAGGAACTGAACCGTGATGTGTTTGCGCTTGGCGCCCAGCGCCCTGCGGATGCCGATCTCCTTCGTGCGCTCGGTGACCGTGGCAAGCATGATGTTCATGATGCCGATGCCCCCGACGATCAGCGAGATGCTCGCGATGCCACCGAGGATGATGTTGAACGTCCGCTGTTGGTCCTCGGCCTGCCGGAGGATCTCGATCGGGGCTTTAACGGCAAAGTCGGGGGAGGACTTGCTGTGCGACAATTCCATGATGTTCTGCGCGATCGACGCGACCTGCTCAACATCGGCCATCGACTCGACCTGCA
>JBBRHE010000270.1:0-4356 GCA_038223165.1 Tepidisphaerales bacterium
CCCTTGACCTGATCCCCTTCCGCGCAGAGGCTTCCGCCACGCATGGTGTTGCTGCTCTGTCAGATCGCTGTCATCCTGATCGTGAGCCGGATCGTCGGCGTGCTGGCCGAGCGCGTCGGGCAACCGAAGGTCGTCGGTGAGATGCTCGCGGGCATCCTGCTGGGGCCCAGCCTCTTCCAGATCGTCGCACCCGGCACGTTTGACGCGCTGTTCCCGGGCAGCTCGCTGGGCAGTTTGAATGTCCTCTCGCAGATCGGCATCATCATCTTCCTGTTCCTGATCGGGCTGGAATTGGACCCCAAGCTCCTCCGTGGCCGTGGGCACGCCGCGGTCGTCATCAGTCACACGAGCATCGTCTTCCCGATGGTGCTGGGCTTCGGGCTGATGTTCTACCTCTTCCCGCACCACTACGCGCCGGGCACACCGTTCCTTCCCGTTGCGCTGTTCATGGGCGCTGCGATGAGCGTGACGGCGTTCCCGGTGCTGGCGCGCATCTTGACCGAGCGCAACCTGCACAAGACGCGCATCGGCGCGATCGCCATTACCTGCGCCGCCGTCGACGACGTAACGGCGTGGTGCCTGCTGGCGGTGGTGGTCGCGGTCGCCAAGGCCGAGTCGGTGGGCGCTGTCGGCTGGACGATCCTGCTGGCCTGCGTCTACATCGCCGGCATGATGTTCCTCGTCCGACCGTTCCTGAAACGGCTGCAGGACGTCCACGACCGCCAAGGACGGCTTGGTCAGGACATGGTTGCGCTGATCCTGATCCTGGTACTGGTCAGCGCGTTGATCACCGAATGGATCGGCATTCACGCGCTGTTCGGCGCGTTCATGATCGGCGCCGTCATGCCCAAGGGAGGGCGATTCGTGCGGTCGCTGACCGAAAAGCTGGAGGACTTTACGGTCGTCTTCCTGTTGCCCTTGTTCTTCGCGTACACCGGTTTGCAGACCCAGATCGGCCTGCTGAATTCGGTCGAGCTCTGGCTGGAAGCACTGTTGATCATCGTGGTCGCCTGCCTCGGCAAGTTTGGCGGTTCGACGATCGCCGGCAAGCTGTGCGGCCTGCCCTGGCGCGAGGCCTCAGCGATCGGCACGCTGATGAACACGCGCGGGTTGATGGAACTGGTGATCCTTAAGGTCGGGCTCGACCTGGGCGTCATCAGCCCCTCGGTCTTTGCGATGATGGTCATCATGGCGCTCGTGACGACCGCGCTGACGACGCCCGTCCTGTCATGGGTCTACCCCCGCCGTTTGTTCGTCCAGGCCAGCGCCGCCAAGACCAAGCCGCTCCTGCCGCACGAAAAGGCGTTTGACGTGCTGATTCCCGTCGCGTTCCCGCGCAGTGGTGGCCCCCTGCTCAACCTGGCCAATTTGCTCACCGGCAAGCCGGGACCCACCGGGAGTGGTGGAAACATCGTCGCGCTGCACCTGCGGCGGCCGGTCGACCGCGAGGCCTACCGCGCGGGGCTCGACGACACGATCACACCGGCGCAGGACGAGTCGCTCGAACCCCTGCTCGAACACGCCACGGAGCATAACATCAGCGTCAGCCCGATGACGTTCACGAGCGTGGACGTCGCCGGTGACATCACACAGGTCGCGCAGGAAAAGCACACGGACCTCGTGTTGATCGGCTTCCACAACCCCGTCTTCGGCAAGGCATTGCTCGGCGGGACGGTCGCCAGCGTCATGCGCAGCGCCGAGACGGACGTCGCTGTCTTCATCAACCGCGGCTTCGACACCGCGACACGCGTGTTGGTGCCGTTTCTGGGCACGTCACACGACCAGTTGGCGTTGGAACTCGCCGGCCGCATCGGTCGATCCGGCAAGACGAGCGTGACGGTCCTTCACGTCGTGCCGCCCGTCGCCACGACCGAATCAAACGCAGCGCGGACCGGTGCACGCCAAGCCGTTAACCGCGTTTTTTCCGACCCCACGCAAGCCAACCCCGTGGAAATCCAAACGGTAGAAAGCGACACCCCGGTGTCGGCGGTCCTCGACGCCGCGAAGGACTTTGACCTCGTCATCATCGGCGTCGCCGAGACGTGGGGCCTGGAAGCGCAGCTGTTCGGCATGCGCTCCGAACGCATCGCGCGCGATTGTCCGACGTCACTCCTGATCGTTCGAAAATACGCTGCGAACGTTTGAAGTAGAAAATGCAGAGACGCGAAGGCGCGAAGCACGCGAAGGATATCCGGCCAAGCTATGTCGAATGGCCTCGGCGATACTTCGGATCTCCTTCGTGTTCCTTCGCGCCTTTGCGTCTTTGGCTCCTTGATGGAAACCAGCGCTGAGCCGCGATCCTCTGGTTTATCACTGTAAATCAATAAGTGGTGACTACGTCGCTCTAATCGACCTCAAATAGGCCTCGGCCTTCTCCTTTTTCTCATGCACCGCCCACCCCAGCGGCGTCCCGCTCCAGAGCGTATCGCGCACGTCGAGCTTGGCCCCGCGCGACACGAGTAGTTCAAGCATCGTCACGTCGTCATTTACCGCCGCCTGATGCGCGGGCGTCGAATGAACGTGGACAATCAAAAACGCGTTGACGTCCGCACCGGCGTCCAGACACGCCAGAGCGCTGTCGACCTGCCGATTGATGACCGCCAGCGACAGAGCCGCGTGCAGCGATGCTTCATCAATGGGTATTCGGTGTGGACATGACAGACCCTTTCCGGTTGCCGTTTGGCCCTTAAGAACAGCGAGAAAAGGTTGTTTGTAAGTACAGCTTATAATAGGTGGGCTTAGCCCTTCCCGCGGACGGGTGGCCGCCGGGTCGACCGAGCAGGATTGTCAGCGACACCGACCCCACCGTCAAGAAAATACCGGTGCCCCTTACGCCGATCCCAGGGCTATCGCATCTTCGCTCGTCGATATTCATTCACACCGAGAAAACAGGATTTTCATTGAGGTCTGCATGACGCGCGTGAACTGCAAATTGCGTTTTCATTAGCGTCAACCGCATGGAGACGGGAAGATTCGATTGCCCTGACGCCGATCCACGTCTACAATGCTCACCCCACATTTACGAAGGAGATTGCCCACGGCTGAAAGCGTCTACAAGATCATCGAACTTGTCGGCACGAGCAGCGAGTCCTGGGAAAAAGCCACGCAAACCGTCGTCACCCGTGCCGCCAAAACCCTCCGCGACTTGCGCGTCGCCGAGGTGTCCGAATTCGACGTCACCATCGAAGACGGCAAGATCAAACATTACCGCGTAAAGGTGAAGCTGTCGTTCAAGTACGAAGACAACGCCTGATCGCCCTCGCCCGTTAGCCAACCTTGCGCGGCATGGCTCGCAAACAAGGGCCTTGGTGGACATGCACGGGCACTAGCAGGGTCATTAATATGTCCGAGAGATTGGGCCTGACGCCGTGGGTGAAGATCGCATCGAAATAAGACAGTAATTCGTCTTAGCGTGCACGCGATGGATCAGTGTGCTAATCCAAGCACGACACCACTTTATCGTCGTTCGTCACGATCTACGCCCCACCCACCGCATTACTCCGCACCACGCGTGGCGACTTACCGGTTCGATGGCGCAGAAGCTTGTTGAACTGTTGCAGGTCGCTGATGCCCACCTCTCTGGCGACCGTCTTGATCGGCAGGGTCGTGTGTTTCAGCAGGTGCTCGGCGCGTTCGATACGTCGGCCGAGCATGTACTGCAGGGCGCTGACGTCGAAGTGTTGACGAAACAGGCGATTGAGATGCGCCGGGCTCAGATCGACCTGCTCGGCGAGCGCAGTCACGGAGACACCGGACGCCATCAACAGTTCGATCCGCTCGAGCGCGCGGGCCAGTGCCGGGGGCATCGCTGGCGCGTGTGCCGTCTCGACCGCTGGGCCGGCGATGCGCCAGAGCAAGTCCCACAACCGCGCCGTGGCGCGTGCCTTCTCGTGAGGGAACCAACCGACTGCCTCTCTGAAATCGGCCTCGAAGGCGCCGAAGCGGTCCCCCATCTGCCGCACGACCGCCATCGACCGGCGCCCCTGCGCGACCGTGGCAGGGAGAAAGTGCGCATACACGTGCTGCGAAGGGCCTTCGTAGTGATACTCGATGTTATCACCGGCCATCAGCACCGTCACGCAACCGGGCTCGATCTGCACACGTTCTTCGTTGACGTACAACGTCGCACGATAGTGGTAGGCGTGCATGCTCCAGAGCGCGAAGTTGCTCCAGCGTTGCACCCGGGGCTGACCATGCACGCTGACACCCAGCATTCGCACATCGGGCGATTCGGCCAATGAGAGCACGTGCTCCGTCATGCTTGATTTTTACCACTAATATACGAATACTCCTATTTGAATCTGCGAATTTTCGGGCAATATTGCCTTGGGCTATCGATACGGATATGAAATCACC
>JBBRHE010000271.1:0-4353 GCA_038223165.1 Tepidisphaerales bacterium
CCTTACCCCGCTGCGGCTAAGCGAAAAAAACGCTGCTGGCCCTCCAGGATCACCTGCGCAACCTCTTCCAGCCGAATCCCGCGCGAGGCTTTGAGCAGGACGAGGTCGTTCTTATTCAGGTGGCTGCCGATCTCCTTGGCGATCTTCTTGGCATCGGCGTAGTGGTGGATCCGGCCGGGGTCCATGCCGGCGTGCTTGGCGCCGTCGACGTACCACTTGGCGCTCTCACCAACGCAGAGCAGCAGGTCAAATTTGCACGCCGCTGCGAACTCACCGAGCTCGCGGTGGTAGCGCTCGGTGGCGTTGCCCAATTCGCGCATGTCACCGAGGATCGCCACCCGCCGACCGGGGCAGGGAAGCTTTGAAACCGTCTCTAAACCGGCTTTCATGCTGTTCGGGTTGGCGTTGTAGGCGTCGTTGATGACGGTCATCTCACCAACCTCGTGCCGCTGCATGCGCATGTCGGGCCCTTCGGCCTCGGCGAGGTCGGTGATGGCTTGGTCTTCGCTCACACCCATACGCCGCGCAACCGCGATCGCGGCCAAGGCGTTCGCTGCGGAATGGCGGCCAATCATCGGGACGAACACCTGCCGCTTGCTACCGTTGAGGAAAAACGTCGTCCCCGCGTGGTCCCATGTGATGTCCGTCGCGTACAGGTCGTTGTGTTCCCCGAAGCCGAACGTAACGCGTGTTCCCTCGTAGTGGCTGACCGCGTTCAGCAGTTCCGAATCGTCCCCGTTGACGACGAGACAGCCGCGCGGGTTCAAGCCCGAGACGAGCATCGCGTTTTCCCTGCGGACGCCCATCAGGTCGTCCAGCCCTTCGAGGTGTTCGGCACCTACATTGGTAATCACACCGATGTCCGGCAGCGCCATGTCGGTCAGCACTTTGATCTCACCGTGATGGTTCGTGCCCATCTCGAGCACGAGGTAATCCTGCGTCGGGTCGGCCGGGAAGATCGCCAGCGGCACGCCAATCTCGTTATTGAAGCTTTTGGGGGAGATGGAGCCCCGCAATTTGCCCGCCAGCGCTGCGTCGATCAGGTACTTCGTGCTCGTCTTCCCGTTGCTGCCGGCGACGGCGATCACCTTGCTCTTGAGGGTCTTGCGGACGTAGGTCGCCAGCTTGCCGAGCGCTTTGCGGGTGTTTTCGACCTTGATGAGGTGAACGTTGGGTTGCGACACGTCCGACAGTTCTTCAACCACAGCCGCGATCGCGCCACCCTTGGCCGCGTCGGGGATCATGTGGTTGCCGTTGTAGCGTTCCCCTTTGATCGCCACGAACAGGCTGGCCGACTGCATCTGACGGGTGTCCGTGCAGATGGCATGGATCAGCGGGGCGTCGGCGGGGAAGCGCGACAGCGCCCGTCCACCGACTGCCTGGCGAATCTGTTGGAGGGTGAGGGGCTTCATCGCACTTCTCTACCGCCAGTAGCAGACATTCTTGTCTGTCGCTCCCCGGTCTTCGTCTCCATCGCTCCGGGGGGAGAGCGGGGGGAGAGACAGGCAGGAATGCCTGTCCTACGAATCGCGCTACGCCGCGGCCGCTTCACCGCGACCGGTGATGGCTCGAATTGCTTCTTCCACATCATCGAAGTGCCGTTTCTCGGTGCCGATGATCTGGTAATTCTCGTGACCCTTACCGGCCAATAACACGACATCACCGGCAGACGAGTCGGCGATGATGCGCCCGATCGCCGTGCGCCGATCGATCTCGACCGTCGTGGGCTTTGCCTTATCGGCTGACATCCCCGTCAAAATTTCGTCCAAGATCGCTTGCGCATTCTCGGTCCTTGGGTTGTCGCTCGTCACGTACACCGCATCGGCCAACCGCTCGGCGGTCTTGGCCATCCTCGGGCGCTTGGTTCGGTCGCGATCGCCACCACATCCGAACAGGACGCGCAGCTTGCCCTTGGTCAGTGGGCGCAGCGCGGTCAACACGTTCTCCAGGGCATCGTCCGTGTGGGCGTAGTCGACCAGGACGGCGAACGGTTGACCCGCGCGCACAACTTGCAACCGGCCCGGCGCGCCGGTGGCCGTCTTGAGCCCTGCGGCGATTTGCTGGACGCTCAGGCCGAACACCTCACCCACCAGCGCGCTGGCGAGCAGCACGTTCTCGATGTTGTGTCGGCCGATCAGGTCCATCGTCACCGCGGCCTTCCCGTGCGGGGCGCAGAGCGTGAACTTCGAACCCTCGGCCGTGATCTCGATATCCTTGGCCCGGTAGTCGGCGTTCTTGCCGAACCCGAAGCGGAAGATGCGCGCGGGGCAGTCCTGGATCATGCGATCGGACCACTTGTCATCGCCGTTGATGACCGCGACGGCTTCGGGGTCCAGCCCGGCGAACAGGATCGCCTTGGCTGCGGCGTAGTTGTCCATCGTCTTGTGGTAGTCGAGATGGTCACCGGTCAGATTGGTGAACCCGGCCCCCGCGTACCGAATCGCAGCCCCCCGGCCCTGCGCCAACGCGTGGCTGCTCGTCTCCATTGCTGCGGCGCGACAGCCTTTGTCGCGCATGGTCGCGAACAGCTCGGCCAGCTCGGGCGCGCCGGGCGTGGTCATCGTCGCTTCCCTGCGGGTCTTGCCGTCGTCGATCTCGACCGTGCCGATCATCCCGCATCGCAGTTTATGACTGTTTAACAGGTGGCGAATGATGTACGTCGTCGTCGTCTTGCCATTCGTCCCGGTAACCCCCAACACCTTAAGCGACCGCGTCGGCTGGTCGTGCAACGCGTGACAGAGCGGCGACACGACCGCAGCGGGGTCCTTCACGACGACCTGCGGCAACGCGACCCCGTCGACCCTGGCCGACACGATCGCGGCAACAGCCCCGTTCGCTAACGCATCGCGCAGATACTGCGACCCATCGGTCTTGGTCCCACTTCGCGCGATAAACAGGTAACCGGCACGAACGAGTCGACTGTCCTCGGCGATGCCTTTGATTTCGACGTTAGGGATGCCCGCCACGGACGGACGGACAGAGAGCTGCGACAGCAGCGAGTGCAGGTGCATCAGGGTTCCTTCCCAGCCGGTTCGAGTCCGCTCGCGGACATCCTGTCCAACGACGCAGTCCAACCTAACGAATCAGATCGGACAGATCAACGCAAAGCCCGGAATATTGGACGACCGGCGGGCGGAGGTGGTTCTGGCAAAATCGGGTTATCGGGCCGGGCGGGGTGACTCGGGTGGCACAGGTCGGTACCGTCATTACGCCACCGCGGCGATCGGTTTGTTGCTTGACGTGATCCATCTCCGGATGGTGGTGGTCTGGCCTTCCCAACCACCCGTGCAACGTACCTTGAGGAACGCCTCGTACAAGCCGTCGATCGCTTTGGCGAGGTCGCGGAGCAGGGTGATGCGTTCCTCGAAGACGCCTCGCTCGTCCTCGGCGTCCTCGACGTCCGGGAACTTGGCGCTGCCGACCGACAGACCCTCTGCATTGAAGCCCAGGGAGAACAGGTGCCCACCGGCTTCGAGCACCAAACCGGCTTTGCGGGGCACTTTACCGGACCGTAAGCCATCCCGCGCCTCGGGCATGCGGGTGGGGCCGTCACCCCGCAGGCCGTCTTTGCCGGTTTGGCCGTAGGCGCAGTCGAGGTCGAGGGACTTGTCGAACATCACCGCGACGTCACCCAGCCCATCGACCTTCAGGTTGCCGTTGCGGCTTTCCGCTTCGTGCCAGAGCCAGAGGAGGAACTCGTTGCCGAGGAAATCCTTGGGTTCCGGTCCCTTGGCGGTCCAGGGGTACTCGGGGTGTTGGCTTTCCCCTTCGGGGCCATAGACGAAGCGGGTGGGGCGGGAGTCTTCGTAATCGCGACGTCGACCATGCGGTTCGAGCACGCGAAGGGCGGCCGAGCCGGCGCTGAGCGGGTAAAGGGACAAGCCGAACGTGCGCTCGAACAGCTCCAAGAGCATTTCCTGGCTCTTCCCGACGGCGGGTGAATAGAGCATGTTGTTCGTCAAATCCCAGAGCACCCCGACGAGCTTGCTCTTGCGGAACTTCCCGCTGCGCAGTTCGTCGTCGAGTTTTTGACTGATGGTATCCTTCACGTCGCGCTTCTGGGTCTTGCTGATGAACCCGGATGGGTTCACCGACGCGACGGCTTCCTCCTCCATCATCGTGTAGGCTTTCTTGAGCGTGCCGGGCACTTTGTTGGTGTCGACGCGCAGCGCAACGTGCAGGCAGTCGGAGAAGACGTTGCGTTCGAAGCCAACGTTGCCGTCGAGGATATGCCTGCCACCCGACCAACCGTACTCGACCTCTTCGGGGATGCCGATGTCACCTGGCCGGAGAATGAGGGCATCGACCTTGTCGAGCAACGCCTGGTCGACCATCGACGGTGCATCCCCCATG
>JBBRHE010000272.1:0-4319 GCA_038223165.1 Tepidisphaerales bacterium
GACCGATGCGAAGTTGTACGCGGGGGAGACGACGGAGGCGGCGTTTGACGTGACGGGCCGGTGGATCAAGAAGCACGGCGTGCCGCGTGCGTTGTACGTGGACCGGGCCTCGATTTACCGGGACGAAGATCATCCTGAAAACTGCAGCGCCGTTCCGTCCTCGTGTCGCTCGCCAGCTACGCCGGCGAGCGACACGAGGACGAGGACAACCCTGACAGGGTGACATTTCTACTTCGGTCTTAAGGGTGATATTTCTATTCCTTGACAACAGACCAATGATGCAAACCATTGTCTGGCAGCGCCCATCCGGCTAACCTGTCACGTATGCTTCGAACCCCCGAAAGTCTGGCCGACGTCAATCGATGGGCGCGGTGACCGTTTACCGGTCCCGTGCCCACCCCGCCTGCGTGTTCTTTTCGCTCGTTAGTCGTTAATCTTTCGCACCAATACAAATAGGAGACTCCGGCGGCCCGGGATTGGGCGCGGGAGAAAACCGTCATGGAAGCCATCGAAACACGTTATCGTACGCACACCTGTGGTCAGCTTCGCAAAACCGACGTCGGCCGCGAGGTGGCGCTGGCCGGTTGGGTGCATAGTTACCGCGACCACGGTGGGTTGGTTTTCATCGATCTGCGCGACCGGGATGGTCTGACGCAGCTCGTCTTCAACGCCGACACCTGTGGTGCCGCCGTCCTCGAAGAGTCGCGCAAACTGCGCGGTGAATGGGTCATCAGCGTGCGTGGCGACGTCGCGGCACGGGCGACCAATGTCGTCAACCCCAAGCTGCCGACCGGTGAGATCGAGGTCGTCGTCAAGACGATGGACATCCTGACGCCGTCCCCGACGCCCCCCTTCACGCCCGACGAGCACGAGCACGTGAACGAAGAACGGCGTCTCCAGTACCGCTACATCGACCTTCGCCGGCCCGAAATGCAGCAGACGCTCAAGACGCGCTATCGTGTGACGAAGATCATGCGCGACTTCCTCGGCGACCAAGGGTTTTGGGAAATTGAAACGCCGATTTTGACCAAGAGCACCCCCGAGGGCAGCCGCGACTTCATCGTCCCGAGCCGACTCGTGCCGGGCAGCTTTTACGCGCTGCCACAGAGCCCGCAGTTGTTCAAGCAGATTTTGATGGTCGCCGGTTGCGACAAATACATGCAGATCTGCCGTTGCTTCCGCGATGAGGACCCGCGCGCCGACCGGCAGGCGGAGTTCACGCAGCTCGACGTCGAGATGTCCTTCATCGACCGTGAAAACATCATCACGATCATCGAAGAACTGCTGCGCCAGATCTGGAAGCAAATCCTCAGCGTCGACATCCCCGCCAAGGTCCAGCACATGGAGTATGACGAAGCCATGAGCAAGTATGGGTCCGACCGGCCCGACCTGCGCTTCGGCATGCAACTGCACGATGTGACGGACCTGGGCCAGAAAACCGACTTCGGCGTCTTCAAGAACGCAGCGCTGGTCAAGGCGATCGTCGTGCCCGGGGGTGGCAGGATGACGCGCAAGGAGACCGACGGGCTGGCCGAGTGGTCCAAGGGCTTTGGTGCTAAGGGCTTGGCCGTCACTAAAGTAACGGCGACCGGTCTCGACACGGGCGTCGCCAAGTTTCTGGCACCGATCGCGTCAGACTTGATCGAACGCCTGGGTGCAAAGGAAGGCGACCTCATCGCATTCGCTGCGGATAAGCCGAGCATCGTGCATAAGGTCCTCGGTGAACTGCGCCTGAAGATGGCGCGCGACTTGAAGATGACGCCCAGCACCGAGTGGGCATGGGTCTGGATCGTCAACTTCCCACTACTCGATTACGACGAGGAAGAGAAAAAGTGGAACAGCGTTCACCACCCGTTCACCTCACCTCTTGACGAGGACATCGCCAAGCTCGCGACGGGTGAACATGGGTTGCTGACGACGCTCAAGAGCAAGGCGTACGACATCGTCCTGAACGGTTACGAGTTGGGCGGGGGCAGCATCCGTATCCACCGGGCCGACATTCAGCAGCAGATGTTCAGTGTGCTGGGGGTGGACGCCGAGCAACAGCGCAGCCGCTTCGGCTTCCTTCTCGACGCGTTGCAGTTCGGTGCCCCACCGCACGGCGGGTTGGCGCTGGGTGTCGACCGCATCGTCATGCTGTTGCGCAACACGACCAACATCCGCGATGTCATCGCGTTCCCGAAGACGCAAAGTGGTGGCGATCTGATGGTCGGCGCGCCGTCACCGATCGACGACAAACAACTGCGCGAGGCGAACGTGCGCGTCGCGACGTTGCCACCGAAACCTGCAGCAGCGCCGACGGCGTAGGGGCTTGGCTGCATCCCGAATAGTGGACAATGTCATCCCGATGGGAGCGGAAGCGACCTGTGGGATCTCGACTATACAGAACGTTCCGTCGATTGAGATTCCTCGGGTCGCTACCGCATCCTTCGGGATGACAAATGGAAGAATCGGTGGCGACGAAGTAAGGACTCCATCGGCGTTTGCCCCACCAATTCGGCCGCCCTATCATATTCCCATCATGAGCACCCTCGCCCTCGACGCCCCGTCCACCCTCCCCGACGCCCTCGGTCACTTCGGCCCCTACGGTGGCACCTACGTCCCCGAGACGCTCATTCTGGCCCTGCAGGAACTCGAAGCCGAGTACCGCAACGCCCGGCTCGACCCGGCGTTTGATCGCGAATTCCATAAGTACCTCAACGAATTCGTCGGCCGGCCCAGTCGCCTGTACTTCGCAGAACGACTGACGAAGAAGCTCGGAGGCGCCAGGATCTATCTGAAGCGCGAGGACCTGAACCACACCGGCGCGCACAAGATCAACAACACGATCGGCCAAGGCCTTCTCTGCCTCCGCATGGGCAAAAAGCGCGTGATCGCCGAGACCGGAGCCGGTCAGCACGGTGTCGCGACCGCGACGGCGGCGGCGCTGTTCGGGTTGAAGTGCGACGTCTACATGGGTGCCGAAGACATTCGCAGACAGAGTTTGAATGTCTTCCGCATGAAGCTTATGGGCGCAAACGTCATCGAAGTACACAGCGGCAGCAAGACCCTCAAGGACGCCTGCAACGAAGCGATGCGCGACTGGATGGGCAGCGTGAACCACACGCACTACATCCTGGGCAGCGTGGCCGGCCCGCACCCGTTCCCGATGATCGTGCGCGACTTCCAGACCGTCATCGGCAAAGAGGCCCGCCAGCAGATTCTGGAGATCGAGGGGCGCCTGCCCGATGTCATCATCGCGTGCGTGGGTGGTGGCAGTAACGCTGCAGGCATCTTCCATCCGTTCGTCGACGACAAAGACGTAAAACTGGTCGGCGTGGAAGCCGGTGGCCTCGGTTGCAACGTCGGCCAACACGCCGCGACGCTCACCAGTGGCTCACCGGGCGTTTTACACGGCACACTCACCTACGTCCTTCAAGACGAGGACGGTCAAACCGCCGACGTCCACAGTTGCAGCGCGGGGCTCGACTATCCCGGTGTCGGGCCCGAGCATTCGTACTGGAAGGACTCCGGCCGCGCCAGCTACGTCTGCGAGACGGACGCCGACGCGCTGGCGGGCTTCCAGATGCTCGCGAGGACCGAAGGCATCCTTCCCGCGCTCGAAACATCGCACGCGATCTCGTATGTCGCCAAGATCGCGCCGAAAATGGGTAAGGACCAGATCATCATCATCAATCTCTCCGGCCGCGGTGACAAAGACTGCCAGGAAATCGCGCGTCTACTAGACGCAAATCCGGGTGAGCCAACGAAGACGGTGGGCTAAAACAATCTCATCGCCACGGGGGCGTCTTGAGCCTCACGTGAGATACATTTCCTCGCACATTCCACGCCGGCTTCCTGCAAGCACGCCGACACGCAGAACCGCCAGACTATTCGCGTCCAGCCTCACCTAACATCTAACTTAAATCGGTATATTAATCGACGGACGGGCCACATGGGCTCTAGTCTGGCAACTGCAGTGTTTAGCATCGTTAGCGGCGGAAGAACGTCCCCTGCGGCCCTTGCGATGGTGCTAATGCAAGAATAAATCCATTGGAAAAGCTTGCCATCCTCCAAAGACGTGCTATATATATCGATATAGAAAACAGCTGCTGGTTGTCCGACGGCATAGACAAAACTGTGACCGAACTGGCGACTCTCGCTCTTTTGACCGGATGTGAGGACTGAATGAGGTTGCGAAGCGCTTTCACGCTTGTCGAATTACTGGTCGTCATCGGCATCATCGCGTTATTGATCGCGATGTTGCTACCGGCGCTTCAGAAAGCTCGGGTGCAGGCCAACCGGGTAGTCTGTGCGAGCAATGTTCGCCAAGTTGCGCT
>JBBRHE010000273.1:0-4258 GCA_038223165.1 Tepidisphaerales bacterium
CGCTGGACTGGGTCGGCGCGATTCCAGGCAAGCGCGAGAGCCGCCGGTTCCTTGGGCCGCACGTGCTGACGCAGGCGGATGTGCTCGAAAGTCGCAAGCACACGGACGAGGTCGCGTACGGTGGTTGGGCGATCGATTTGCATCCGGTGAAAGGGATCGACGCCATCGACGAGCCCCCGTTCACACCCACGCACGGCAAGGATGTTTACGGCATTCCACTGCGGTGCTACTTCAGCCGGAACATACAGAACCTGTTCTTTGCTGGTCGTAATATCAGTGCGACACACGTTGCGTTCGCCAGCACGCGCGTGATGGCGACGTGTGCCATCGGTGGTGAAGCGGTGGGTAATGCCGCGGCTTACTGCGTGAAGACAGGCGTTTCGCCGGGGCAACTCGGTCTGGATGGCGGTCATGTGAAGGCGCTGCGCCAGCAGTTGCTTAAGACGGACGTCACACTGCTCAACAGCGAGCCTGACCTGGGGCATGTGAAGACGGCGACGATCACTGCCAGTTCGTCGGCCGAGCGTTTCTCGGCGCCATTGGTCGCCGACAACTGGTCGCGGAATCAGCTCGACATGAAGACGGGTGAACTCATCACCGCCCACGGTTGGCGCAGCGGTGAGCTGACTGATGGTGGCTCACAGTGGCTGCAGTTGGCGTGGGATGCGCCGGTCGAGATTCGCGAGGTGCGCCTGACATTCGACACGGGTTTTGAGCGAGAGGTGATGCTGACGCCACTCAATCGCTCGGCCGCCAAGCATATCCGCGCCGCCCAGCCTGAGACGCTCAAGAATTACACCATCAGCATCGACGGCCAAGTCGTCGCGACCGTCACGGGGAACTACCAGCGTCAACGCGTCCACAAACTGGCCTATCCGGTGCGCGGCAAGACAGTCCGCATCAACGCCACTGCGACGAACGGCGCGCCGGAGGCTCGGTTGTTCCAGGTTGCGATGGAGTAGCGATCGGGTCGCTCTCTATACTACGCACAAGCGATGTTGGGTGAGGGTGATTCGTCAGTGCGAATCAATCGTAAGTGAAAAGCACCGTCACACTGACCTCTCCCAGAGTGTCGGGAAGAGAGTGCCGGGAGAGGGGCCGAAGAGGCTACTTGCTGAAGAAGCGTTTGATCGAATAGACCGTTGCCTGTCGTTGGACGGCGGCGATGCTTTCCAGAAGGGGGATTTCCTTGGGGCACACCTCGACGCAGTTGCCGGCCTTGCCACAGTCGGCGATGCCACCTTCGCCCATCAGCGCTTCCAGGCGTTCACCTTTGAGGGCCTTGCCGATCGGGTGATCGTTGAACAACCGGGCCTGACTGATGACCGCGGCGCCGACGAAGTTGTTGCTCGGCGTGTATTGCGGACAGGCTTCAAGACAGCAGCCGCAACTGATGCAGCGGGAAAGGGGGTAACGTTCTTCCTGCAATTCTTGACTGATTGGCGGACCTGAGCCCAGGTCATATGTGCCGTCGATCGGCACCCATGCCTTCACGCGCTTCAGATCTTCAAACAACCGGCTGCGATCGACCCACAGGTCGCGCACTAGCGGGAACTTGGTCATCGGCTCGAGCGTGATGGGTTGCTCAAGCTTGTCGACCAGCGCCGAGCAACTCTGCCGCGTCTTACCGTTGATGAGCATTGTGCAGGCGCCGCACACCTCTTCAAGGCACCCGGAATCCCAGACCGGCGGAGTCGTCGGTTTGCCTTCAGTTGTTGTCGGGTGGGCGGCGATCCACTGCAGGCACGAGATGATGTTCATGTTCGCGCGGTAGGGGATCGAGAACTCTTCCCACCGGTTAGGCTTGCCTGGCCCGTCCTGGCGGCGAATGCGAATGAGGATCGGTTTGCGATCCGACTTTGGCTCGTTCGTGCTGGCATCCGTAACGGTCGGGTTCATGGTGATCGAATGGTAGGGAAGGACAGGCTTTACGACAAGCGATCGCTACTTTCGAAAGTCGTGAAGGGATCGGTTTGGCAGTTGAAACGGGGGTACATGAACGGGACAAACAGACGCACACATCAAACGCTTATGGCTTCTCAAACCAAGGATTATTGGTCGGAGAAGCCACAAGCGGACTTCAGGTCGGATTACCGTCAACGATCACCGAGCCATGCCGACTGGCGAGTTAACTGTCCCACTGTTCCCGGCGATTTCCTTCTGGAGCTTCAGGTGCTCGGGATTGGCCCGATCGACATCGAACGAGCGGATCTCCAAGGGTCCATCGGCGTTCATGATAATGACGGTCCCGTTGTCACGAATGTCTACCAACGTCGCTCCGGTTGAGTAATCGATGACCTGACCATTTGCATCAGTTACTTGTCCACCGATCGGGTCGCCCGGTTGCAGGCCGGTCACGTCATTGGAGTTCAACCGGCCGGCCTCCCAGCGGAAGACGCGGATGGTTGCTTTGGTCGGTTGCACACCTGCGACGAAGAACGTCGTGCGGGTGGCGATGGACACCGGCGGCGTCCAGTCGCTGGACTGTTTTTCGTCCTGCTTGATCGCGAAGACGTTCACGACATCGGCACCGGCGAGGTTGGTGTTGTAGACGGGGTTCTTGATCGTGTAACGGATGCGGTAACGGTACGTTTTGCCGGGCTTGACCGAGTCGTCATGAACCCACGCGACGACGTCCGGCTGCTGAGGGCTCGGGATGAACATGCCGGCCGGAGCGGGCCGATTGGGGTTGTTGGGATTGGCGGGGTTGTTCATGGCGCCGGGACGCATGTTGGGATTGAGCGCGCTACCGGGGCCGAACCGCGGATCGAAGGTTGGTGTGCCCGGTTGACCGGGGCGGTAGGGCTGGCGGCTCGGATCATACGTTTGATAGCTTGGCATGCCCGGAGGCCCACCGGCGCCACCGGGTGAACGGCCACCGGCGCCACCTTGCCGTCGCTGTTGGGCTTCCTGACGGGCGGCCTCGCGCTTCTGACGGGCCTCTTCGGCCTTTTGCTTTTGCTCGGCGGCGCGCTGGGCGCGAATTTCTTCGGGGGTCTGCTTACGATTCGGGTCGCCGGGCATCATGCCGGGTGGCATCACGTCGTTCAGCATCCCGGGGCCACCGACCGGCTGTACCACAACGCCCGGCTCGTGCCACGGATCGCCACCCATTACCGGGTAGAACGGTGGCTGGAGGATGTCACCCTGTTTCTGCTCGGCCCACTGTTGGAAAATCAACTGACCTTGTGC
Source organism: Tepidisphaerales bacterium (assembly GCA_038223165.1). Classification (GTDB taxonomy): domain Bacteria; phylum Planctomycetota; class Phycisphaerae; order Tepidisphaerales; family Tepidisphaeraceae; genus DASYHQ01. The sequence continues at coordinate 3,193 of JBBRHE010000273.1, forward strand.
TGGCACCGCCGGATCGGGCACCGGCAAAAGGCTGACGGTCGAAAGCGGTTTAAGTGTCGTACGGTTGCCCCACGTGGGCTGGCCAGCCGCGTCGACGCCCGTCTGCTCTTCACGTTCACCGATGACTTCCAGGAACAGCGACTGCTGGGCGGCTGCCGGGACGGCGGGGGGGACGATGCCCGCCTCACGCCACGCTGCGACGAGGTCGGTCATCCTGATCTTGAAGAACGAGGTCGTCCAATCGCGATCCATCGTCGCCGGTTGACCGTTGGCACCGGGCATGCCCGCTCCGCCCGGCATACCAGGGTTGATGAACGCATTTTCCGGTGCCATCGCGGCCATCGCGGCGGGATCGTTCGGATCTACGGCGGTGGCGACCTGCTGCAGCATCGACCGGCCTGGAACGGTCGGGTCCTTGCTGAACAGCAGCGCTTTCGGTGGGGAGATGAGCTTCACACCACCGGCGAACTGCGGGTCCTTCAGCCCATCCTGCGGGCCCACACCGTCGGGCGCGAGTTCCATACCCGTGCCCTTGGCCGGTGGAACCAGATGATTGACGACCGTCACCTTTGCGTTTCCGTTGCCGATGGCTGTGGCAAAGTCCGCCTCGAAGGGGGTAACCGAAATCGTGATCGGAAAGTTCCTCTGAACCTTGGCGTTCAGAGGCTCGGCGACGTTGGTCATGATCGCTTCGTCGACCTGAGCCGACGTGTACTCCTTGCCCGCAATCTTCGCGGTGGCAGGGGGGGTCAGCACATAGGCGTAGACCATGTACAACACGAACGCCACGCCGAGGCCCAGGACGAGCCATTGAACGTGTTTCTCGAGAAGGTCGAGGACTTTCTGCATATCAGCACCTCTGAAATCGAGGGTCAAAATTAAACTGTAGGACGATCGACAAACAGCTTACTACTACTGCGCCGCCACCGGTACGGGGTCGGCAATGCCCAGCGAGCGTTTGACGTTGACGGGCATGAACTTTTCTGTCCAGTTTCGCATGTATAGGATCTCACAGGTCAGTACAGCTCGAACGACGGGTTTGTCGCCATAGATGAAGCCGGCAGAC
>JBBRHE010000274.1:0-4249 GCA_038223165.1 Tepidisphaerales bacterium
GAACGTGGTTGGACGTCGAGCGGCCTCGCTTAGAACACAGATTTTGCAGACCGTCCCGACTAGACGGCCAAATTCGATTACTGAGGCTTCTTTGCACCACGGACCTGCAGCGTCAGTTCGACGTGCGTGTCCTGACCGGCCGTTACTGTGATCTTCTGACGGGCATTGCCAGCCTCTTTGGCTCGGGCGACGAGCATGTACTCACCTGCGGGCACGTCGGTCAGTGAGAATTTTCCCTCGGCGTCGGTTTTGCCCTTGGCGACGGGTTCCGGCCGATCGCCCTTCGGCTTGTCGCCCTTGGGCTTGCCTTCGGCACCGTCGGCAGCCTTCTTGTCCTTTTTGGGACGACCGGGCATCTGGCTCGCATCGACAATCGCGACGTTCGCCGACGCGACCGCTTTGCCGTTGGCATCGATTACCATGCCCGAAACCGTTCCCTTTTCCTTCGCCACCGGTGCGTCTTCCGCGTGGACGGACATCGTTGCAACACCGGCCAGCAGACCCACGCCTGCGATCATCGACAACAGTTTCATCGTTCCGAACATCTGAATCCTCCGTAACAAGTTAGGTGTGGCACCAACCGGCCGAACCCTCGGTTCGGGGTGGGCACGTGATTAGAACGGACTTATCGTCAAAATGTTTCGCGCGACGGTCACAATCCCGCAGGAAGCGTGAATTTCGCCAGAAACACCTGTGGCGTACCGTCGGGAGACCGCTTAGCAGTCCATAGGAGATATCGTCCGTCCGGTGATAACGCAGGGGATGTGTCCGCAAGGCCATCGAACGTTACCTGCGTCTTGAGCGTGCCATCGGCCCGCATTGCCCGAAGGCGATATCCGCTTTGTCCGACCCACTCCGACGAGTAGACGATGTGGCGACCGGTGGCAGTCCAGGTCGGGGCGCGTTGCACGTCGGCGTTCTCAGACAGACGCGTCTGGCGCGTGCCACCGGTCACAACACCGTCACCGTCGAAAGTCAGTTGACAGACGTAAACATCGAGCACGCGCGAACCGACCTCAGCGGCACAATAGGCCAGCCGTTTGCCATCGGGGGAGAAGACGGGGAAGCCTTCAAACCCACTGCCGCTCGTCACGCGCACTCGATTGGTCCCATCCGCGTTCGCGACGAAGAGGTCGATCTGGTCACCATCCTGATTGGCGAACGCGATGCGCTTGCCATCGCGCGAAAAGGATGGCTGCGCGTCGACTGCGTCAGCCGGTGAGATGCGATGGCGCGCCAGATCGATGATCGACCCAAAGTCCCCCGCTGTCACCGCAGGCTCCCAACCGTCTGCGCGATGAAGGCCGACCTTGGAACCACTCGCTTTGGCTGAAGTGCCCGTGGAACCCAGGACGAGCGTGTTGCCGTCGGCAATACTTGCGCCTGAGTTGACTGACCCGACCGGTGAGATGCGCACCGGCCGACCAATGCCGACAATCTCAGTGCCCTCGCGCCGTAACGGCGCTGCGAACAGTTGCTCGGTCGATTCTTGTGGCACCGAGGCCTGGAAAACGATCCACCGCATGTCCGGTGAAAACCGCGCATCGCCTGCCCGCGCGAACCCACTCGTTAACTGCATGACATTCGACAAGGTCAAAGATTCGCTGGTCGGTTGACGCGGATTGATTGGCACCGCGACGCAGCCCACGAGTATCGCGCCCGTCGCGATGCAGCACATTGCCCGAATCTTTATCATGACCATCATCGAGCCTTTACAACGCGCCGTTGCGCCGGCTGTGCTGTTTCACCAGATACTCCAGACCACCACGATCGACCGTGCGCGAGCGAAAATCATTCGAGCGCAACACAGATTACAGTATTCCAATTGACGGGCGTTTCGATCATACTCGCGTCGCTGTAGGTGCAAAAGTGTGGGTGTGGCCGAGTTTGCCTGGGGAGATTTGTTCAGGCGAATTTGGCAAGCGTCCGATCTCGATAGTGGGTCGAGAATTTGTGCGTCTGACGTCATTCCCGCGACACCGGGACAACCAGCCGCGGTTTCCCCGATGCCGGTCGACAAAAAGGTCAAGATCATTCTGGAGCGTGCGCTCCGCGCGTTGGACGATGCGCCCTCACCGGGGCCTAGACTCGTCGACGATGCGGCTCGCCTATGGGGTCGTGCGCGCAAATTCGTCGACATGGGACTCGTGGGAACCAGTGGCGTCCAGCTCGATGCGCTCGAACTGGCGTGCTACAGCGTGCAACTGCCCCTGCGCGGTGGGAAGAACACCGTCCGCGGGAAACTAGGCCGAACCCCACTTCGGGATCGCGCCGAACAGGCCGCCGAGCTGCTTGTGGGTTTGGTGGGTGACCAGGCAGACGAATCCCTGCTCGACCGCACGACGCGCGTCCTGCACGAAGTGCCCCACCGCCAACCGATCCTCGACGAGGCCAAGTTGCTGGCCGACGCGATCAACCTCGAAGATTTCGGCGTCGTGGGGCTGTTCGTCCAATCGATCGAAATCGCGCGGGGTGGAGACGGGGTGCTCCAGGTTTCCGACGGCATCGACAAGCGCGAACAGTACGGCTATTGGGACGCACGCTTAAAAGATGGATTTCACTTCGAGCCCGTCCGTAAAATTGCCCGCCAGCGCCTCGAGCATGTTCGGCAGGTGGCCAAACTGCTCAAAAAGGAGCTGGACGAGGACACGCCTTGACCGTTCCGGAAAAACGCCTGCTGCACGCCGCGTACGTCGCCCCCATGACGGCTCCCCTGCTGCGAGATGCCGGCGTGGTCATCCGTAATGGAACCATCATCGACGTAGGTAATACCGCCACGGTTCGCGCACGACACCCCGATGCAGGGGTTGAGGACCTTGGCAACGTCGTCCTAATGCCCGGTCTGGTGAATGCCCATACGCATCTGGAGCTGAGCGATTGCATGCCCCTCCAGACGCTCGGTGGCGCTACGTTCACCGATTGGATCCTTCAGATTCGCCCGCGCCTGCGTGTCGGTGAACGGACCATTGAGGATGCCGCCGTTGCCGGAATAGCGCAAGGGGTGCGCCAGTGCGTCCGGTTCGGTGTCACGACCGTCGGCGACATCTCTCAGCAGCATCACGTCACCCGGCCACTGCTACGAGATGGGCCGCTGCGGGTCGTCAGCTATGGTGAAGCGCTCGGTTTGGGCGGTGCTCGGCCGCGCTTTGAGCGCCACGTTGAGACTGCCACCGATACATCACTGGCGTCGGACCGGCTGCGCATCGGACTGTCACCCCACGCGCCGTATACCGTCGACCTGCCCGGCTACCGTCAATGCCTCGACCTCGCCCGCTCGCTTGGCTTGCCACTGGCAACGCACCTTGCAGAAACATTGGATGAAGAAACCTTCCTGACCGCGCAAACCGGTCCGTTTCGCGCGGTCTGGGAACAGCTCGGCAGCTGGGCCGACGGTGTCGAGACACACCCCGGTCGACCGATCTCCTTCGCGCATTCGATTGGCCTGCTCAATCACCCCACGCTGCTCGCGCACGTCAACTACTGTGACGACAGCGAACTTGCCCTGCTCGCCCGCGGTCGAGCAAGCGTCGTCTACTGCCCGCGCACGCATGCCTATTTCGGCCACCCACCCCACCGCTGGGGCGAGATGCTCGCCGTCGGCATCAACGTCGCGTTGGGAACCGACAGCTGCGCCAGCTCGCCCGATCTGAACATCCTTGACGACCTGCGGCTGGTGCATCGTATCGCCCCGGATATTCCGATGGATGCACTTTGGAAAATGGTCACGGTGAACGGCGCAAAAGCGGTCGAGATGGATGACACCATCGGCAGCCTGAAGGTCGACAGGGCCGCCGACCTCGTTTCGTTTCAGGTGCACAGCGACGACCCTCTGACGGAGATTGCGGAAAACGAGGTGCTGCCGCATACCGTTTGGATTGACGGCAGGCGTTATAGCGCCTACGAAATGTCATCCCGAGAGGAGCGGTAGCGACACGAGAGATCTCGAGATGGCAGAGCCGTTTAGGCTGTTGAGATCCCTCAGGTCGCTTTCGCTCCCTTCGGGATGACATACTTGGTGTGACGAGCAGCTGATGTTAGTGAGACTCTTACTTTCCACCACCCACCCGTTTCAGGAACTCTGCTTCGTCGATCACTTCAACCCCCAACTCCGTCGCCTTCGCCAGCTTGCTACCCGCCTCGTCACCAGCGACGAGGAAGGCCGTCTTCTTGCTCACGCTGCCACTGGCCTTGCCACCGTTCTTGATAATGAGCGCTTTGGCTTCGTCGCGCTTCAGCGTCGGCAGTGTTC
>JBBRHE010000275.1:0-4204 GCA_038223165.1 Tepidisphaerales bacterium
GGTGGACGACCTTCTGGACGTCAGCCGCGTAAGCCGGGGCACGATCGAGCTCCGCAAGGAACGGATCGATCTGGCGTCGATCATCCGACAGGCCGAAGAGGCCGTCAGCCCCCACTGCGAAAGCTTCAACCACGAGCTGACGATCACGCTGCCTTCACGGCCGGTGGAGGTGGACGGCGATCCGGTCAGGCTGATTCAGGTCGTCAGCAACCTGCTCACCAACGCCTGCAAATTCACCGACGCAGGCGGGCGAATCTGGCTCAGTGTCGAGCGTGTCAGCGAGGGAGTGGGGGAGGGTGGCGGCGAGCAAGCGGTGATCCGCGTGCGCGACAACGGCGTCGGCATTAGCGCCGACAATCTGCCCCGCCTGTTCCAAATCTTTATGCAGATTGACGCGACGATCGATCGCTCGACCGCCGGGTTGGGCATCGGGCTGGCGCTGGTGAAAAACCTCGTCGAGATGCACGACGGCACCGTGGAAGTACACAGCCAAGGCATCGGCCGGGGCAGTGAATTCGTAGTGCGCCTGCCGGCATTGCCCGAACAACGGCAAGCCCAACCCGTCGCGCCGGCGCTGACGAAGCGCGCTGACGACGCGACGAATCAAAAGCGTTCCCTGCGCATCCTCGTGGTGGACGACAATCAAGACTCGGCCAAGTCAATGGCGATGTTGTTGAAGTTCAAAGGCCACCTCACCCACACCGCCTACGACGGCCTGGAAGCCGTCGAAGCCGCCGCCACGTTCCGCCCCGACGTGGTGCTGCTCGACATCGGTCTGCCCACGCTCGACGGCCATGAGGCGTGTCGCCGCATTCGTGAACAGACGTCGGACCAAACCATCCGGCTGTTTGCATTGACAGGATGGGGCCAGGACAATGACCGCCAAAAAACCACAGAAGCCGGCTTCGACGCGCACTTCGTGAAGCCGGTTGACTTCGCCGAACTCTTGAAGGTGCTGGAGAAGTAATCGCCAAAGCTTGAACCTCGCAGCAAACTTCCTCGAGCGGATAAAGTTGCTTTCGTCAGCTTAAACCGCGCCATCGCCGAGACCGCCACCAAACGGCAGGAGCACGGCGTGCGAGGAGCTCACCAAAGCGTTTAAACCTTCGCAAACCCTGCCGGAGAAATGGGATACGGCCAGCGACAACGCAAAACGCACGATTCTGGGCATCACGCCCAAAACCGTGCGATTGAACTCCGGAAATCTTGAGTTTATCCCAAGAAAACCGTTCGATTTGCTAAGGGACGTAAAACTCGTCCCGCTCAGTGGAGCCATGGGGATTTGAACCCCAAATTCAACCATGCCATGGTCGCGTGATCCCATTTCACTATGGCCCCGGGATTTATTCGGTTGTCGGTCGCGGTCACTCTTCGGTGGTGCGAGCGGAATAATGTATAGGGATAGCGGGGCGTGTCAAGGTCTGCATGTCAGCGGGTGAAGGCGTCGAGTTGGCTGGGGGTGATTTGTTTGTATTGGCCACCGGTCTCGTCGGCGAGCTTTTTCAAGCCGTCGCTGGCGCCTTCGCCGAGGCTGAAGGTGTGGGTTTTGATGTTCAAGCCCTTGCGGGCGGTGTTGGCGGTGGTGACGAATTCGTCGGTGAGGTCGGGGCCTTTGCCCGACGCGATGATGACGACTTCGGGGGACTGGGCGTAGGCTTTTTCGAGGGATGGTCCGGCGTCGGTCGCGCCGAACGCGGCGGTGTCGTCGAAGAGTTTGCGAGCCTCGTCGCGCTTGCGGTCGGTGGCGTAAGTTGGACCGGTCGCGGGGAAGAGAAGTTCGTCCGAACCGTTGTTCCAGAAGATGACCTGGAACTTGCGGTCGTCGCCGAGCGAGTCGATCGATTTGAGCGTCGCGGACTTGAGCAAGTCGAAGACCTCGCGCGTGCCACTGCCACGGTCGAGGACGAAGATCGTGGTCGTGCCTTCGAGCGGGACGCCGCAGAACGACGGACCGCGCACCGTTGCGATGGGGGGCGTGCCGTCGCTGGGTTGAACGACGTTGGTCGGCCCGTCACCACCCGTGCCGGCATTCGATGACGAGTCCCCGCGCAGTGAGAAGAAGAGGATCGCCCCGATCAGGACGACACCGATCGACGAGCCCACTGCGATCATCGGGACGAGCTTAGATGGTTTGGCGACCGGTACCGCGATGGCGGTGTTGTTGGATCGGCTAAGCCGACGGGACGTCAGTCCACTGCCGGCAAGCCCACTGCTGGCGACGATGTCGGCCAGATCTTCCAACCCCGTGCCGGCACCTTGCTTATCGCGCGGCAGAGCAACTTTCGACCCGCCTAGCGATTGACCGGAAATGACCCCACCCGTCACCGAGCTGTCGTGACCGCGCGTGCCCGCGGGCACGGTCTGAATCGTCCCGCAGTGCTGACAGCGGCACACGCCACCGGCGAACGCTTCGTCGATCGTCAGCAGGGCTTTGCAGTTGGTGCAGGAGATGGAAATCATAAGAAGTATCGAGTTGTGAGTGGCGAGTCCCGAGTTCAGCGAGATTGCCTTTTCATTCAGCACGCGCCACTCGGTATTCGGCACTTCCGACTATCGTCCCGCTTCCCAAAGATAGTAAAACCCACCCGGCAGGGGGGTCGTGGAATCGGGCAATGCAAGCTTCATTACGTTGGCGGTAGGCTGAGGGTCGGACGTGCTGGCATAAATTGAACCGGAGTAACCGAACGGGCGTTTATACAGAATGGCGCGGGCACCACGTGCCCCGGACATCTGCCGCGCCAGAGTGATGGCGTCGGTTAAAAGGCCTGTCTGGTCGGCCAAGCCCCAGGAAACCGCCTGTTGTCCCGAAACGACCCGACCGTCGGTCGCTTTGTTGAATGCTTCATCGGCAATGCCCGGTCGGCGTTCACGGACCAATGCCGTGAATTTGGCGAAATATTCGTCAACGATCTCCTGCATCAGGGCTCGTTCCTCGGGTTGCAGAGGTTTGTATAACGATCCGATATCCTTGAACTTACCGCTCTTAATGGCGTCGGCCCGCACACCGAGCTTGGCCATGGTGCCACTAAATTCGAAGCTGTTGAAGATCACCCCGATGCTGCCGACGATGCTGGTTGGTTGGACGATGATTTTGTCCGACGCCAGCGCGATGTAATAGGCCCCACTGGCCGCCACTTCCTGGGCGCTGGCGATAATCGGTTTGCCAGTGCGTTGCTTAAACCGGCGTAGGAGCTGGTAGATCGTGTCCGACCCGGTGACGGTCCCACCCGGGGAATTGATTCGCAGAACGATCGCTTTGACGTTCCGATCCCGCTCGGCGGCTTCCAGTTGCTGGGTGAAGAGGGAGACGGCGTTCTCACCCTGTTGTAAGAGTCCACCGGCGCGAGAGTTAGAGATCATCCCCTCAACTTCGATGATCGCGATTTTCTGGTGATTCCAAGGGGCGCCACCTTGAACGACCTCTTCCTTCAGTTCATTGGTGTTGGCAACGGGCGTGATGAGGAGGCTCGGCGAGCCGCAACCGGCCGACAATGCCAGAAGGGCCGTTAGGACCAGGGCTGTAAACCGCATGAACACAACCTCACTGAAACATCCAAGGCGGAAATGGCTACAGTAATATGTAGCGGCGAGGCCGATCATAACCATGCCCCATCACGTGAGCAAAGCACGATTCGCCGAACTCGTCGAGCAAGCGCTGGCCGAGCTGCCCGAACCGTTCGCAACCCATATGGAAGAGGTCACGATCGAGATCCGTACCCGGCCGACGCGCAAGGAACTGCACAGTGTCGGTCTGAATGACGACGAATTGCTGCTGGGCTTATATACCGGTATCCCCCTCACCGAGCGAAGCGTACTAAATTCGGGGAACCTGCCCGACGTCGTCTACGTCTTTCAGGAAGACGTGGAACTGGTTTGTGAGACCGAAGCCGAGCTGATCGCAGAGATTCGGACGACGGTTCTGCACGAGATCGGTCACCATTATGGGATGTCGGAAGACGATTTGGATGAGCTTGGTTATTCATGAAAGAAAATCTATCGTTCGATGGGGAAAACGGTCGTAAGACGCGATAGATTATGGACAATCCTCCATGCGCCCGTCCGCGCGGGCAAGTAAAGGTTTTTGCAGTTACAGTCGATGCAGCGGGGGGTTGCGTGACGCCGAGGGGTGTAAACGAGGTCTGATAACCCTCGCGAATCATCATCCGGCGCACTTTATAAGCCCTCAGTGGGCGTTTTTACCGAG
>JBBRHE010000276.1:0-4192 GCA_038223165.1 Tepidisphaerales bacterium
AACACGCCGGGACGCACAGGCAGATCGGTCCACGCCGTGCTACCGGTCGTCGCGAACAGCACGACGCGACCCGCGCCGAACGTCCGCTCCATCATCATCGGTGATCCATCGGCCAACCGCAGGACAACGCGCGGTGTGCCACTGCTCTCGGGCCGGCGTGCCCCTTCCACATCCTGGTTGCCTGTTGTCAACGGGAAGTAGCGACGAACCTTCACATCCCCCAGGCTGCCCGAAGCCGCGTCGTTCCAAAGGGCCGCGATGGGATGGTCAAAGTTCTGCGATTGCAGCGCGAGCGACTTATCATCGGCAGCGGTGGCTTCACCGGTGGGCGTGCCGAGCATCGCGGGCAGCAGGCCACGGGCCGTGTAGAGCTGTTCGTTGTAAAACACGTTCGCCGTCGTTTCGACCGCCGGTCCGGGGAAGACGATCAGCCCACCGCCACCCCGAACGTACTCAACGAGCGAATCGGTCGTCTTGGCTGGCACGTCACCGACGTTGGCGAGGACGACCGCGTCGAAATCGTCCAGCCGTGAACTGCCCAGGTCGACCGCAGCGACCGTGGTTGTCTTCATGAAATAATCGGCCGCATCGGCGCCGATCGGAGCCAGCGCGTTCTGCAGGAAGAACGCATCGGCATCTCGGCCTTTGGTGTTGGCGCCATTGACCAGTAGCACGTTGATGCGATCGGTCGCACGGATCGCGACGGTCCGGCGGTCGTCGGCAGGCAGGCGGTCGGGATCGAGGACGGCCGTCACCGTCGCTGAGCCAGGCTCGTGCAGCTTCGCAAACAACGAAACGCTTTTGCTCTGGCCGGCGGGCAAGGTGTCGATCGTTGCTTCGTCGCTGGGCGTGTCCTCGTTCAGCAGCAGGCGCACGCGCACGTTGGTCGCGTCGGTCACACTGTAGTTGGTCACCTTCGCTTCAAACCGAACGGAGCGATTGACCACGGGCATGCCAGAGGCAAGCCGCAAGTCGGTGATGGCAAGGTTCGATTCGGCCCGCGGGCCGACCAGGAGAATATTCGACGCTACGTCGTCCTTGGCTTCACTGATCGCCGCCGTCGCGGTCTCGAACTGACGCCAACCAAGGGCTTGACCATCGGTGGCAAAGTACAATTCGCGCCGAACTGCGGGCTTCTTCTTCAACGTCTCGATCGCGTGCCGGATGGCCGGGACGACGTTGCTCGCCCGGTCGGAGAGTTTGGCGTCGCGGATTATCTTGCGCGCGAGGTTCAGATCGTAGGTCGGTTCGGCGATGACTGCTTCAATGCCATCCCCCGCCAACAGCACCGCGGCCCCCGAGTTGGACGGTAATGAATCGATGACCGCTTCCAACGACTTCTTGGCGTTCTCGAAGCGGGTCGTAGCACCATCGGACAAGCCCATGCTGTATGAATTGTCGAGCACCAGTGCCGCGGTGACGCCCGAACGACCAAAGAGGCTCCCCGCGCCCCCACCCGGAATCGCCGGCCGCGCCAGCGCCAGTGCGATGAAGACCAATAGCGCACAGCGAAGCAAAAGCAGCAGCAGATCCTCGATGCGCATCCGGCGCTGGTTCTGCTCGATGCTGGTCATGAGAAACCGCATCGCTGCCCAGGTGACTTTCTCATACTTCCGCTTGTTCAGCAGATGAATGATTATCGGCACCGCCACCGCGAGCGTGCCGAACAAGAGGATGGGATTGAGGAAGCCCATAATTAGGAAGGATGAAAAAGAAGGCTGAAGGATGAATTGCCTCGTTCAACCTTCATCCTTCTTTTTCAGCCTTATCTCGTTGTCGTCTTATGCCTGAACGCCAAATACCCACTGAGCACTTCGTGCAGCGGGTGGCTCGTATCGACGAGCAAGTAATGTGTGCTGTTTCGTTCGCATCCTTCACTGACCCGCTGCTTGAAGGCGTCGAGTTCTCGCATGTAGCTTTTGCGGATGTCGTGCGGGCGCGTCTTCAGAATCGGCGTTTGTTCCAAGCCTTCAAACTCCACGTTGCCGTCGAAGGGGAACTGGAGCTCGAAGGGGTCCATTACGTGGAAGACGATGACTTCCTGCCCACCGAAGCGCAGGTGCTGGATGCCATCGAGGATCTTCTGTTCATCGTCGAACAGGTCGCTGATGAGGATGACGATACCCTTACGCTTGATCTGCCCGGCCATCTGATGGAGGACATCACCCACGTTGGTCTTGGCGCTGGGGTTGAACGCTGCCAGCGTGGACATGATGCCGTGGATGCTGTTGAGGTTCCCGGTGCGCGGGATGTGCTTTTGGACAACGCCGTCGTCGAAGAGACTGAGTGAGATGGCGTCGCGCTGGTGCAGGATGAGGTACGACAGGCACGCCGCCATCGTCTTGCCATAGTCGAACTTGCTGAGGGTCGATGCGGTCGTCCCGCGCTTAGCAGCAGCCCGGCCACCGCCTTTGATGCCACTGCCGTAGCGCATGCTTTCGCTGGCGTCGAGCAGGATGTGGGCGACGTAATTCGTCTCCTGCTCGTATTGCTTGAGGTAATAACGGTCGGTGCGACCGAGCACCTTCCAGTCGAGGTGGCGCGTGTCGTCGCCGGGCACATATTCACGGTGCTGGGTGAACTCGATGGAAAAGCCACGGAACGGCGACTTGTGCTCGCCGGACATATACCCTTCCACGACATGCCGCGCCGCCAGACCGAGTTGCTCGGCCTGGCTGATCGTTTGAGGATCGAGCAGATTTTGCTCAGTGGTTGCCATAAGAGTCTAACGAAGAGGCGCAGAGGGAAGAACGCAGAGAGACGCTGAGTTGAAACGAGTGGAATAAGGAATGGGCAGATCAGCGGCAACGTCTTTCCACATCTGCAAACTCTGCCTTATTTTTTCTGTATGACTTTCTCCGCGACCCTCTGCGTTCCTTCTCTGCGCCTCTGCGTTCAAGCATTCGTCCGTGAATTAATCCAGCTTTTGATCCTTCGGGATCGCCGCGATGATCTTGCGGGTGATGTCGTCACTGCTGACGCCTTCGGCCTGGGCGGCGAAGTTGGGCGTGATGCGGTGACGGAAGATCGCCGGTGCAACCGACGCGACGTCATCGCAACTGACGTAAAATTGCCCGTTCAAAATCGCCTTCGCTTTGGCTGCCATAATCAGGTTCAGGCTCGCACGCGGACCCGCGCCCCAACTGAGCCACTTCTTGCAGAAATCGAGCGCTTCGGGTTGCTTGGGACGGGTAACGCGGACCAATTTCTCCGCATATGCAAACACATGGTCCGCCACTGGCACACGGCGCACGATCTGCTGTAACTGCACGATGTCTTCAGCGCTCAGCACGTTCTTGGGCGTCTCACCACCCAGGCCCGTGCCCATCTTCATGATCTGCCGTTCTTCGGCACTCGTCGGGTAATCGACGAAGATCATGAACATGAACCGGTCGAGTTGTGCTTCGGGCAGCGGGTAGGTGCCTTCCTGTTCCACCGGGTTCTGCGTCGCGAGCACGAAGAACGGATCGGGCAGCTTGTGGTCGTTGCCACCGACCGAAACCTTGCGCTCCTGCATCGCTTCGAGCATCGCAGCCTGCGTCTTGGGTGGAGTGCGGTTGATTTCGTCCGCAAGCACGATGTTTGAAAAGATCGGGCCCTTCAGAAACTTAAACTCGCGGGCACCGGTCGCCTGGTCGTGGTAGATGACCTCCGTGCCGGTGATGTCGCTCGGCATGAGGTCGGGCGTGAACTGGATTCGCTTGAACCCCAGGTGCAGCGTCTGCGCGAGGGATGAGATGAGCAGTGTCTTGGCCAAACCCGGCACACCGACGAGCAGTGCGTGACTTCGCGTGAAGATGCTGATGAGCAGTTCGTCGATGACCTGGTGCTGACCGACGATGACCTTGGCCAACTCGGCTTTGATGGCAGCGTGGGCGGCCTTGAGGTCGGAAACCGCTTGGAGGTCGGCGTCCGATGCTTTCTGCTGCGGTGCCTTGGCTGGGGGGGCGCTAGAAGCCATATAGTCCTTTCGCGTTTCGATTTCAGTCCCGCTAAGGCAGTATACCGCTCACCCGGTTCGACGTTGAAGCGGGCGCTAAACTGACGCGGATCGTAAACACGGTGACGGAAATCAGACGCTCGCGTTGCCGAAAATTTACTTTTTAGGTAAGGGCAGTTGGATAGAGTTCAACGCGCCAATCGTCGTCAACACCGCGCGCGTCGAGTCGGATTTTAGCGCCTCGGCGAGGGG
>JBBRHE010000277.1:0-4169 GCA_038223165.1 Tepidisphaerales bacterium
GTTCCGGTGACGACGACCGTTTTGCCCGCCAGGGGCAGGCTGGCGATGTCTTCGGCCTTAAAGACGTCTTGTTTAGGATCGACGCCTACCGCCTGCAGTGCTGCGATCGTTTGCTTGCCCGCCTTGTTGTGGAAGAAGTCGTGAACGCTGAGGGCCGTCACATGGCCGATGTCGTCCACTGCTTCCAACTGTTCGACCGTCGCTGCTGAAATCGCATCCAGGCTACCGAACGCCGTCGCCAATCGACGCGAGCCACCGGTGCCGATGTGATGGATGCCAAGCCCTGCAAGCAGGCGTTCGAGCGGTTGCTGACGGCTCTTGTCGATGTTCGCGACGATCTTCGCAGCCACCTTCTCGCCAACGGTTCGTTTGACGGTCTTGTCCCCTTGCTCGATCTCCGAACCGAACGCCGCGATGACCTCGGCCTTGAGCTGGTACAGGTCTGCAAACGTCGTCACGAGCCCGCGGTCGACGAGTTGGTCGACCAGCTTGTCACCGACCCCTTCGATGTCCATTTGCCCACGATTGCAGTACCAGATGAGCCTCTCTTTCACTTGCGCCGGGCAGGCGGGGTTGGGACAGCAGATGTCGATGCCCGAATCGAGCACCTCGACCTTCTCGGTGCAGACCGAGCAGTCCTTCGGCAGCTTCTCCGCCTTCACTTCTTTCCGCTTGAAGTGCAGCTCGCACTCGGCGTTGACACAGCGGTAGATCGCGATGCCGTCCGGCACCGGGTCTTTGTCGACCTTCGTCTCGCAAACCGGGCATTTTTTCGGCGCTTCGACGGGTTTGGCGCCCTTGGGCCGCTTTTCTTTGACCGTCTCGACGACATACGGAATCACTTCACCGGCGCGTTCGACTACGATCGTATCACCGTAGTGCAAATCGAGGCGATGAATCTGGTCGATGTTGTGCAGCGTGACGTGCGTAACCGTTACCCCACCGATAAACACGGGTTCCAGGTCACCCACAGGCGTCAGGCTGCCCCCCTTGCCAACCTGCCAGCGGACGTCGATGAGGACGGTCGGTTGCTGCTCCGTCTCGTACTTGTATGCGATAACCCATCGCGGTGATTTGCCGGTGTAGCCGAGCTGTTCCCGCTGGGCGAACGAATCGACTTTCATCACCATGCCGTCGGTCATGTACTGCAACTTGGGACGGATCGCTTCAAACTCGTGGATGCACTTGATCGCCTCTTCGATGTCGGTGGCGCGGGTCAACTCCTCGGGCAGCGGCAAACCCCATCCAATAAGCAACTGCGTCCATTCCCAATAGCTTTGGGTCGGCAATGGCTCGACCTGGCCGAGCCCATGGGCCAGGAAGCGCAACCGGCGATTGGCGACGATCTTTGGGTCCAACCGACGAAGTGTGCCACTGGTTAAGTTGCGCGGGTTGGCGTAGGGTTCTTCGCCTTCAGCTTCGATCTCCTTGTTCACCCGCTGGAAGTCATCGTTGTCCATGTAAACTTCACCACGCACCTCGAGGATCGGCGGTGGTTCGATCTTCGCGCCGTCCTTGCGCAGCGTGAGGGGGATCGACTTGATCGTCCGCGCATTCACCGTGATATCGTCCCCCGTATTTCCCCGCCCACGCGTCGCTGCGAGCACGAGTTTTCCATCCTCGTAACGCAAGCTGACCGAGGCCCCGTCAATCTTCGGTTCCAGTACGTAGTGTGGCTGTTGACCCTCGAGCAGCTTGCGCATGCGTACGTCGAACGCGCGAACCTCAGCTTCGCTGTACGTGTTATCGATGCTCATCATCGGCACCGCGTGAACCACGGGCTTGAGGCCCGTTTGCACGTCACCACCGACCCGCTGGGTGGGCGAATCGATCGTGAGCAGATCAGGGTGTGCCTTTTCGAGATCGATCAACTCCTGCATGATCGCGTCGTACTCGCGATCGGAGATCGTCGGGCGAGCCTTCAGGTAATATAATTCGTTATGGCGATTCAGTTCATCGCGTAGCTGCTCGATGCGTTTGTCCGGGGAGGTCGGCATGAAGAACAATATACCGCGGGCGACGCGACGGCTTAAGGGGTCGTGCGACCTGGCGCGAGCAATCACCAACTTCGTCTACGAGGGCAATCTTCCGTTACGCTGGACATAACGGGGAATTGGAGGATCGACGATGAAATTCCGAGTGACAGGCCAGAACCGCGAGACCGGCGCGCGACAGATCATGGAGTTTGAAGCCGAAAGTAAAGGCGCTGCCGAGCGCAAAGCGGACAAGGCGGGGATGTCTGTCAACCATGCGACGCTAATAGCCGACACGGTCGAAGCCCATGACACGCCCGTTCGCAAAGCTAGTGGAGGGGTGTCTGGGAAGCTTGTCTGGATCGTCGTCATCGCCGTGGTGGTGGTCGCAGTGATGAACTGGGGGCGATTGAAGGAACTCTGGGGTGGTTGAACACGACAAGCGTAACACGCGCCATGTAACGTTTTCCCTCGCCGGTGGTAATGTCAGTACGTGACCCAATGGTCCTTCGACATCCTCCGCCAGGGCTCGTGGGACCTGTGGACGCTGGTTTGCCTGATGGCATCGGGCGTCCTCGTCGTCTACGCGCTGACGGGCAAGGCTTGGCATAGTCCTCGGCGGACGCTTGTGCTGGCGTTGCTGGCTGTGGGCGTGGGTGGGACGTTGCTGGTCATCGCCCTGCCACCGCTGCGGAACGCCAAGGTCGGACTCGTTTGGACGTTCCTACTTCTCTGCATCCTCAGCCTCACCTTTTACCTGAACCTGCAGACACAATTGACGCCCGCACGCTGGCGGACGTTACTGGGTTTGCGCCTCGTCGCGCTGGCGCTGCTGGTGCCGATGCTCTTCGAGCCCGTCGTTCGCTACGTGGCCCGCCCGAAGCCGGAACGGCCGTTGATCGTGCTCGTCGACACGTCCGCCTCCATGAGTTTTCCGGACGTACAGAACGGCCCCACGCGCCTGCAATCCGTCTGGCAATCACTACGTGGGCAGTTGCCGGCGCTGAAGGACCATTTCATCCCGACCTTTTACACGTTCGCGGACGGTCTCACTGAGCTGAAGACGCCAGATCAACTCGGTGCGACCCAACCCGATGGCAGGAGCACCGACATCGTCAATGGCGTCGCCAAGGCACTGGCTGCCAGCACGCGGGAGGATGCGCAGGTTATCCTGATCACAGACGGTATTGATAATGCATCTCCTGACGTCGCGGGTGTGATCAGCGCGTCGCGGCGACCGATCCACACCGTGCGCGTCGGGTCCGACCAGGCCGAGCCGACCGCGATGGCGAACCTATCCGTTGACGACGTGCAGGCGGATGACGACTTTGTCGTGAACCACGAATCGAAGGTCAAAGCGACCCTGCACGCGGCCGGCCTGGCCAACCGAGTCGTCGACGTGAAGATGGCCGAGGCGGACGCATCGGGCAAAGTGGTCGGAACACCGGTCGTGAAAAAGCTCGTTCTTCAACCTTCGCCCGGCGGGCAGGTTGTTGAACTTCCCTACAAGCCAACCCGCGTCGGTGTTCACCGCCTGGCGGTCTGGGTCGACCCGATCGCAGGTGAGCGCAGCACGATCGACAACCGGCAGGAATTTCAGGGTCTGGCGATCGACCCGCGCCTGAAGGTGCTCTATGTCGAGGGCCGTGTACGCCCCGAGTATCGCGAACTTTCGCGGGCCCTGTCGCGCGACCCAAACATCGAACTGGCGACCCTGCTGCGCATCCAGAACGACCGCTTCGCTGCCGGTGGGTTCGTCGAGGGCGTCGCGTTCAAGGAAATGCCCAAAACGCTCGAACAGTGGAAGAAGTTCGACGTCGTAATTCTGGGTGATCTGGATTCATCGTTCCTGCCGCGCCCGCAACAGGCGTTGCTGGAAGCAACCATTCAAGCCGGTGGTGGCCTGCTGATGGTTGGCGGGCAAAATTCGCTCGGGCCCGGTGGTTACAAAGACACCGCGATCGAAAAAGCTCTGCCGGTATTCGTTGGTGAATTGAACGCGCCGCAGGAGAAGACCCCGTTCGTCCCGAACCTGACCGATGACGGCAAAAGCCACCCCGCTATGGAAAATTTGGCCGAGTGGCTTGCCAGCGGATCGTTCAAAAAGCTCCCCGACCTGCGCGGTAACGTCGTCGTCCCCAAAGCCAAGTCGGGTGCGCAAGTCCTCATCATCCACGAAGGAAAAAAAGGCGCCGA
>JBBRHE010000278.1:0-4055 GCA_038223165.1 Tepidisphaerales bacterium
CGGTCATTCTCGCGGCGGCGTGCAGGAGGTAGGTCGACGGCTGTTTTGCAAACGCCTCGACACCCTCCAACTCGGCTAATCCAACGGACAGGCTCGGCCAGAACCGTTTGTGGTTGGCGAACTCGTAGACGATCGTCGCCAGTTCACCGACGACCACTGCCTCGGGTATCTGCCGTGTGATCCGCAACCGCCGCAGCACCATCCGGCTGATGAACCCGCTGGTGACCAACACGCCGATCATCAACCCGAACACACCGAACAGCAGGTTCGCCTGACTGTTGATGGCCGCCAGGCCCATGAACATCATCATCGAACAGTAGACCAGACCTGTCAGCGAGAAGTCGAGCGACGGCTTCCTGCGGACCGGTGTGGTCACTTGGTGCGAAGGTGGGGCGGGACGGGCGAACATCAAGATTGCCCAGGTTCGGGAATCGCGGGTCGTCTTATCGCGGCGTTGGCACTTTCTCAAGGATCGCTTCCAACACTCTCGCCGTCGCGTTGGCGTCGCCGTTGTGAAGGTAGGACTTGCTGACCACACGGTGCGCACAGCACGCGATGAACAGGCTCTTCACATCGTCCGGCGTTACATAATCGCGACCCACAATCATCGCGGCGGCCTGCACGGCACCGGTCAACGCCAGCGCGCCACGCGGAGAGACGCCCAGGTGCAATTGGTCGTTGTGGCGCGTTGCGTCGACGAGATCGAGGATGTAGTCAACGATCGAAGCGTCCAAGCGAATGTTAGGCACCATGTCCTGCAGCCGCACGATGTCGT
This sequence comes from Tepidisphaerales bacterium, assembly GCA_038223165.1. GTDB lineage: Bacteria > Planctomycetota > Phycisphaerae > Tepidisphaerales > Tepidisphaeraceae > DASYHQ01. Next base: position 776 of record JBBRHE010000278.1, read on the forward strand.
CGGCGTGCAGTACGGGCTCAAGCTCGGGCAACGCGTTGCGCCCCGGCTGGGTCGTCAGAATGCGATGCTCTGCCGTCCGCTCGGGGTAGCCAACGGCAATGCGGAGCACAAAGCGGTCGAGCTGGTTCTCGGGCAGGTAATAGGTGCCCTCGAACTCAAACGGATTTTGCGTCGCAACGACCATGAACGGCCGTTCGAGCTTGATCGTCTTGTCTTCAACCGACACCTGTTCCTCTGCCATCGCTTCGAGCAATGCCGACTGGGTGCGTGGCGTGGTGCGGTTGATCTCGTCGGCCAGCACGATGTTGGCAAAGATCGGCCCGGGCTTGAACTCGAAGGTCTGCGTCGTGCTGTTGAAGATCGATACACCCAGAACGTCGCCGGGCAGTAAGTCGGGCGTTAACTGGATGCGGCTGAACTTGCAGTCGATGCTCTTGGCCAGCGAGCGGGCCAGTACCGTCTTGCCTACCCCCGGCACATCTTCGATCAGCACATGGCCCCGGGCGAAGAGCCCGATGAGAAGCAGGTCCACCGCTCGGGCGTGACCGTAAAAAACCCTGCCGATATTAGCGCGAAGTCGATCGATTGCGGGATCGGGCACTCGGTCACCTGCCTGTGTTGCACGTCGTCAGTCGATGTCCGCCAACGGTGGATAGACTGCCCGTCATTTTAGCACAGCGAAGCGGATTGAACAGCGAGCGTTAGTGAAGATCGTAAAGGGAATTATCCGCCGAAAGGAAGCCAACCCGCGCCGGGATGAGCGGGTCGGGATTGCTACCACTTTCGACGCTTTGACCAGAACGTTCAAGCAGGGACTCGGCATGTCCGTCGGCGAACGCCACATTTGTCCGCTTGCGGTGGCGAAACCCTTGCGTACCGGCCCAGCGGCCACTGAACCCATTGTCACCCGGGCTATCGAACGGTGCTCGCATGAACTTGTTGGCGCCGTTGAGATACTCTCCATCCCCGAACACGGCGCAACCGACCGTATTGCGGATCTGTACGGCTTTGATCGGCGCTTCGATTGCTTCACCTTGGCCGTGCCCGATGTAACTCGTGTTGTAGTTGTAGCCGGTGTATGGATCAGTGGGCGTGTTGCTCTTGCCGTCATACGACGGGCACTGCTGCACCGCGACACCACCACCCGTGCCCCAGAGCAGCCCGGGCACGACCTGGCCGGAGACGGTCGAGAAGTCCCAGTTCTGTCCCAGACTTCCCCAATGCGCGACCGGATACCGTCCACCGTTGGCGTTCACGTACAAGTGGGCCGCGATCATCATCTGTCGCAGGTTGCTGAGGCACTGGACCGCCTTTGCGCTCTGGCGTGCGGCACTGAGCGATGGCAGCAATAGCCCTATCAGCAGCGCAATGATGCCGATGACGACGAGGAGCTCGACGAGCGTGAAAGCCGTGCGTCGTTGCATAAGGTCTCCGGCCCTTCTCCCGGTAAGCCGGGAGAGGCGATCTTGACGGTGAATTCGATCGACGAGAGCTGTTCGTCACCCGAAATCACCCTCAAGATCGCCTCTCCCATGAGTTCATGGAAGAGGAGTGGCGTTATCGCCGTCTGAACAGCACCAGCGCGCTGAGCGCACAGAGCGCGACCGTTGCCGGTTCGGGCACTGCGGCGACCGAGTCGATGAACATGCGGTAATTTGCGCCGACCGGCACCGAGAATCGAACGTAGTTGAGCGATGTCAGCCCGAGGCCCGACACGTCGAACCACGTTCCACCGGCCGATCCGTTCAGCAGTGTTTTAGCGGCCGTCCAATCGAGACCGGTGAAACTCGACAGAGTTCCTTCAAACGGCTTGCCGAAGTCGGCCACGATTGTTCCACCCGTTGTCTGCGTGCCAGGTGGGCCAGCCAGGTCGGCCCAGTAGTTGGTGGGGAGGTCGAACGTGATCGGATTGCCACTGTTGAGTGCGATGAAGCTCCCTTCGATTCCGAACTCGCTCACTTCGACGATCGCCCGCCGCACGTTAAACGTCGCGGCAGGGTCGGAACTTGTGCCGTCCCCGTCACCCAGCAGGTTGACGCCGGCGTGTACACCGAATTCCCGCCCCGCGCCGATCGGCACCGTCGATGCGAACTGCAGCGTCAGTGAGCCACCGGCGCCGATACCGACCATGTCGGTGTTGAGGAACGCCCCGTTGTAGGGTGACAACGCGTACAGCCCGCTGACAGGGTTGGATTTGCCCAGCGCCGTCGCCGGGTTGTTGTAATTTGCCGGCGTCAGGCTGCCGGCCGTGTAATTCGAGTAGCTTGTCGCGAAGATCGCAGCGTTCGCAGCCGAGGCTGGGATCGCAATCGCGGTGATCAGTATTTTCACAAGATGCATGATGTGCTCCTTCCGTGTGATGACGGGTCATCGCGTCCTAGAGTGCCCGCTGGCGACGACTCAGCAGCGCCATGCCCGCCAACACGAATGCCGAGCCAATAACCGGCTCGGGAACGGCCGTCACGGGTGTGGCGGCAGTGCCGAAGGTCCAGCCAAGTTTAGAGCCATCTGTAAATGTGTCCGTCTCGGCACCGTTGCCGAATGTCCAGTCGCTCGATTCGGTCGCGACCCATTCGTGCCAGAAGTTTTCGGGCGCTGTGTTGAAGACGTATGTGTCGCCGCTACCGGTGTGTCCACCGGTGTAGGTGGCGACGTTCAGGTACTGCCCGAACCCGAAGTCATTCCACGTCAGCGAGAGATTCTCGTCGGCGATGTCGACAAGTTGGGTGAGCTGAAAGCCGTTGAGGCTGGCCGAGTCGAAGCGCACGTCGTACTCGACGATGAACCCATCGGCCCAGTTGAAGATGACGTCCGCCGAGTTAACGCCGGTGCCTACAACAATCGGCGCGGCCTGGACGCCTGCGATGAAGGAAGCGGTGGACAAAAGTCCCCCGGACAGAATGAGAAGGAAACGACGCATGATGCTCCTTTGCCGACTCGCGCGGCAAGTGCGGAAACCTGTTCGTCCCCCAAGCGGTGCGCGCACCACTTTTGGCGGTGCAGACACCTACGGAACGGCCAACAGGATCAGCAGGGCATCGATGGACCGACGGAACGGTAACGCGACGCACGCGTAAGCAATGGGGGCTCACGACGGGCCGCTACATGTCGGCACAAAGGCGATGAGGCGCTGTCCCGTCCGTCCCATATCGCGAGGACGAATCCGAACGTCACCGTCGCCGCGCAACGATTGCACAGCGATCAGCGATACGCCCACAGGCAGGTCTTCTGGCTTAGGACTTACACCCGTCTTGCCTTCCCACCGGTTTACACCGGAAGT
>JBBRHE010000279.1:0-3894 GCA_038223165.1 Tepidisphaerales bacterium
GTGGATTCGATCCTGATCGACGAGGCGCGCACGCCGCTCATCATCAGTGGTGCCGCGCACGACGATGCGCCCAAGTACCGTGCCGCCGATGTCGTGGCGCGGCAGATCCTGGAACTGAACAAGCCCTACGGCACCGCCGAGCGGGCGGTGGATGCCGCCAAAAGGTCGATCAAGGCCGCCGAGGGTGATGAGGAAAAGGCCAAGGACAAAGCCGGCAAAGACGCCGCTCGCGATCGCCGTGCCGCAGCGGAAAAACAGTTAGCAGAGGCCGAGGACAAGAAGCTCGGGCTCACGCAGTATTACGAGGTCGAGCTGGACAAAAAGAGCGTCCACCTCACCCACGAAGGGATCGCTGCAGCGCAGGAAGCTGCCGGTGTCGGTTCGTTCTATGTCGGCAACAACATGGAATGGCCGCACTTGATGGAGCAGTCGCTACGGGCCCACGTCGTTTACGAGAAGGACAAGGACTACGTCATCGAAAAGGGTCAGCGGACCGGTGATCTGGAGATCGTGATCGTCGACGAGTACACGGGCCGCAAGATGACCGGCCGGCAATGGTCGGACGGTCTACACCAGGCGTGTGAAGCCAAGGAACGCGTCACCATAAAGCAGGAGACGCAGACGCTGGCAACGATCACGCTGCAAAACTTCTTCAAGCTCTACAAGAGCCTCGCCGGCATGACCGGAACCGCCCAGACGGAAGCCGAAGAGTTCCAGAAAATCTACAAGCTGGAAGTCGTCACCATCCCCACCAACCGCGAGCGTATTCGGTTGGACGAAGAGGATCGCGTCTACCGAACCGAGCAGGAAAAATGGGGCGCGATTATTGAAGAGATCAAGGAGTTTTCTGACAAGGGTCGGCCGGTGCTGGTCGGCACGACGAGCGTCGAGAAGAGTGAAATGCTCTCGGTTTTGCTGAAGCGCAAGTATGGCGTAGAGCACAACGTCCTCAACGCCAAGTACCACGAGCGCGAAGCCGAGATCGTCGCCGAGGCGGGCAAGCAGCTCGTCAACGCGCACGATGAGAAGGTCGGCCGCGTGACGATCGCCACAAACATGGCCGGTCGTGGTACAGACATCAAGCTCTCGCCTGAGGCTATGGCTTCCGGTGGGTTGCATGTGATCGGCACCGAGCGCCATACGTCACGTCGTATCGACAACCAGCTGCGAGGCCGATCGGGCCGGCAGGGCGACCCCGGTTCGTCGCGGTTTTATATTTCACTTCAAGACGACCTGATGCAAATGTTCATGGGCGACTGGACCATGAAAATGCTAGGCAAAGTCGGAATGGAAGAGAACGTCGCGATTGAGCACAAGTGGATTACGAACGGCATCATCCGTGCGCAGAAGAAGGTCGAGGAGCGAAACTTTCTGGCCCGCAAAAATCTGCTCGAATACGACGAGGTCAACGACTTCCAGCGGACGAACTTCTACGGCATGCGCCAGCGCGTGCTGGAAGGGCGCGACGTCGACGACGTCATCTGGAGCATGATCGGTGACGCCATTCGCGACGCTGTCGACAAGTACATCACCCAGGACTACGTCGCCGCGACGGTTGCTGAGTGGACGCGGGCGAACTTTGATCTGAACGTGGAGGTGGAAGACCTCAAGGGCAACCGCAACCTGCACGATATCGAAGAGTTCATCCGCAACAAGGCCCGCAGCGAGGCCGAGACGGGCATTCCCGTCATGCTGGGTGAATACACGGGTGAAGCATCCGATGACACGTCGGCTTGGGACATCAAGGGTCTTATCTCGGCCATCAAGACGCAGTACGGGGTCTCGTTGTCACCGTCCCAGGTCCGGCAGATGTCACTTCGCGACCTTGAAGACACGGTGCGAGATGCCGCGATCGAGCAGATCAGCAAGCGCGAGATGGTCGGTTTGACGAAGTACATCGAACCGAAGTACGCCGAGACGGAACTGGCCAACTGGGCCCGCGAGAAGTTCGCGATCGAGGTGTCGGCCGACGAGTTCATCGAAGATCCGCGCGATGGTCGACCGAAGGACGCCGACACGATCATCGAGATGATCGAAAAGCGCGCCCGGGCCACCTACTCGCGCCGCGAGGTCGAGTACCCGGTCGACCACATCCTCATGTACGTCACGCAGGGTCAGGAGGTTGCCACGATCGACAACCCGTACGCTGCCGACTTCCTGCGCGGTTGGACACGGGCGAAGTTCGGCATGCTGATGGACGTCGAGCACTTCCGCACGACGCCCGTCCGCCAGTTGCGCGACGAACTGATCGGTTATCAGGAGCAGTTCCTGCACGATGGCAAGATTGAAGAACACGTCGACGCGATCGTGAAAGCCAACCCCACGCCCGCGGCGCTCGTGACAGCGTTTAACGAGCGGTTTGGTATCGGTCTGACTGAAAAGGACCTCGACCCCAAGCTCGCGATGAGCACCACCAAGGGCAAGCGAGGAGACTTGCCCAAGGACACCAACCGCGACGGTAAGATCAGCCCGCGCGAGATCCTGCTCGCCAAGGCACGTAACTTCCTGCGTGGCGAGCTGACGCAGCTTGAGCAGATGGTGCTCATCCAGATCTTCGACCAGACGTGGAAGGACCACCTGTACGCGATGGACGCCCTCAAGAGCGGCATCGGCTTGCACGCGTTTGCCGAGAAGGACCCGCGCGTCCTCTATAAGAAGGAAGGCTTCCGCTACTTCGAGAAGATGTTGGAAGGCATCCGCGACAAGGTCACGGACCTCATCTTCCGCGTGCGCGTCGGCGCGGGTTCGCAACAGCAGGCCACCCCCAAGAGCGCATACAAGGAGACCGCAGCCGTCCATCAGGACGCGGGTGGTTACGGCGTCAGTGAGAACGTCGCCGCGACCGCCGAGGCGGTGGATGCGCCCGCAGTGCTGGCCGAAGGGCAAGCGCCCGCGGAAACGGGTGGGCCTGCCACACCGGTTAGAACGATCGTCCGCGAAGGCGATAAGGTCGGCCGCAACGACCTTTGCCCGTGCGGCAGTGGCAAGAAGTACAAGAAGTGCCACGGGGCCGAAGTGGTCTAGGTTTTAAGCCTCAACAGTTTCCCGGGCGGCATGTCATGAGGCATGCCGCCCTTTTTATGCGCTTGTGCGATGCGTGGCACCGCTGCATCGTCCCTTTCGGAAGGACGCCAACCATGCAATTTGGACGTCGTAGCCGGCAGGAAGCGTTTCCCGTTTACGCTTGAGCACGTTAGCATTGGGGTCGAGTCGTCATCATGGAAGAAGCCGCCAAGCGATATGCCCGCCGAATTCTTTTGATTCACCTGTTGGTCTTCATCGGGCTGACGATTTTCGTCGTCGTCGCCGCCCGTGAGGTGTACAACCGCACGCGCGAAGAGGCGATCGCGCAAGCCCGTGTTCGCCAGGCCTTGTTGGTCAACCAGACCGCCCGTGGCATCGAAAGCTTCTACCAAAGCGTCTTCAACGACATGGACCTGCTTCGCCGCGCCGACGAAGGGGAGATCGGCACCGCAGGCACGCCGGCGCCGGGTGGCATGGCCACGGTCCGCTCGACGTTGCCCGGGTCGCTGCTCTGGCAGCAGTTGAAGGACCGCGCGTCGCACGTGTTCGTCTTTGACAAGGCGACGCGTGCCATCCGTGTCGTCGGCTCGCAGCCCAGCCCCGTCAACGCCACGACGATCTCGGAAAAATCGCAGGCGTGGCTGGCGTCCATCAACTCGATGGCGATCAGCAAATACCAAACGTATGGCGACACCTCCGTCAACATCGTCTGTGTGCCCAGTGGTGACAAGAGCAAGGTGCTCGTCAGTGTCGTACCGGTCGCCGAAATCGACGCTCGATTTCTACAGGAAGTGAATAAGCAAGCGACCATGGGCGTCACACTGCTCGATGAGTCGCTGGCGACGATGGCCACGAGCAACAAGGCACTCG
>JBBRHE010000280.1:0-3884 GCA_038223165.1 Tepidisphaerales bacterium
TAAGGATGAAGGATGAATGCTGAAGGATGAAAGGCAGACTTTCAATCCTTACGTGCTCTCCTCGATCCGGATTCCTCTCTCTACAAACGAAAAAACCCCGCGATCTCGATCGCGGGGCCTTTGGAATTTCATTCAGGCAACTGGTCCTACGATCGAGCGCGCGTTTTTCCAAGGCCCACAAGGGCTTGGCGAAGCGGCGAAAGTCGAAGGGTCTGCTGCATATCTGGTTGTATTTAATCGGCTGGATCAGTGAAAGTCAATAGTTTCCGGAAATCCTCAGAATTTTCGATCCAACAGCCGGTACTGAATGGCCTCGGCCAGGTGATGCTCGGCGATCGTGTCAACGCCTTCCAGATCGGCAATCGTGCGTGCGACCCGTCGAACCTTGTCATAGGCGCGGGCGCTCAAGCCCAGCTCGTCCATGGCTTGCTTCATCAGCAACAAGCAACTGTCGGACAGATTTGCCACGACATTCAGGCGCTTGGAATCCAATCGTGCGTTTGGCGCGGCGTCCTCAAACCGTTTCGCTTGAACCGCGCGGGCGGTGGCGACCTGATCGCGCATCGTTGCCGACGACGTGCCGGTCTGTTTGCCCGTTAACTCGCGATAGGAGACTGCAGGTACTTCGACATGCAGATCGATGCGGTCGAGCAGTGGCCCGCTCAACTTCGCCAGGTATTTGTCGCGGGCCTTGGCGTTCGTCGCGGCGAAACCACTGGCGGTGGGGTTCATCGCAGCGACGAGCATGAACCGCGCGGGAAGTTTAATGCTGCCGTGCACACGGGCGATGGTGACTTCTCCCCCTTCAAGCGGTTGGCGGAGCATTTCCAGCACGTAGCGTTGAAACTCGGGGAGCTCGTCGAGGAAGAGAATGCCGTGGTGCGCCAATGACACTTCACCCGGCCGTGGGATCGTGCCACCACCGATGAGGGCCTGAGCTGTTGCGCTGTGGTGGGGAGTGCGCACGGGGCGTTCGTCCATGAGCGCGACATCATTGGGCAGCAATCCCATCGCCGAATAAATCCGCGTTGTTTCGAGCGATTCCTGGCGCGACAGGGGTGGCAGAATGCCCGGGATCCGTTGGGCAAGCATCGTCTTGCCGGTACCCGGTGGGCCGACCATCAGCAAATTATGCGCGCCGGCAGCGGCGATCGTGATCGCCCGCTTCACGGCTTCCTGACCGCGCACCTCGGCGAAATCGAGTTGCGCCGATTTTTGGGAAGCGAGGTACGGTTCACCGTCAAGCTGGTAGGGCTCCAGTGGCAGCATCTCGTTCAGAAAGCTGACCGCTTGGCCGAGCGTTTTGACGGGATAGACCTCAATGCCCTCAACGACCGCGGCTTCGCGACCGTTCTCCTCGGGCAGGATCACACCGCGCAGTTTGCGTTCCTTGGCGAGCATGGCCAGCGACAGGCCACCCTTGATCTTGCGCAGCCGTCCGTCGAGCGCAAGTTCACCTGCGATCAGGAAATCCTTGTGAACGTCACTCTGGATGCTCTTGCTGGCGCGCAACAGACCGATCGCCATGGGCAGGTCGAGCGCTGGGCCGTCCTTCTTCACGTCGGCCGGCGCGAGGTTAATCATGATCCCGTTGCCAGGGAACGGGAAACCACTGTTGATGATTGCCCGGTGGACGCGTTCGACGCTCTCCTTCACTGCAGTCTGCGCCAGACCGACGATGGTGCTCTTTTCGAGCCCGCGTTGACTGATATCGACCTCGACCTCGCAGAGGTGGGCGTCGATGCCGATCAGGATGAAGCCATGGACTTTTGAGAGCAATCGATACGACCCCGTTTGAGCAAACTGAAGTATAAGCGGTTACTAGGGTTGACGCCAAACCCTGCTTGGCGGCGCAACGGGAGGATGTGGGTGAACGTTGCTTGCAAGTGGTGATATCTACAAGGAAACAGCCCTAACGCGCACCGACCTGAAATCCAAAACGATGGTTTTTTGCAATGAAGCAGGATTTGATGCGCGTCAGGGCATCGCGGTGCGCATCATGCGTGTAGAGGTAAGAGAGCGTAGGATCCGGCTTCGATCTGCAAAGCCGCAAGCGTTGACTGGGCTGATGTCCCAAATGTCTCAGAACGTCCCACTTTCGTCGATTTTCGCTTACCCAGCCCGCCTTAACGCAACGAGCAAATAAATGCCTGCATCGAGCGTTGAAAGGTTTATCGCAGGGATATCAGGGCAGTCCTTGCGGGGAGGAACGATGATGCGTCAATGGTGGATTGGATTTTTCGTCTGGGGGCTTGCGCCGTTGGCTGGGGCAGCCGAGCCGAACCTCGTGGTGAACGGGGGGCTGGAAACGCGCGATGACAACGGTCGTGCCGCCGGTGTCGTGCTGACGGGTGCCGAGTACCGCTATCTAGGTGACGAGCGCCGCGACATGAGCAGTTGGGGTGTCGCGCTGGGATCGACTAAACAGACGTCCGGTGAAGTGTCGGTCGTCGTCCCGAACCTCGACACAACCACCGGACGCTGGTTCCGTTTCACCTTCCGCGGTCTGCCGCAGGCGAATTTCGCCGTGAAGAACGATGACCTGTACATGAAGGTCAGCTTCTTCGGTGAAGGGGGCAAGGTCAGTTTCGACTCCAAGACGCGCAAGATTTATGACCAAGTTGAAGTCGCCCGGGAAGACCTCGCCATCAACGGCATTCGCGGCAAGGGTGGCGCTGAAGTCTGGCGGACGTACCAACTCGATTTCATGGTGCCGTTTGCGCAGGTCGACCAACTACAGTTGGCTGTCGGCTTTGGTCATGGTTCTGCAACGAAGACGAACCAGTCCGCATTCTTCGTCGACGATCTGAGCCTCGTTCCGATCCCCGACCCGACCGGCATTCATTCGACCACCCAGCCGACCCGCGTCGCGCCCGATCGCGAGTTACTGCCACTTGGTGGCCGATGGTTTTACTTGCCAAAAGCGGGTGAGAAGTCTGCGCCCAAAACGTTCACCAGCGCCAATGCCGACCGCCTTCTGTATCGCGATGACCGCTATTCAGCGCCGTTCGCGGGTAACACGTCGGCGTGGATGCGGGTCGGTAACATGGATTTGTCCGGTGATGTGCTGACGAAGGACCGACTCGTCCAAGACAACGTCGTCATCACGTTCGACGGTAACACGATGGTCATAAAATCGCACGGCATTCCGAACCATCCAACCGGTCGATTCCCGGAACAGGGGTTCGGCAATCCGAGCTACATCGAAGAGCAGCGTGGCACGTTCTATATCCCGCTGAACCCGCGCGAGAATAAGACGAAGTTGACGACGACGAAGGATAACTCAAACAACGCGCTGCACATGGGCCCGATCGGTGTGGCAATCAACGGTGTAGTTTTTTTCAACCCGTTCGATATGGGCAACACGGTTGCCGTCGACATGATGGACCCCTGCTGCGGGCACCCCAATCAGGACGGGCAGTATCACTATCACAAGTATCCGATCTGCGTGAACACACCTTGGGCCGACGAGGGGCAGGGGCATTCACCACTGTTGGGTTGGGCGTTTGACGGCTATCCGCTCTACGGGCCTTACGAGCGCAAGGACGTGATGGCTAAGGATGTGAAAGGAGCGGGGTCGCTCAACGCATTCAACGCCCACTACGACGAGCAGCGTGGCTGGCATTACCACGTGACGCCAGGTCAGTTTCCGTATCTCATCGGTGGCTTCTGGGGCGTCGAAGACGATCGCAATCGTCGGCGGGGTGGACCGGGTGGGGGACGCGGTGGGCCTGATGGAGGTCCACCCGAACGACGGGGTGGCATTGGTCGACCAGACGGTCCACCACCCCCGTTTGGTGGGGTGGGTGCCGGTGGACCGAGACGTTGAGGGGGTTGTAATTGGGACCCGGGATAACCAATGGTGTGACCCCCGACAGGCGACC
>JBBRHE010000281.1:0-3746 GCA_038223165.1 Tepidisphaerales bacterium
CATGCCCCGACGACGGTCGAAGTGCCGAGCGGCAGTCGGATGAAGATCGATTATTCGACCGGCGTTCCGACGCTCGCGGTGCGATTGCAGGAGTTGTTCGGCTGGACCGACACCCCGCGCGTCGCCGGTGGTAGGGTGCCCGTAAAACTGGAACTGCTGGGGCCGAACTATCGGCCGGTGCAGGTGACGCAGGACTTGCGCAGCTTCTGGGGAAGCACGTACTTTTTGGTGCGGAAGGATCTCAAGGCAAAATATCCAAAGCACGCATGGCCGGAAGATCCGTTGACCGCCAAAGCGGAACGGAAAGGCCGATCGACGAAGGGTTGAGCCTTCTCTTCCCGTGGCACGGGCTTCCAGCCCGTGCAGCGACGGTACGCCGTCGTGTCGGGACGTACCCGGCCCGAATCAAAGAGCGCAAGCGATCTTCATTCGCTCGCCAGAGGCTAACGTGCTGACCATTCCTTTCTCTGGCGCGATTGCTTTGTCGGATGGCGTAACGTCCGACGTGTCGGCGTACGGACACCCATGGGCAAGATGCCCCTGCCACGTGAAGAGCAAGTCGATGCCATTACCGCGCGTTGGCCATCGAATTGAGCAGGTCAGCGTTGCTCTTGGTCTTGTTGAGCGCGTCGATGAGGGACTTGGTCGCCTGCAACGGCGGCATGTTCATCAAATGCCGGCGGATGTTGCGAGTGGCCAGCAGCGTCTTTTCGTCGAGCAGTTTTTCTTCCTTGCGGGTACCGCTCGACGCGATATCGATCGCGGGGAAGATGCGCTGGTCGCTGAGCTTGCGGTCGAGGGTCAGCTCCATGTTGCCGGTGCCCTTGAACTCTTCGAAGATAATTTTGTCCATCGCGCTGCCGGTGTCGATGAGACACGTCGCCATGATTGTCAGGCTTCCACCATGCTCGATCTTGCGCGCGGCGCCGAAAAGCTTTTTGGGGATCTCCAACGCACGGTTGTCCAGGCCGCCGGTCATTGTGCGGCCCCCACCTTGTCCACCCGTATTAAACGCGCGACCCAGGCGCGTCAGTGAGTCCATTAACACAACCACGTCGTGGCCGAACTCGACCATGCGCTTGCAGCGTTCGATGACGAGCTGCGTCAGGTCCAGGTGCTTGTCGACGGTGTTGTCGTTCGACGACGCGTAGACGAGGCCCGGGCAGTTGCGGCGCATGTCCGTCACTTCCTCGGGGCGTTCGTCGACGAGAAGCAGCATTAACTTCACATCGGGGTAGTTCGCGTGGATGCCCTTGGCGATGTTCTGCAGCAGAATCGTCTTGCCCGTGCGCGGCGGGGCGACGATCAATCCACGCTGACCAAAGCCGATGGGGGTCAGGATGTCGATGGCACGCGTCGTGATCTCGGTCGGGCTGTGCTCGAGCTTCAACTGCGGCTCGGGGTCCATCGCGGTGCCGTCATAGATGCCGATTTTGTCAGTCCACTCATCGACGGGGCGGTTTTCGATCGCCTGAATGCGGTCCAGTGCCCGCCCTCGGGCCGTCCCTTTCAGCAACAGGCCGGATTTCAATCGCAGGTCGCGCACGACGTTGCGCGGGATGATGAAATTTCCCTTGGCCGGGCGAAGCGGGTGCGCGGGGTCGCGCAGCTCTCCATCCTTGCGTTCATCGGGCAGGGAAAGGATGCCTTCGATGACGGCGGGACCGGATGCGGTAGGTTGTGTGGACTGCTGCATGATGGATGCGATCTCAGATGCACGTGCCCCGAGGGGACTAGAATGAGACGTGCGAGCCCTCGACAGGGTCGTTACGATAGCCATACGACCCAACGAGGGGCGTCAAACTATCCTGGAGAACCAATGGACCTGCTCGGCAAACTCACCGAAGACATGAAGACCGCGATGAAATCAGGGCAGCGGGACCGGTTGTCGGTCATCCGCATGCTGCTGGCGGACGTCAAGAACATCGATCTGTCCCCCAAGCCGACTACGGCCGAGCAGGCTGTAGAAGCATATGCGAAGAAGCTGCGAAAGAGCAAGGAAGAGTACGAAAAGATCGGTCGACCCGACGAAGTGACCAAGTTAAACTTCGAAATCGGTGTAGCCGAGGAATACCTCCCCAAGCGGGCCGGACCAGAGGAAACCGAAAAGCGGGTCGACGCATTCCTGGCCGCCAACCCCTTCACCGAAAAGCAGGCCGGACAGGCGACCGGAGCGTTTATGAAAGCCCACGGCTCAACCGTCGACCCCGCGCTGGTCAACCCCCTCATCCGCAAGAAACTGGCGGGCAAGGTCTAACGAAAAGCGTCAGAACCTCCAGAGAACATAGAAAATCCGGAGACCATAACGCGAAAAGCGACCGGAATGGCTCTGCTCCTCTCTGTGTCCTCTGCGTTCTTTGTGTTCTCTGTGGTGAACTGTCTTCCGCGATCCGGAGCCTCAAATTATGTCAGAATTAAACGTCGTCAAAGTCGGTGACCCCGCCCCGTCCTTCGCCCTCCCCGCGAGCAATGGAAAGACGATTTCCCTCGCGAATTACAAGGGCAAACAGGCCGTCGTCCTGTACTTCTATCCCAAGGCCGACACGCCCGGTTGCACCAAAGAAGCCTGTGGGTTTCGCGACGCCCTGGCCGACTACAACAAAGCCAAGGTGCAGGTGCTGGGCATCAGTCCCGACCCCGAAAAGGACGTCACCCAGTTCGGTGAAAAGTTCCACCTGAACTTCCCGTTGCTGGCCGATGCCGATCACGTCGTCACCGAGCAGTACGGCCTCTGGGTCGAAAAGAGCATGTACGGCAAAAAGTACATGGGCGCCGCCCGCACCACGTTCGTCATTGGCACCGATGGCAAAGTTGCTAAGATCTTCGAAAAGGTGAAGCCCGAGGGGCACGATCAGGAAGTGCTCGCGTGGGTGAAGGAAAACCTTGAATAAAGATGCAGGCTGTAGGGTTAAGGATGAAGGATGAAGGATGAAGAAGAACACGCTCTGCTTTCAGCCTTCGTCGTGCATATTTCATTCTTATCCAAAATCGATTCAGATGCGTCGAACCGTATAGTGGACAACCCGGAGCCAACCACTTTTGAATGGAGTTAGCTGATCATGGCAAAGAAGACTTCGACCCCCAAAAAGACCGACCCGCCCGCCCAGGTGACGAAAGTAAAGATAACGACCCCGGTTCGCCAGACCCCCATTCCCAAGGCCGTCAAGCCGATCAAGGCCACCGACACGCCCGCGAGCAAGGGCACCGCCGCGCCAACATTCGACGAGATCGCCAAGCGGGCGTACGAGCTGTACGCATCGGGCGTCCCAGGCTCTGAGTCCGACCACTGGTTTCAAGCCGAGCGCGACCTTCGCGCGGGCGTCTAGCCGCTCCGGAATGGTCGCAGGCGGTTCACCGCAGAGACGCAGAGGCGCAGAGAAATTCGAATACGCAGATTCAGCGTTCAGAACACGAGCATCAAGGATCCAGGATCGCGAAGACCCAACGTCACCTAACCCGCATCCTCTCTCTCTTCTCCGCGTCTCTGCGGTGCATTACCCTCACACATCGACCGCAATCACTGTGTGCGATGCCTGTGATCCGGACACCGGCGCGATTTGCACACCCTTTGCGTTTCGTTCTGATTTCGTGAGAATGCGCCGCCCGACCAGCGTGTTGGGCTGTGATGTGGTATTTCGCCTACGGGTCCAACCTCAATAGTCGAGCAGTCGCCGAGTGGTGCCGTCATTTCGGTCACCGTCCACCTGCCCTCAAGCCAGGCCGTCCCGCGGTCCTGGACAATTACC
>JBBRHE010000282.1:0-3716 GCA_038223165.1 Tepidisphaerales bacterium
AGTGGGCGTTTTTACCGAGAATTGAATAGCCATATGCTCAATCGCACTATTATCGGCGCCACGCTCTTTGTCGTGGCGAGCCTCTTGTCCTCATCGAACGCTTCGGCTCAGGACGCCGGGACCGCCACTCTGCGCGAGCCGGTGACCGTCATGGGCATCACGGCGCCGTCCGAGCGCCTGAAGCTGGCGATTCCGGTTCCGGGCATCGTGCTGGAACGTAAGGTACGGGCTGGGGACGTCGTCAAGAAAGACCAGGTTCTACTGCAGTTGGACGACCGCATTGAGCAGAAGGCGCTCGACAGCCTGAACAAGGAAGCAAAGAGCACCTACCAGGTCGACGCCGCCGCCGCCGACCTTGAGTTGCGCGTCGTGCAGCTCGAGCGTAAGGAGAAAATGCTCCAGCAGATGGTTGTCGGCCTGTCGGAAGTGGAAGAGGCGCGCCTGCAGGTGAAAATTGGTAAGATTCGCCAAGACCTGCAGAGCCAGGAACTGGAGATAAAGAACATCGAGCGTGACCGCCAGGAATTGAAAGTCGGCATGATGGTCCTTAAGAGCCCGATCGATGGCGAAGTGGAAGCGATCGACGTCGGTCCGGGTGAATGGGCCGACCCGCAGAAGCCTGAGGGGCTGGTCACGGTCGTGAAGAACAACCCGCTGTGGGTGGAAGTGCACCTTCCGACGGCCCAGGCGCAGAGCCTCGATCGTAAGCGGCCGCTGGTCGTGACGACGGTGGGGGACACGAAGGGCGTCGAGGCGAAGATTATCTTCGTCACGCCCCGCGCCGACGCCGCCAGTGGCACACAAATGATCCGGTTGGAAATGCCCAACGCGAACAACCGTGCCAGTGGCTTGCAGGTCAACGTCACACTGCCCGAGAACGTGGCAGCGGTGGCGGAAGGTCGATAAGGGGCATCGCGACGTCTGTACGCCGTGGTTCGCAATTTGAATTAGATCGAGGTTTCCGTGGCCAACGAAGTGGTTGAATCGCAATCGTCGCAGCAGGAAGAGGGCTCGCAAGCGGGGTCGCGTTCCAAGCTGGTGCAGCGCCTGTTGACGGCGGGGAACAACCTGCCGGCGTTCGTGACGGACCTCGTCACCGCGCAAGCCGTCACCGTCGCCGGCACCGAGGCAGCGGGCTTTATGCTCGAGCGCACCAGTGACGACCTGCTGCTGCGCCCGATTGCCCACGTTCGCCCGGACAACAGCAACGCCGAGACGCGCACCGCAGCCATCAGTGCATTCCAGGAGATCATCAAGCCCTGCATCGAACAGGGAAAAGACGGCGCCATCGAGATCAACGGCAGTGACGGCACGTCAATGGAGCCGCAGTTCTGCCTCGTGACGCTGCTTCGCGCCGAGGGTGACATTATCGCTGCCAGCGCGGTCATTACTCGCTGCATGAACCTCGAGCGGGCGCGCCAGCGCCTGATGAGCATGCAGCTCGTGGCCGGTTACTTCGAGCTATTTTCTCTGCGTCGCAACAGTGAACAGGCGCGCGTGATCGCGCAAAGTCACCAGCACGTGCTGCAGTTAGCCACCGCCGTCGCCGTCGCCGACGGGTTTGAGGCTGCCGCCCGCAACTTGTGTAACGAACTGGCTACCCGCAGTGGCGCGACGCGCGTCGGTGTGGGTTGGATCAAGGGTCGCACGATCAAGGTGCAGGCGCTGTCGCACACCGAGCAGTTCGACAAGAAGCAGGAACTCGTCGTCCAGATGCAGAACGCGATGGAGGAGTGCCTCGACCAGGAAGAGGCCGTGCAGTACGACCCGACGGGCGCCGGCAGCACGCCGAACGTCTCACGGGCAGCGCAGATCCTCTCGCGGGCGCAGGGTGGGAATATCGTCCTGTCACTGCCTTTGCGTAAGGGTGAGGACATCGTCGGCGTCGCGACGCTCGAGTTTTCACCGAGCCAACCGCTGGGCCCCAACGTCGCCAGCGGTCTGGCGGTCGCGGTTGATTTGCTCGCGCCACAGTTGCAGGACCGTTATGTCAACGATCGCTGGCTCATCACCAAAGCCGGCATCAGCACGAAGCAACTGGCCGAGAAAACGGTTGGCCCGAAGTACATGATCACCAAGTTGATCGTCGCCTCGGCGATCCTCACGATCCTGGTAATCTGTGACTGGGTGCCGTTCGTCGACCTCGCGCCGACGTATCGCGTGAGCGCCCCGTTCCAGTTCGCTGCGATGGAGAAAGCGTCGATTGCTCCGCCGTTCGATGGTTACATTGATGGGGAAGCCGACATTGTCAAACCCGGCACGACCGTGACCAAGGGCCAGCCGTTGTTCAAGCTGCGGACGACCGAGTTGGAAAAGGAACTGCTCAAGGTGCAAGGCCGCGCTGCGGGTGCCCAGGCGACGATCGAAAAGTACCGCGCCGACCGCGCGAAGATCTCCGACATGAAGGTCGCCGAGGCCGAATACAAGGCTGCCATCGCCGAGGCCGACTTGCTGAAGTATCAGATCAACGAAGCGACAATTCGCTCACCAATCGACGGGGTTGTCCTCAAAGGCGACCTATCCGACAAGAAGCGCGCCGCGGTGAAGAAGGAAGATGTGCTGATGGAAGTCGGCAAGACTGACAAGCTTCGCATCGAGCTGTCGGTCAACGAGCGCGACATTCAGTACGTCAAGCAAGGCCAGACCGGCCAACTCGCCACCAACGCCCAACCGGGCCTCAGCCACGATCTGAAGATTGAACGCATCATCCCGATGGGCACGCCAAAAGACGCGACGAACGTCTTCACCGTCTACGCCGTCGCCGACGCGCCGGTCGACACGTGGTCACCGGGCATGATCGGTGAGGCCCGTGTGAACATCGAAGAAAAGCCACTGATCTGGATCTGGACCCATCGGTTGGTTGAGTTCGTGCAGCTTAAACTTTGGATGTGATGGGATCTTAATTGTTCGTTGTTAGTGGTTAATCGGGCAACTTGATTGACTGACAATCCCTGAAGAACCGTTGGTCGTCGACCGCACTCGTCAACTAACACTTAACCATTAACCACTAACAACTATTTATGCTCGCCACTCGCCCCACATTTTCCGAGTCCTGGTATCGCGTTAAGACGCTCAAGGCGAAGCTGCGCTCATCGGCGCAGATCAGCCGGCAGTTTTATCGCGGTGAACGCTGGTACGTCGTTCGCGACCCTGCGGGGAATCAGTTCCATCGCTTGTCCGATGCGGCGTACCGCTTCGTTGGCCTGCTCGATGGCTCGCGCACGGTCGAGCAGGCGTGGGACCTCGTGGGTGGGCAGCTCGCCGACGATGCGCCGACCCAGCCGGAAGTCATCCAGATTTTGACGCATCTGTACTCGGCGAACCTGATCGACGCCGACGTCACGCCCGATGCGACCGTTCTGCTGCGCCGTCAAAAGAAGCAGCAGCAGCGGAAGCTCAAAGGGCGGTTGATGCAGGCGATGTTCCCGCGCATCCCGTTGTGGGACCCGGACCGTTTCCTCGTCCGCTGGCTGCCTCTGGCGCGCATCGCGTTCAGCAAGTTTGGCGCGGTCGTCTGGCTGATGGTCGTCATCGCCGCCATCGCCGCCGTCGCACCA
This sequence comes from Tepidisphaerales bacterium, assembly GCA_038223165.1. Taxonomy (GTDB): domain Bacteria; phylum Planctomycetota; class Phycisphaerae; order Tepidisphaerales; family Tepidisphaeraceae; genus DASYHQ01. Next base: position 3,558 of record JBBRHE010000282.1, read on the forward strand.
CACTGGCAAGCGTTGAAAACCGCCGCCGGTAGTGCGGTGGACATGCACAGCAACCCGTGGAATGCGTTCTGGCTATGGCTGGTCTTTTCGCTGATCAAGTTCATTCACGAACTGGGTCATGCCTTCTCGTGTCGCCGCTTTGGTGGTGAATGTCACGAG
>JBBRHE010000283.1:0-3707 GCA_038223165.1 Tepidisphaerales bacterium
TCCGCCGTACCACGGGCGGCCCGCCCGTGATTCTCTTCTGCGGAAGACACGGGCGAGCCGCCCGTGGTACGGGAAACCAATTCATCCGCCGAGAGGATGCTCACACGACCTTCGAGATCGCCAAGCTTTTCACCCGCGGCGTAGGCGGCTTGGGCGCTGTCGGCGACAAGCAATTGATCGCGACCGTCGAGCGCCGCTTCGATCGCGTGGGCGTGTTCGACGTCGACGCGCAACACGTCGGCGACCAACCCTTTGATGAACGGATACTTCTGCTCGCGGTGCTTGAGAACCGCTTTAACCCCTTCACTGACGCCTTCGCGCTTCGCTTCGAGGTCGGCCAGCAGCTTTTGACGCGACATCAACCCGCTGCGATGTTCACGAGCGGCGCCGAGTTGTTCGGTCACCTGGCGGATCTGCGTGCCAAGCGCGGCGGCTTCGGTCTTTTTGACCTCGGTCGCACGCTGGCGCGCGGCAATCTCGTCGAGCGTAACGGTCAGCTTTAGCGCGGCAGCGGCGTGTTGGACTTCCAGCGTCTCGAGATCGCCCACAACGGACCGCCGGCGGTCGGCGAGGCGCGTCTGCTGGGTCAGGATGTTCCGCCGTTCGATCTCGATGGCGCCCAGGCGGTTGTTCGTCTGTGCGAGCTTGCGCATTGCGTCGAGAATGCCGGCCTTGTGCTGCTCGACTTCCTTGTTCAGCTGGTTCTGCTGCAATTGCCCGTCGCGGAAAGCCTGCTGACGTTCTTCAATGTGCTTGCGGTTCTCTTCCAGCTTAGCCGTGAGCGATTCGAGCGTTTGCTGCTCGGTGGTGACGGACGCGCAGGCGGTTTCCAGCCGACTCGCGATCTCTCCCTTGTCCCGTTCAAATGACTTCAATTGGTCAGCGATCTGCTGCAGTTGCTGCTCGGCGTAATGCTGCCGCTGGACGGCCGATTGCATCTGGGCCTTGGTCTGCACCAGTTCGTACTCGACCTGCTGCTTTCGCTGGGATACGGCCTCAAATTCCTCGCGCTTCGTCGCGGCCTCGTTCTGAACCTTGGCCAGGTCACCGGCCGAGTCGTCGAGACGAAACTGCGTATCTTCGAGCTTCTTTTCCAGTTCGTCGAGCTTGCCTTTGAACTGGTGATATTCCTGCAGCGAATACGTCAGTCGTAGTTCGTTCAAACGCGTCGAGTATTCCTGATAGTTGCGCGCCTTGCCGGCCTGGATCTTCACGCTGCGCAGTTGTTTCTCGACCTCGGTGACGATGTCGGTGACGCGCAGGAGGTTGTCGTCGACCTTTTCGAGCTTCCGCTGGGCTTCTTTCTTTTTCTGCTTGAACTTGGAGATGCCCGCGGCCTCTTCGAAGATCAACCGGCGCTCTTCGGGGTTGGCTTCCAGCAACGCCGCGACGCGACCCTGCTCGATGACACTGTACGCGTCGACACCGACACCCGTGTCGAGGAACAATTCGCGAATGTCCTTCAGGCGCGACGAGGAGTTGTTAAGGTGATATTCACTCGTGCCGTCACGGAACAACCGTCGCCCCACCGCGACTTCGTCGACGTCCAGCGACAGGATGCGGTTGCCGTCGTCCTTCTTGGGGTTTTCGAAGACGAGCGTCACTTCCGCCATGCCCGCGGCCTTGCGGCCACCTGAGCCGTTGAAGATGACGTCCATCATCGCGTCACCGCGCAGGCTCTTGGCAGACTGTTCGCCAAGCACCCACTTGAACGCGTCGACGACATTGCTTTTGCCGCAACCGTTGGGCCCGACGATGCCAGTGATGGCGGCGTCGAAGACGAACTCCGTCCGGTCGGCGAAGCTCTTGAACCCCTGCAGAATCAGTTTTTTCAGACGCATGTCAGTCCTCCGTGACAATCAGGAAGGATGAAAAAAGAAAGATAAAGGCCGAAGGAATTTCTTCATCCTTCATCCTTCTTTTTCATCCTTATCTGTTCTCTGCTCTCGGTTCACCCTCCGGTGCGTCCTGTTGGGGACGACCGGTGCCCGGGATGGCGGGAGCAGCATAAATAGTATCTTCGATCGCACCGGCTTCCTGCAAGACGAAAGACGGCTTGACCGCCTTGGCCTGGGCGCCCGAGCCCTGCATGCTGGTCAGCTTCTTCTGGTCGGCCAACGCCTGCAGGATGCCGACGACATCACCATAGGTGAACGCAAACCGCCGCTCACCCGGGCTGCCTTCACCGCCCATGCGGGTGATGATTTCCCCGACGTCCGGTCGACTGGCCACTGTCAACGGCTTGCCGATGTCGCGACCGCGGTAGAACAGGTTGACATTCTTGCCGTCTTCATGCGTCGAGATCTGCATCTCGTGGTTCAACGCGGTGAACGTGATCGGTGTGTCGACCGTCATCCGGTTGCCGAACAGCGCGATGCGCGGGTATGCCGACCGACTGGCGTAGATGAGTGGTGGACCGGCGCTGGGGATGATGTCGAGCACGAACTGCTCGTTGACGACCTTCGTGTAGATGATCGGGTCGCGATTCCTGGCGAGAATTTTGTACGCCTCAACACGAACCGTAGTCTGCGGCACTTCGATCAGTTCGCGCAACATGCGGTTGAGGCCGGGTGAATTGGGCAGCGAGCCCAGCGTTTGCGTGGCGGCCAGTTGGAACGGGTGGTCAGACCGTTTCGCCATCGCCAGCAACGCATCGGCGGCCGATGTTTCCCCAATGAACGCCGCGGCGCGGGTGGCGGCGTAGGTGACCTCGGGTGAGTACGTCGTCGCATCCATCAGCGGGACGACGAACGGTAACGCCGGTCGCCCGAGCCCTTCCCACGCATAGCTGATGTCCTTAAGCAACGCCCCGGGTTTCACGGCCTCTTCCGCAAGGATGCGCGCCTGCCGTGCTGAAAATTCGGCCGAGCCATTGCGGTACAGGTGCTGAACGACACCGATAAAATGCTCCCAGTTGTCCTGGTACTTCCGGGGCACGTAAACGTGCACCACACCCTCGTCCTGCGCCGCAGCGACCAGGTACGCCGACGTCTGGTTCACGCGCGGCATGTCGGCATCGTTCTGGAAGAACGTGTTGATCCGATACTCGAGCATTCTCGCCGTGTTCCGCTGCGGTTGACGCAATTGCAGGCGAAGTGGGCGGTCGATCATGCAGCGACCCCCGGCCATGACCACACCGTTGCGCAAACTGCGCTTGGCGCCCCCACTCGCGTCGGCCTTGTCGTTAATGGCATACGCCGGGTTGACGAACACGGGGCCCTGGGCGCGCGAGTAGACATTCACCGAGCCACCGGGGTTCGTCTCGCGCAGGCCGAGTACGTGCAGGTCGGTCTGGTAAAGTGTGCCACGCGCCAGGCTCGCGGTGTCGCTGTCGGTCATGCTGTTGACGAGAATGTCAAACGTCTGCTCACGGCGTGCGCCGGGGGGGATCATCCCGCGCACCTCGACGATCGCGAACCGCTTGCTGTCCAGCGCCTCTTCCGGGCGCACCTTGGCAAACTCGTCGTTGCTGGCGCGACCAAAGCCATGGCGGACCATTTCCTTGACCATATAGTTGCGCACCGCGGTCGGGTACGGGCCACCCCCCGATTCACCCAGATTGGCGACCAGACCATACCCACTGACCATAAACGGTCCGGTGTCGGCAAGGTCGGTTCTCTCGAGGATCGTGTCTTTCAGGTAGTAAGGAACTTCGCGGAGGGGAATCGTGGGATACCGGCTGGCAACCTTCGGTTTGTCGGGCTTGC
>JBBRHE010000284.1:0-3701 GCA_038223165.1 Tepidisphaerales bacterium
ATGCCACTGGCCATCGACGCACTCTACAACCCCACCCCCATCGGCCGCCCCACCGGCCTCTTCCTCAGCGGCTTCAAACGCGACTACCGCCCCACCCGCGGCGAAGACGAACGGCCCCTGATTTCGCGGCTGACGTTGCACGCCGAGAAACTTCGCATCCTCGGTCTAAACAACGAACCGATCGAGATCGTCGCGCCATTGCCAAAGGATTTCTCGGCGACGATCAACCAGCTAGGCCGGCATGGGCGCAAAGGGTCTTAACGCGCTTCAGTCTGGTGACCAAGCCCGGCGCTAGTGTATGTCTTGGGATCCGATCGGTCGACCGCTACATCCCGCCCATCAGCACCGCGATCAGGCCCTTTTGGAAGTGCAGCCGGTTCTCAGCCTGCGGGAAGACGAGGCTCTGCTTGCCTTCCATCATGCCTTCGCTGATCTCGAGCCCTCGGTACGCGGGCAGGCAGTGGAGCACGACGGCGTGGGACGGGGCCTTGGCCATCAGCGTCTCGTCGATCGCGAAGCCGGCGAAATCCTTCAGGCGGCGGACCTTTTCGGCTTCCTGGCCCATGCTGACCCAGGTGTCGGTGTAGACGGCGTCGGCTTCGGTGACGGCGTCGATGGGGTCGTTGGTGACGATGAACTCCATGTCCGGCACCTGCGACATGATCCGATCGACGTCGCTGGTCGGTAACGCGTAGCCGGGTGGTGTGGCGCAGATGAAGCGCACGCCGAGCTTGCCGCAGGCGATCGACAGCGACCGGGCGACGTTGTTGCCATCCCCCACATACGCGAGCGTGCGGCCGGCGATCGAGCCGAAGTGCTCTTCCAGCGTCAGCATGTCGGCCAAGGCCTGGCAGGGGTGGCTGTAGTCCGTCAGCCCGTTGATGACGGGGACGGTCGCGTGCTTGGCGAGGTCGGTGATCTTCGAATGTTCGAACGTGCGGGCCATGATGCCGTCGCACATCCCGCTGAGCACGCGGGCCACGTCCTGCACCGGCTCGCGCTTGCCCAGGCCTACCTCTTCATCCCGCAACAGCAGCCCGTTGCCGCCCAAATGCGTCATCGCGACCGCGAAGCTGACCCGCGTGCGCAGCGACGGCTTTTCAAAGATCATCGCGAGCGTCTTGCCCGCCAATAGCGCGTCATTTTTCCCGGTTGTCTTGTACTGTTTTTTGAGACGAACGGAGACATCAAGCAAGTGGCGAACCTGATCAGCGGTGCAGTCGGCGATGGAGATGAAGTGCTTCATGATAGCAAGCTTGAGAAAGAAGGCTCAAGGGTGAAAGCAAACGCGGATGACGGATGTCTTTTTCATCCTTCATCCTTCGCTTTCATCCTTATTCTACAACACGATCTCAGTCCCAATCCCCGCCTCGGTGTAAATCTCAAGCAGCAGCGCGTGCGGGATGCGGCCGTCGATGATGTGCGTCTTGTTCACGCCACCTTGCAGCGCGGTGATGCACGCTTCGACCTTGGGCAGCATTCCGCTGCCGATCGCGCCGCTTTTGACCATGTCGTCAATCTGCGGAACGGTCAGGCTGCGGACGAGGCTTTCGGGGTCCTTGGGGTCGGTGCGGATGCCGTGCGTATCACTGATGACGACGAGCTTCTCGGCCTTCATCGCAGCGGCAACCGCGCCGGCGGCGGTGTCGGCGTTGATGTTGAGCTTCCCACCCGCCCGGTCGCGCGCGATGGTGGCGATGCACGGGATGCTGTCGGCCTGCACGAGCAGCTTGAGCAACCGGTGGTTCACTTCCGTCACCTCGCCAACATACCCAAGGTCGATGCGTCGGCCGTCCTCACCCTTCAGGTACGTCTTCTCAGCGAACAGGACGACGCTGGCCAGCGAGTGCAGGCCCATCGCTTCGCAGCCCTGGCTTTGGATGAAGTTGACGATGAACCGGTTGATCTGGTTGCACAGCACCTGCTCGGCGATCGCGAGCGTGCGCTCGTCGGTATAGCGCCGGCCCATGACCATCTGTGGTTGCAGGCCGGCCTTGGCCATCGCGTCGTTGATCGCCTTGCCCCCGCCGTGCACGAGCACGGGCTGCATGCCGACGTAGTTCATGAAGACGATGTCGACGAGGAGGTTTGTCAGGGCCTCTTCGTCGTCCATGATCGACCCACCGACCTTTACGACGATCACCTTGTCGTTGAACCGCTGAATGTAAGACAAGGCCTCGATGAGGGCCGACGCCTTGCCGATCGCTTCGTTCATGACCATGACGGCAAACTCCGGGCAAACAGACCAAGCGGCAGAGAATACGAACGGCGGTTGGTGGTGTCAAAAACACCTGCATTGCCATGGGGAGCCACGAAGACGCGAAGGGACGAAGGAGACACGAAGAAAGACGAGATGCTTGGGTGGCTGTTCGATGGACTTCCCAGCTCTGTGCCCTTGTTTGCCTTCGTGATATCTTCGTCCCGTCGCGCCTTCGTGGCTCCCCCTCTTGACGTAAACGCCCGTCCGTTCGACGATGCCCCACATCATGGCCGACAATCAACCCCTCAGGCTCGCCGGGTTTGCCGACGAGATTTCGCCGCAACTGGACGATCAGATTAAGACGTGCAAGTCGCTGGGCATATCGCATTTCGAGTTGCGCGGTGTCTACGGTAAGAACGTTCTCGATTTCGATAACGGCCTGCGCAACGAGATCAAGACCAAGCTGACGGCAGCCGGTCTGGGTGTGGCGGCGATTGGGTCGCCGATCGGGAAGGTGAAGATCAGTGACGACTGGGCGGCGCACTTCGAGCGGTTTAAGATCGCCGTCGACGCGGCCGAGTTCTTCGGTGCGCCGTTCGTCCGCGTTTTCAGCTACTACGCCGCCGACGGTGAGACGCACGCGGATTTGATTGCAAAGCACAAGGACGAGGTCGTCCGCCGATTCAAGCAGAAGGTTGAGTACATCAAGAACCGCAACGTCGTGATGGTCCACGAGAACGAAGCCCACATCTACGGTGAAAAGGGCCGCGAGTGCGAGATCCTGATGAAGGAAGTGAACTCGCCCAAATTGCGCAGCGCGTTCGACTTTGCGAACTTCGTACAGGCCGGCGAAAAACCGATCGACAACTGGCCGCTGCTTAAGCCGTACACGGTTCACATCCACATCAAGGACGCCACGCTCGGCACGGGCAAGGTGCAACCGGCCGGTGAGGGGGACGGTGACATCGAGCCGATCATCAAGGACGCGTATGCATCGGGTTACCGCGGTTTCCTGAGCCTCGAACCGCACTTGGCGAACCACGGACAGTTCAGTGGGTTCAGCGGGCCGGACCTGTTCAAGACGGCCGTCGACGCGCTGCGAACCGTCGCAGCGCGGGCCAACGTACCGCTCGCTGCTGCGGTGTGAATGGAAAAGCCCCCCACGCAATCCGACTGGCTGGCCATTCGCCCCAACTCGATCAGCCTCGAGCTGTCGACGAGCCCGGCCACCGGTCGGATCGTCGCGCTGGGTGATCGAGTGACGGCCGGTGAGCGCGTTGGTTGGACGAACGATGCGTCGTGCATTGTATCCGCCAACGGCACGGTCACGGATCGCGATCGCGCGGTCGGCGTGCTGTCGATCGACGTCGACCCCGCGTACGCGCTTCCACCTGAACCACCCCACCACGATCACCACGACCGGACCGCGATCGCCGCGAAATTGGAGGGCCTCCGTCATGCGGATCGGGGAGTGTGGCTCGAGCGCCTGCGGGCCGCGGGG
>JBBRHE010000285.1:0-3651 GCA_038223165.1 Tepidisphaerales bacterium
AACTCGTCACCAGCCGTATGCGTGCGACCGTTGCCGTTGAGGAAGATGCGGTCGGTGCCGATGTACAGTTCGGTGTACTGATTGCCATTGTCGGTCAGCGCCATCGCCACACCCGCGCGGTCGCCGTCGATGTTCGATGCACCGACCTTCAACCGCGCCGACAGTTCTACGCCCGCCGACGCGTCGAGCGTAAGGGTATCGAGGTACCAGAACGTGTACTTCGAACTGTCAGTCGTCCCGCTGAAGTATGGATCGCTTCCGTTGCTCTGGTCACTGGGCGAGTAACCGAGGCCGAAGTACGGGCTTGCTGGAATGACGTTCGCGAAGTGCGATGCGTCAAACCGGGTGAACGGTGAACCGAGCGCGCCGTTACCTGCGTCATACTCCACGTGCTGATAGGCGCCATGAGCGGCCGAGCATGTCGCAACAACCAGTCCGACGATTACCGGGGTTCGCATGCCCGAAGTGTCCCCAAGGTGGCTCGGCCGGTCAATACCACCTTCACGAGGGTGGTCGCTTGTCCACCGCGCGGCTATAAGCTAGGCAAATGAGTGCGATTGAACCGACGATCGAACTGCTCTTCCTCGGGTCTGGCACGAGCGCCGGCATCCCGATGATCGGCTGCGATTGCGCCGTCTGCACGAGCAACGATCCCAACGACCGCAGGATGCGTGCGTCGGTCGTCGTCAGCTACGACGGGTATCGGGTGCTGGTCGACACAACGCCCGAGCTTCGGCTGCAGTGCGTCGCCAACGGCGTAAAGATGATAGACGCGGTCGTCTATACGCATGCCCACGCCGACCACATCATGGGGCTGGACGATGTTCGCCGGTTCAATATCCTCAAAGGTGGACCCCTCGACGCGTGGGCGGACGATGTGACGATTAAGTCGCTCAGGCAATGCTTCGGATACGCGTTCATCGAACCGCCACCCGACCTCAAAGCGTTTCGCCCGTACCTGGTTCATCGCCGGATCGAAGGCCCATTCGAGATCGGTGGTCGCACGTGGACACCGATTCCACTATTACATGGGAGGATGCCGGTCAACGGGTTCCGCGTCGGCAACCTTGCGTACTGCACGGACGTGAGCCAAATACCCGAGTCGTCGTTCGAACTGCTGAAAGGCCTGGACGTCTTGATCCTCGACGCGCTGCAGCACAAGCCGCACATCACACACTTCACGATCGGCCAGGCGATCGAGGCTGCCCAGCGCATCGGTGCAAAGCAGACCTACTTCACGCACATTGCCCACGCTTTGTCCCACGCGGCGACAAACGAAACGCTCCCCGCGAGCATCCGGCTGTCGTACGACAGGCTGCGGGTCCACGCGTCGGGATAATATGAATAGCCATTATGCCAGATCCAATTGAACAACCTCCACTGCCGAGCGATATAGCCTCGCAAGCTGATGCAATGCGTGCGGCGTTCGAAATGAACGTGTATGGCACGTTCCCATCCAATCGAGATCTGGAAGTGGTGGATCACACCGTCGAGGAGCGGTCACGATACCACCTGCACCAGATGCGGTTGCGACCAGCGGGGATCGTGATCGAGCTGGCGATCTTCGTGCCGCGAACGATTGCGACGAAAGCGGTGCTGGTTGGGCCGAATTTTATCGGGAACCATTCGGTGTCGGTGGACCCTGCGGTTCGGTTGTCCGATCGCTGGATGCCGTCGCCTGGACCGGGCGTCGTCGATCATCGTGCGACGGACGATGCCCGTGGCCGTCGCACGCACGCCTGGGCGATCGATGCTGCAATGAACGCCGGCGTTGCGGTGGCAACGTTCTACGCCGGTGACGTGTGGCCCGATCATCCTCAAGCAATGGAGTTTGCCACGACGCACCCGTTTCGTGATCGTGCTCGCGAGGATGCGACGGGCGCGTTAGCGGCCTGGGCGTGGGGCCTGCATCGCGCCTCCGATGCCATCACGACATTGCCGGAACTGTCGAAGACACCGCAGGTCGTGTGGGGCCATTCGCGGCAAGGAAAGGCGGCACTGGTCGCAGCGGCCTTCGATGATGGGGAGCGGTTCGCCGGTGTCATCTCGAACCAGTCCGGTTGCGGTGGGGCTGCATTGTTTCGTGGCAAGGTTGGCGAGCAGATCAAGGACGTCACGTCCATGTTCCCGCACTGGTTTGCACCGCGGTTCGCAGAGTTCGCGGGTCGTGAAGGGTCGTTACCGCTCGACCAGCACTGGCTACTGGGACTGATCGCACCGCGAGCGTTGCTCGTCTGCTCGGCGGTGGAGGACGAGTGGGCCGACCCCACCGCTGAGCATCGCGCCGTCGTCGCGGCCCGGCCGGCGTGGGAGGACCCTAGTCGTGTCGAGTACAGCGTCCGGCCGGGCAAACATTCGGTGACCGAGGCGGATTGGACGACGTATCTCTCCTTCGTCGATCGTCAGGTGGTGCGCGCGTGAGCAAGTCCAAGCGTTCATCTTCGCGCAAGGCCGACACCGTCGAATACCGCGCCATCGCCGAGTATTACGACGCCGAGTACGCGCACCTCTCCTACCTCGACCAGGACGTTCCGTTCTACATGAAGCACCTGCCAAAGCGCCGCCAGCGCATCCTCGAACTCGCGTGCGGCACCGGTCGGGCGGCTATTCCACTGGCGCAGGTGGGACACAGTGTGACCGGCGTGGACTATGCCGCTGACATGCTGCGCATCGCGACGCACAAGCGCGACAGCGTCGGGCTGACCGAACGCGACCTGAGGTTCACCCGCGCCGATCTGCGCCGGTTGAACCTCGGTGGCCAGCCGTTCGACCAGGTCTGCATCTTCTTCAATAGTTTCCTGAGCTTCACGACGCTCGCCGAGCAGGACCGCGTTCTGCAGAACGTGATCGCACACCTGAAGCCCGGTGGCACGTTCTGGCTCGACCTCTTCAACCCCGACCACACAATGCTCGCCGCCCACACGACGGCCGACCTTGACCCCGTGTCATTCTACGTGCCCTCACTGGACCGCTCGGTGTTCCGCAGTACGGATGTCGAGCGTGACGAGCGCCTGCAGACCCAGCGCATCACCTTTCGCTACCACTGGTTTGACGCCCAAGGCGGTGATCATCACGAGACCAACAGCTTCCTGCTTACCCACATCTTCCCGCGCGAGCTACAGTTGTTGCTGGAACGCAATGGCTTCGAACTGCGCGAGATGTACGGCGACTACGATGGCAGCGACGTGTGGCACGGCTCGCCACGATTGATCGCCCATACCAGAAAGGTTTGACGCCTGTGACGACTACGACGATCAACATCATCGACGAGGCGCAGATGCCCACCGACGTCGATGCTGCGATCCGGCGGCTCCTGGGTGAATGCTTTCCAAACGACGCGGCGGCGTTCGACACCACGCGCGCCTGGCATGGCAGTAGTCCCTTTGTCACCATACTGGCGTACGACGATAAGCAGCAGCTTACCGGTCATATGGCGCTTCACGAGCGTACGATCGACGTAAGTGGCGTCACTGTGCGCGTGGCGGGCCTGCAGAACGTCTGCATTGCTCCCGGGCACCGCAAGACGGGACTCCTGGCAAAGCTAATGAAGGCGACAATGGCGCAGGTGGCTCAACGAAACTATGACGGGGGAATGCTCTTCTGTCTGCCGGTGCTGCAGCGTGTGTACGCACGCGTTGGTTGGTATGAACT
>JBBRHE010000286.1:0-3548 GCA_038223165.1 Tepidisphaerales bacterium
CAACTTTTTCATCGTCGACGTCAACCGCATCGTCAGCGCGCAATATTCAGGTCAGCAGAACACCCTGTCGATCACCTTCGCCGACGTCACGGGTGAAGCCGCGACCGTCCGCTATGAAGGTGACACCGCGACCCGAAAGTGGAAAGCGCTGCAGCGGTACGCCGAGCAGTAATCGGCGAGGCAAACCGTGCGGCCGACGTGTCGCTCATCGTTTGCGCCCCACGCGCCACAACCAGCGGAAACTGCCAATCGAATAGACCAATCGCCTCGCAGCGGCGAGCGTGGGAAAGCCGGTGATCCAGCCACCCCCACCGCGGTGATACTCGCGATCGGCGATGGCGGCGATCGTCTCGCGCGTGAGGATGCCGCGCTCGCCACGCGAGAGTTTGCGTACCTCTTCGACCAGCCCCAGCGCGTCGTCCTCGTCCCACCCGTATCCCGTCACCAGTTCAGCGGCGATCTCCTCGACCGTCCGGCCGGCGTGCAATTGCTGTCGCGACCATTCGATCGCGTCCTCGCGCACCTCCACGTCGTCCACGATCTCGTCCAAGGGTGACGGCGGTGGACCGGGATTGCTTGCGGCAGAGAGGTTGGATTCGTCGTCGGGCATTTCTATCTTCAGTTTAGTGCAAGTCCGCGTCGCCGCTATACTCTTCCGCTGGAGGAATTCATCGCATGATTCGCAAGCTCGCCCACCTGTGTCTCGTCACCGACCGCCTCGACGTCATGGTCGACTTCTACACGAAGCTGCTGGGCCTGAAGGTCCAATTTATCTTTCGCCACGATGACAAGGGCATCTTTGGCTATTACCTCGCGTGCGGCGACTCGACGTTCATTGAGATTTTCGACCGGGCCGGCAAAGCCAAGCAATGGGGCCACGACGACGGTCCACTGCGCGGTGGCAATCAGATGAACCACCTCTGCTTCGAAGTCACCGGCCTGCGCGACCTGCGCACCACTTTGCTCACCGGTGGTGTGAAGCTCGGCGAAGTCCGTGAAGGGATGGACCATTCCCTTCAAGCCTGGACCAGCGACCCCGACGGCAACGCGATCGAGATGATGGAATACACGCACGCCAGTTGGCAGTTGCAGCCATCAGTTCTTGCCGCGCGTGACGAATAACGCTTGCAAGGTGCCGATCCACACGTCGATGAAGCGCCTGCAAAAAATCAACAACATCCCAAGAGTAATTCACCGTCGGGCGGAATTGTAGCGATGAGGAGCGTGAGAAAAGTCAACCGCTGTGGCGACGACAGGAGTCAACGAGCTCAAGCGTGTCCCGTCGCGGTGCAGAGGCAATTTCTGCCGTACCATGGGCGGCCCGCCCATGTCTGCGCATCTGAAAACTAAAGAAAAACACGGGCGAGCCGCCCGTGGTACGGGCGGAAACCGACACTCCCGAATCGCCGCGACTGGACAGAGTGTCGAGGTCAGGCGTCACGACCACAGAGCGGAACGAGACACCGTTACGTTGCGCCGAGCTTTTGGCGGATGTAGTCGGCGCGGACGGCGCGGCGCATGTCGCCTTCGAGTTTGCGGCCCTGGAGCTTTTGCAGGTGGGCGGGTTGGGTCAGCAGGAATAGTTCGTTGATCGTGCGGATGTCGATGTCCTTCACCCGGCCGAGGTTGATGCCCATGCGCAGGTGCGACAACCAAAGCAGCGTTTCCTCGCCGGCCATTAGACGGGCGGAACGGAGCATACCGAGGGCTCGGTGGACCTTGTCATCCAGCGCAACAGTCCGGTCGTTCAACAGCATTCGACGGGCGTGGTGCTCGTAGTCGATAATTTTGGGGATCACGACGTGCTTGAAGTCGCTGATGATCTCGTCTTCGGTCTTTCCGAGCGTGGTCTGGTTGCTGATCTGGTAAAAATCGCCCGTCGCCTCGGTCCCCTCACCGTAAAGCCCGCGCACGGCCAGGCGCATGTCCTTGGCGGCGCGGAAGACCTTTTCGATTTCACCGGTGAGTTTTAATGCGGGCAGGTGCAGCATCGCGCTCACACGGATGCCAGTGCCGACATTGGTCGGGCAGGCACTCAGGTAACCGAACCGGCTGTGGTACGCGAAGTCGAGTTGCTGTTCGAGCTGGTCGTCGATCTTGCTGATCTGTTCCCACGCCTCTTCGAGCTGCAGACCACTACGCAGGACCTGGATGCGCAGGTGGTCCTCTTCGTTGACCATGATCGAGATGGTTTCATTTTCCCCGATCGCCACACCGCGACTTCCTTCGGCGGCGGCGTGGGGCTTGCTGATCAGGTGGCGCTCGACCAGCAGTTGCCGGTCCATGTCGGTTGCCTGTTCAAGGTCGACATAGAGCGTCTTGGGCGCGATGTTGGCGCCGAGGATCGTCTCGCGAAGCCGGCCTTCAAGCATCGTGCGCTGGCCGCGCGAGACCTTCGTCAGAAACGGAAACCCCGCGACGTTGCGGGCCAGCCGAATGCGCGACGAGATAACGATCTCGCTCATCGGTCCACTACCGCGGAGCCATTCACCGGCGTGGTTGGTCAGGTCGCTCAGTTTCATAAGTAGGCAGTAGGCAGCAGGCAGTAGGCAGTGAAGTGCAGCCATTGACCTGGCTGCCTACTGCCTACTGCCTGCTGCTTACTCTCCTTCATCCTTCGGCCTGTCGGATCTGGTCGCGCAACTTGGCGGCCCGTTCATAATCTTCCGCCTCGACGGCCCGCTGCAGTTCTTTGCGCAACCGCGTGAGGTCGACCGACTTCTTCATCGGCACACCGGTCTCCCCGCGGCGCGTGGGGACTTTGCCGACGTGGTGCGTCGCGCCCTCATGGGCCCGCTGAAGCAACGGCGTCAGGTCTTTTTCAAACGTCGTGTAATCGTGTTCGCAGCCCAGTAGCCCGGTCTGGCGGAACTCGGCCCATGTGATGCCGCAATGCTCGCAACCCCCTGCGGTCGTCTCCATCTGCTTGCCGGAATGGGCCAGCACGAAGTTTGTCAGTAACTCGTTGATCGGTGTGTGAGTCTTGACGGGCAGCCCTTCGTTCTGGGCGGCACATTGTTCACAGAGGTGCTTCTCGAGCTTCTTGCCACCCTTGATCTCAGTCAGGTGGACGGTGGCGGGCTTGTTGCAGTTGTCACACTTCATAGTGGTCGTCGGTCGGTGAGATGGTCACCGCTTAACAATCGTATTTCTGGCCCGCCGTAACGTCAATCGGCATCCATGTTACGGCCGATAGGTGGCAGAGTTCGTGTCGGTCTCCCAAACCTCGACGGACAGCAATTTCACACCGCCGGGGAGCACGAGCGAGGTCCCTACATGATAGGCAACGTTTTCCGCGCTGGGATTCAACGCCTTATCAAACGGTGACATCTCGTTCAGGTGCCCGTTGTGAAGCGGAACGACAATCGCGTCGACGAGGCGTTCGAGTTCATGGAAATCCATCACACACCCGATTGCGTCGAGCTTCGGCGCCGTAACGGTCACCCTCACCCGCCAATTGTGCCCATGGACGCGTTCGACCGTCCCATCCGGAAACCGAAGAGCATGGGCCGCGGCGAACTGGCGAAGGGTGGCGATCTCAAAAGACA
>JBBRHE010000287.1:0-3536 GCA_038223165.1 Tepidisphaerales bacterium
AGGTGGCCGACGGACCGCCCGCGGGGAAGGTGGGGATCTTCATCGGCGGGAAGATCCGGTACGTCGACCGGCCCGGTTACGTTCCACCGACGTTCGAACCGGTGAAAAAACCGCGCACGGCGAAACCGACTAAGCCGCCCGCGCCGAAGTTCGATCCGAAGCACCTGGTGGCGGCGAGGGAATTGCGCGACCGGTACCTGGAGAATGTGAACGACGGGTGTTGGGTGCTGTCATCGGGCGGGAAGTACGAGGTGGGCAGGGCGATTGGAGCGGACGGAATTTCAAATACAAGCGATTCGGCCGAAGGGTTGGCCGCGCCCCGGAAACGGTTGCCGGCCGCCTAGGGGGCGACAGGTGTGACTTGGGCGTGTCCCGGGGCGACGGCTAATCTTTTGTCGCAACCGCAATGCATTCCTACGGTTAAGATGTCAGCCGGCAGGGCGAACCGCACCAATCGGCTTGACATACGTATATAGAGTAGCTTTAGTGCCCACCCCCTTGTGACGACATGAGGTTGGCGGGCACAGCCGTCGGGTCGGTGTTCGATCTGGCTGCTGACGAGGCAGATTTCAATGGCCAAGAAGGTAAAGACCGGTAAGCACCTCGTGATCGTCGAATCGCCCGCCAAGGCGAAGACGATCAACAAGTACCTTGGTGATGCTTACATCGTCAAGGCAAGCATGGGCCACGTCCGCGATTTGCCGAGCAAGGGGATGGGCGTCGACCTCAAGACGTTCGTGCCTGACTACGAGATCCTCGAAAGCCGTGGCAAGGTGATCGCCGAGCTGAAAAAGCTCGCCAAGGACGCTCCCGACATCTATCTGGCAACCGACTTGGACCGTGAAGGGGAAGCCATCGCGTGGCACCTTCAACAGGCGCTGGGTATTCCGGACGATCAGGCAAAGCGCGTCATCTTCAACGCGATCACCAAAACCGAAATCCAGAAGGCGTTCGCCAAGCCGCACAAGATCGACATTAACCGCGTGAACGCGCAGCAGGCGCGGCGTATCCTCGACCGCATCGTGGGTTACGAGATCTCGCCGTTGCTGTGGCGCAAGGTCGCCAAGGGATTGAGCGCCGGTCGCGTACAGAGCGTGGCCGTGCGATTGGTGGTTGAACGCGAGCGTGAGATCGACGCGTTCACCCCTGAGGAATACTGGCGCGTCGCGGGCATCTTTGCTGCTTCGACCGCGGATAGCTGCAAGAAGATGGCGGCCGCGTGGACCGACTTCCTGACGAACACCGGCAACGGTGAACGCACGAAGATCGAGCGCGAGAAGTGGCTCGGCGAGCGCGAAGCCTTCACCGCCGAGCTCGTAGAGTTAAGCGGCAAGAAGTTTGAACCTAAGACCGCCGATGACGCGAAGAAAGCAGTTGAGCTGCTTGGTTTGAAGGTGTCGGCCGTCAACACCGTCGAAGATGCCGAGGCCAAAGGCCCGGCCAAGCACGTGACGACGATCAGTGGCGCGATCGACAAGTGTCCACCCTTCGCGGTGCGCTCGATCGAGAAGAAGCGGACGACGAGCCGGCCCCCTGCGCCGTTCATCACCAGCACACTGCAACAGGCCGGCAGCAGCCGATTGAGCATGGGCGCCCAGCAGACGATGCGCACAGCCCAGACGCTTTACGAAGCCGGGCACATCACCTACATGCGTACCGACAGCACCAACCTGTCCGCCGACGCGCTGGGCATGGCGCGTGGGTACATCAAGAAGGAATTTGGCGACCGCTACCTGCCCGAAAAAGCCAACTTCTACAGCAGCAGCAACAAGGCCGCCCAGGAAGCCCACGAGGCGATCCGTCCGACGAATTTGGAACTTACCCCAACGGAAGCCCGCAGCAAGCTTTCGCCCGGTGAAGCGAAACTGTATCAGCTCATCTGGAACCGATTCGTTGCCTGTCAGATGACGAATGCCGAGTTCGACCAGACGGTCGTCACACTCTTGACGAGCACGTCGCACGGTGAAGCCGTCTTCCGCGCCACCGGTCGTAAGCTCGTGTTCGACGGGTTCATGCGGGTTGCGGGTGTGTCGAGCGAAGATCAGTTACTGCCGGAATTGAAGGAAAAGCAACCGGTTTTTCCGATCGACCTGAGCCCGAGTCAGCACTTTACGCAGCCCCCGCCGCGCTTCACGGAAGCAAGTCTGGTGAAGGAACTGGAACGTTTGGGCATTGGTCGACCGAGCACGTACGCGAGCATCATCCAGACGATTCAGGATCGTCAGTATGTGATGCAGCAGGACCGCCGGTTCTACGCGACGATGCTGGGCAGCATCGTGACGGACAAGCTGATCCAAGCGTTCCCCGAGATTATGGACGTCGGATTTACCGCCGGCATGGAGCTAAAGCTCGACAAAGTCGAAGAAGAGCACGCCGACTGGGTCAAGCTGTTGCAGGACTTCTACGGCCCGTTCCACGCGGTCGTCGATGGCGCGCTCGAGAAGATCGAACACGCCGGTGGCACGGCCAGTCCGTACATCTGCCCCAAGAGCGGTGACCCGATGGTCTACCGCATCAGCAAGAACGGCTTCTTCCTCGCGTGCAGCAATCGCGAGTGCAACGCGACCCAACCGGTCGACCTGCAGGGCAAGCCGACACTGCGCGAGGTGAGCGAGCACAAGTGCCCGATCTGTGATCGCGAGATGATCAAGCGCAAGGGCCGGTTTGGTGAGTTCCTTGGGTGCTCGGGTTACTCGGTGAAAAACGAGAAGGGTGAGCCAAGCTGTTCGATGATCATCAACCTGGACAAAGAGGGCAACCCACTGCCCCCCAAGCCGGCACCGATCAAGACGACCGTGGCCTGCGAGAAGTGCGGCAGCCCGATGCTGCTGCGCAATAGCAAGCGCGGGCCGTTCCTCGGGTGCAGCACGTTCCCGAAGTGCCGCTCGACGAAGATGATGAAGAAGTTAACCGGCGCAGACCTGGCGCAGGTCGAAGCGTTGCTTCCACTGTTGAACGAAAAGAGCGCCGAAGCCGCCGAGCTGGCCGCCAAGGTCATCGCGAGCAATCCCGCCGCGGCACCGGCCAAGACGCACAACGGCACGACGACGGACATCGACTGCGACGAGTGCGGAAAACCGATGATCATCCGGTCCGGTCGCCGCGGCTATTTCCTCGGTTGCAGCGGATATCCGAAGTGCAAGAACACGGGAGAAGTGCCTGCCAAGCTCGTCGAAGAGCTCGGGTTGAACAGCAAGGCGGATGCGAAAGCCGATGAGACGCCGATCCCGCACACAGACATCGAAGACGCCGCGTAGCGTGTTACTACGAACGGCGTGAGCGTCGCAACAAAAAGGGGAGGGCCATGCCGCACATCGCCACGCCCACAGGTTCGGGCACAACCGTGACCGCGACCGACTCCAGGTAGTAACTGCCGGCTGCTGACTGGGTGATGTCCCCCAACACCGCCCAGTTCGCGAGCGTTGGCGCGTTGTTCAGGTTCGCGTCGAACGTTGCGCCACTCAACACCGTCAGGCCGTCCACCAGCACCGTCACACTCGCGCCCTGAATGCGGACGACGTAGTCGTGAAACGCCG
>JBBRHE010000288.1:0-3504 GCA_038223165.1 Tepidisphaerales bacterium
CGGCTATCTCAGGAGAAGGGGATCGACTCGCTCATCAAGGCATGGGAGACGATCGGCCCGCGGTTGCCGTTGAAGATCGTGGGGGATGGTCCCCTGATGCCGATGGTGCAGGCCGCGATCGCGCGCGGTGTGAAGATCGAAGCGGTCGGGACGAAGAAGCTCGCTGAGACGTACGACCTGATCGGGCGCGCGACGTTGCTGGTGTTCCCCAGCGAATGGTACGAGACGTTCGGCCGAGTCGCGATCGAGGCGTACGCCAAGGGCACACCGGTCGTCGCTGCCGACATCGGGTCGATCGCCGAGGTGGTTGACGATGGTCGCACGGGCCTGCGTTTCCGCCCGGGAGATGCTGCCGACATCGCTGCAAAGGTGAACCGGCTTCTGGACTCCCCCGAGCTGATGCGGGCGATTCGCCTCGAGGTTCGCAGAGAGTTTGAAACCCGCTACAGCGCCGAGCAGAACTTCCGCTTGATCATGGCCGTTTACGACCGCGCCATCTCGATTGCCGCGCGACGGCAGACCGTTTAACGCGTCAATCGAGAGATTGCGCTGCGCGCAGAGAACGTGCCACTTCCATAGCCATCAGCCTGTGTTCACTGCTCAACAACCGCGCACAACCAAACGCTACAGGTTTCCTATCTTCGTGGATAACCCTCGATTTTTAATCGAAATTCGCGATTTGTGATCGCTTGTCACGCATGACGACCTTGATGGTCGTCAACGCCTAAAAAAAAGTTTTTTCTCTGCTGCATCTTGCTTGTACGGTCTGGTTGGATGGCTTATTCCAGTTACATCGCTCGTGGAAGTGAGACCGGTGGTAGTGACGGTCGACGCGAGTGTCGGAGAGGGTAGAGGCGCAAGGACGGAAGTTGCTTCTCCCAGTTGTGGACCGCTTTTGGATCGCGCCCGCCGAACTTTGAGTCGGTGGCATTCGTGATCCGGTCCCCCTTTAGGACAACACGTGGGTTGTACGCGTGCCGGCGTTTTGGTGCGTTCCGCAAGGATTGCATCGACCGGGGCCGCAACCACTGCGCCGATTATCGGGCGTGAAGGGAGTCCGGATGTAGTAACTGTTTCGGGTCGTACGGGGCCCCTCGGAGAAAAAAGTTTCACAACACTGATTTACACCCCCAGCAGGCGTTAGCCGAAGGTCGATGAGCCCAACATGACGTACAATAAAAAGCGCACAGCGGCACGTACGAAAATCGAAAGTCTAGAAGACCGTCGCTTGATGTCGACGGTAAACCTGACTGATGGCGTCCTCCTGGTTCAGGGCGACGCGCTTACCTCCAATAAAATCAGCCTCTCCCTGACCGAAGACGGTTCGCAGATCCAGGCAAGGATCGGCAAGCAGATCGTTCAGAAGGTAGCACTCGACACGGTCGACCAGATCGAAATCCGCGGAGGCCTGAAAGCGGATCGCATCACGATCGACAAGGGCATCACCATCAACGCCACCATCTACGGTGACGCCGGTAACGACACGATCGTCGCCGGGGGTGGCGTCGACGCGATCTACGGTGGTTTGGGCGCCGACCGTGTGACGCTCTCGTATGTAGATACGATTTACGACCTGGAAGGCAAGAACACAATCACCCGTGTCGCCGGTGCCGCGCCGATGACGCGCAACGACGACACGTTGATCGAGTCGTACACCCCGACCTATTTCGACCCCACGGTTTACAGCAGTGACACCCCGGCCGACGACGATGCCGACATGTCGACCGAGATCCCGGTCGTCGACTCACCTGCCATCGAGACCCCGGTCGATGAAACGTCTGTTGTCGAAACCCCAGTTGATGAAACGCCGGTCACCGAGACCCCGACCGGCGAGGTGGCCCCACCGATTGAGGAGCCCGTTGCGCCTGAAGCGCCAACCGTTCCGACCGACCCGGTGGACCAGACGCCCAATCCGACACCGGGTGGCGTCAATGCCGCCTCCGTCACGACACCGGGCATCACCGGTCTGACACTGTATGACGCCGTCACCGACAATGAGCTTTACGCCCTGAACAACGGTGACACAATCGACCTGGCGGCGCTGGCCAACAAAGGGCTGACCGTTGTCGCCAACACGAACGGTTACGTGAAGAGCGTGAAGTTCGGCTACGACGCCAAGAGCAACTACCGCGTCGAGAACGGCGCGCCCTACGCGCTCAACAGCAACACGGGAGCCAATTTCCACGCGTGGACGCCGACCGTTGGCACGCACACGATCACTGTCACCGGTTATAGCGCCACAAGCGCCACCGGCACGGCATCGGCGGCGTACACGGTGACGTTCACGGTCGTCAACAACACTGTCAGCACCCCGACGACCCCAACGACCCCACCGGCCTCACCCAGCGTGACCACGCCGGTCATCAATAGCTTGACGTTGATCGACGCGGTGACGAACAAGGACCTGTACCAGCTGTCGGACGGCGCAACGATCAACCTCGCGACGCTCGCCAACCGCGGGCTCAACATTCGCGCCAACGTGAACTCGTCCGTGACGGCCGTGAAGTTCGGGTATGACGCCAACGCCAGCTACGCGATGGAGAACGCTGCGCCCTACACTCTGGCCGGTGACACAGCCAACGGCACCGACTACTACGCGTGGACACCGACTGTCGGTACGCACACACTGACCGTCACCGGTTACACAGTCGACAACGGGGGTGGCACTGCCTCGGCCCAGTACACGGTCACGTTCACCGTGACCGACACGGTGACCACCACACCACCACCGACCACACCACCACCGACCACCACCCCGCCACCGGCCCCACTGCCGGGTGACACCCCGACGACGGGCGTCAACCAGGCCCCGACCGTCTCGTTCATCAACCCGACGAACGGTTCGTCGCAGGCCTCACCGGGTCACTACGTGATCCGCGTGAACGCCGCCGACGCCGATGGGTCGGTCAAGAAGGTCGAGTTCTTCTCGAACGGCAACCTGATCAGCTCCACGATCGACGCCCCCTACAGCGCCGCGTGGGTCAACGTGTCCGCAGGCACCTACACACTGACCGCCCGCGCCACCGACGACGATGGCGCGACCAAGAGCACGTCGATCAGCGTGACGATCAACAACCCCACGGTTGACCAGACGTTCTACGTCAGCACGAGTGGCAACGACACCGCCAGTGGCTCGTCGAGCGCCCCGCTGCGTTCGATCAGCAAGGCGGCGGCGCTGGCGGGTCCGGGTGACGTCATCATCATCCGTCCCGGCACGTATCGCGAGTCGATCACGATCAACACCAACGGCACGGCGACGGCGCCGATCACGTTCAAAGCCGAGCAGCCGGGCACCGTTGTCATTGACGGCGCAGACCCCGTCACCGGTTGGACGCAAGTCGGCACAAGCAACGTCTACAGCGCCGACTGGGCCTACGACTTCTTCTTCTCCGGCACCTCTCGCACGCACGGCAGCCCCGCCGAGGCTGGCTATGCCGAGCAGTTCTTCTACAAGAACGAGAACCTCAAGCAGGTCTTCAGCCAGTCGGCCGTCACCGCGGGCAC
>JBBRHE010000289.1:0-3456 GCA_038223165.1 Tepidisphaerales bacterium
GGGTGCAGCAGACTTCCAGGCCCATGTCGTTAACGTCGCGCACCATGTCGACGACGCGGTCGAACTGCTTGTTGTCGCGCACGTTTCGCCAGGCCGCGCCCATGCAGACGCGCGTGACGCCAGCTTCCTTGGCCTTTTGAGCGATGCCGAGGACTTCTTCCTTCTGCATCAACGGCGATGCGTTCACCTCGGTCTCGTAGCGGCTCGACTGGCTGCAATAGCTGCAGTCTTCCGGACAGCCACCCGTTTTGATCGAGATCAGCTTGCAGACCTGGACCTCGCGTTCATCGTGATGCGCCCGATGCACGGTCGCAGCGTCGTACACGAGCGACAGCAACGGCCGATCGTGAATCGCGCGAATCTCGGGCTTGGTCCAGTTGTGGCGAACGTCTGAGGACATCGAGGTACTCCAGTGCGTGCTTGAGACGCTGGGATGGTACTGAAAGTGACGCAGGGCGGCTAGGCGATTCCGACAGGCGAGCAGGTGCATGCTCTGGCCCCTCTCCCGGTACGCCGGGAGAGGTTGGGTGAGGGTGATTTCGAACGGCGCACGAGATTCTCTTTGCCTGGAGCCGCCTGTTCGCAACTCCAATCACCCTCATCCAGCCTCTCCCATGGGTACATGGGAGAGGGGCAAGAGGTTACCCCTTCTTCAGGATGCTCCGCAGCACCGTGTGCAGGATGCCACCGTTGCGGTAGTACTCGATTTCCACCGGTGTATCGATGCGGCAGGTCGTGGCAAACGTCGTCACCTTGCCGTCGGTAGCGGTGGCTTTGACGATGATGTCCTGACCGGGCTTGAGGCCGTCACCGACGTTGATGTCGAAGAATTCCTGACCGGTCAAACCGACCGTCGTGCGGTTTTCACCCTTCTTATAGACGAGCGGCAGCACGCCCATGCCGACCAGATTGCTGCGGTGGATGCGTTCGAAGCTCTCTGCGATGACGGCCTTCACACCAAGCAGGAACGTGCCCTTGGCGGCCCAGTCGCGCGAGCTGCCCATGCCGTAGTCCTTGCCGCTCAGCACGACCAGTGGCACACCGGCGGCCTGGTACTTCATCGACGCGTCGTAGATCGGTTCGACGGTTTCACCATTTTCGCCGGGCTTGCCGAGGTACCGAGTGACGCCACCTTCCGTGCCGGGGGCGAGCAGATTTTTCAAGCGGATGTTGGCGAATGTGCCGCGCGTCATCACACGGTCATTGCCTCTGCGGGCGCCGTAACTGTTGAAGTCCAGCGGCTTCACACCACTGTCCATCAGAAACTTGCCCGCCGGGCTGGCTTTCTTGATGTCACCAGCCGGTGAAATGTGGTCCGTCGTCACGCTGTCACCCACCATCACCAGCACGCGCGCGCCGGTGATTGCCTTGATCGGGTCGGGCTCGGGCTTCAGGTCGGTGAAGAAGGGTGGTTCCTGGATGTAGGTGCTGTCGTCGGCGAACTCGAACAGCTCGCCACCCTTGACCGGGATCGCATTCCACTGCTCGTTCTTGCTGCCGACGTTTTCGTACTGCTTGATGAACTGGCTTGGTGACAACGCCGACGCCACCGTGTCGTTCACTTCCTTCTGCGTTGGCCAGATGTCCTTCAGGAAGACGGGTTGACCATCCTTGCCCGTGCCAAGCGGCTCGGTCTGCAGGTCGATATCAATTGTCCCGGCCAACGCGTACGCGACAACCAGCGGTGGGCTGGCAAGGAAGTTGGCCTTCACGTGCGGGTTGATGCGTCCTTCAAAGTTACGATTGCCGCTCAGCACCGCAGCGACGACGAGGTCCTTGGCTTCCACCTCGGCCGCGATGTGCTCGGGCAGGGGGCCACTGTTGCCGATGCAGGTCATGCAGCCGTAACCGGTCGTCTGGAAACCGACCTGATCCAAATAGGTCTGCAAACCAGCTTTCTCGAAGTAATCGGTGACGACCCGACTGCCGGGTGAAAGCGACGTCTTCACGAACGGCTTCTGCGTCAGCCCTTTCTCGACCGCCTTCTTGGCAAGCATACCCGCAGCGATCATGACGTCAGGGTTGCTCGTGTTGGTGCAACTGGTGATGGCTGCGATGACGACCGCGCCATGCTTGAGCTGATTCTCGGCAGCGACTTCCGCAACGACCGCGACGCCACCTTCGTTCTCTTCCGCCTTGCCCGCAGCGCCACCACCCAGCGGCGAGGCCTTGGCAGGCTTTTCCTTGATCGCATCGGCAAAGTTGCTGCGGTAGGTCTTGCGCACACCCGGCAGATCCACACGATCCTGTGGCCGCTTGGGTCCGGCGAGGCTGGGGACGACGGTGCCCAGGTCCAGTTCGAGCAACTGAGTAAACGTCGGCTCGACCGTGTCGCTGCGCCAGAGGCCCTGTTCCTTGCTGTATCGTTCGACGAGGTCAACGTGATTTTCAGTGCGGCCTGTCAGGCGCAGGTACGTCAGCGTCTGCTCGTCAATCGGGAAGAACCCAATGGTCGCGCCGTACTCGGGGGCCATGTTGGCGATGGTCGCGCGGTCGGCGACGCTCATGGACGCCAGGCCTGGGCCGTAGAACTCGACGAATTTTTCGACCACGCCGAACGAACGCAGGATCTGCGTGATCGTCAGCACCAGATCCGTCGCGGTCGCGCCTTCGGACAGTCGGCCATGCAGTTTGAAGCCGACGACTTCCGGCGTGACGAGGTAGATCGGCTGACCGAGCATGCACGCCTCGGCCTCGATACCACCCACACCCCACCCGACAACGCCCAGGCCGTTAATCATCGTCGTGTGACTGTCGGTGCCCACGAGGGTGTCCGGCATCGCCACGGCGTCCTTCGTGAAGACGACCTTCGCGAGGTACTCGAGGTTCACCTGGTGAACGATGCCCGTGGCCGGTGGGACGACGCCAAAATTCTTGAACGCCTTCTGACCCCACTTGAGGAACTCGTAGCGCTCGCGATTGCGCTGGAACTCGGTCTTCACGTTGTTCATCAGCGCGAACTTCGTGCCGAACTCGTCCACCTGCACACTGTGGTCGATGACCAGGTCGACCGGGACCAGCGGGTTGATCTTCTGGGGGTCGCCGCCGGCACGCTTCATCGCAGCGCGCATCGCAGCGAGGTCGACCACGCACGGCACACCCGTGAAGTCCTGCAGGATGACCCGCGCCACCTTGAACGGCACCTCGACCTGCAGCGGAGCCTGTGGTTTCCACTTCACCAGCCGGACGACGTCCTCTTCGTTCACGATGAAGTTGTCGACATTACGCAGCGTGCTCTCGAGCAGCACCTTGATCGAAAACGGCAACTTCGACAGGTCCCCGATACCGGCCTTAGCCAGTGAGCCAAGCCGCGAGATGGTGATGTCACCGCCTTTGGTTTTCAGGATGGATTCACAACCGAACGCGTTCGTGGTGATGGGCATGGTGCTGCGATCTTATGCGCGGGGGAAAGGCATTCAAGGAATCATCCGGTGAGACAGAGTCGCAACCATCAGG
>JBBRHE010000290.1:0-3429 GCA_038223165.1 Tepidisphaerales bacterium
CGAGCAGGGGCTGAAGATGCTCGCCGAGTCGCGGGAGAAGACAGGGCTGAAAATCGTCACCGAGGTGATGGACACCCGCGACGTGGATCTGGTCTACAAATACACCGACATGTTCCAGATCGGCGCTCGGAACATGCAGAACTTCGACCTGTTGCGCGAGGTTGGCAAGACGCGCAAAGCAGTCCTACTGAAGCGCGGCCTGGCCGCGACGGTGAAGGACTGGTTGCTGAGCGCTGAGTACGTCCTGAGCCAGGGGAACCGCAAGGTCATCCTCTGCGAGCGCGGGATCAAGACATTTGAAGACAGCATTCGTTACACGCTGGACATCACCAGCGTGCCGGTGGCGTCGCAGTTAAGCCATTTGCCGATCGTGGTCGACCCGAGCCACGCCGCGGGCAGGCGGGACTTCGTGGGCGCCATCGCGTTGGCGGGCATGGCTGCGGGCGCGCACGGGACGATCATTGAAGTGCACTACAACCCCGCAGAGGCCCAGTGCGATGGCCCACAGGCGCTGCTGCCTGAGACATTTAAGGTGCTGATGGGCAAGCTAAAGGCGATCGCTGCGGTGACGGGGAAAGAATTTGCGGAAGTCGGGGAACTGGCGACCGCCTAATGCAGAAGAAGCAACTCTGAGGCGCAGCGAAAAAACGCAGAGTTACGCAGAGGAGCAACTATTGATTTTGACGTCTCCGCGGTTCTCTGCGAAGCCTCAGCGTTCTCTGCGTTGAACGGATATCGGAATACTATGGCAAGATCACCTTTCATCGCTGGCAACTGGAAGATGAACACCACCAAGGCCTCGGCCGTCGACTTGGCCAACGCCGTGGCTGCGGGTGTGCCCGCGGGTGTGGAGACGGGCATCGCGGTGCCGTTCGTCTACATCGACGCGGTCGCGCAGGCGGTGGCGCATTCCAAGCTCGTCGTTGGCGCGCAGGATGTTTACTTCGAGAAAGCTGGCGCGTTCACGGGTGAAGTGTCGGTCGACATGCTTAAGGATGTCGGCGCTCACTTCGTGCTGACCGGTCACAGTGAACGCCGTCATGTGCTCAATGAGCCAGGCGAGCTGGTCTCGAAGAAGGCCCACGCTGCGTACGCGGGTGGGTTGACGGTCGTGCATTGCGTCGGTGAGAAGCTGGAAGAACGCGACGCCAATACGACGTTCGCGGTCGTCGAGAAGCAATTGAACGAACTGTCGACGAAGATGGACAACCCCAACCGCGTCGTCATTGCGTATGAGCCCGTGTGGGCGATCGGCACTGGCCGAAACGCGACCGACGCGCAGGCGCAGGAAGTGCACGCGTTCGTCCGTCAAACGGTCGCCAAAATCTGGAACAAAGACTTCGCGGATAAGGTCCGCATTCAGTATGGCGGCAGCATGAAGCCCGAGAACGCCAAGGGTTTGCTGGGTCAACCCGATGTCGACGGTGGGCTCATCGGTGGCGCGGCATTGAAGGTCGACAGCTTCCTGGCGATCGTGAACGCAGCGGTTTGAGTTTAAAATGAGTTGCCAGTTGCCCGTTGTCATTTGCCAGTGAAGGCAAAGACCATCGCGGCATTTCCACTGGCAACTGGCAACTGGCAACTGGCAACTTATGTATACCTTCGGCCTCTATACGACGATGACCCTCTTCGTCCTCGTCTCTCTGTTCATGATCCTGCTGATCCTCATCCAAAAGGGTCGTGGCGGTGGTCTCGCTAGCGCGTTTGGTGGCATGGGTGGCAACACCGCGTTTGGCAGCAAGACCGGTGACGTCCTGACCTGGGCGACAGCGGTCGTGTTCGGGCTGTTCGTCGTGCTGGCAGTCATTCTAAACCTGATGACCAACACGTCGAGCAAAGCCACCACCACCGCCACGGGCGCTGCGACAGCGGGCGCAGCATCGACGGCGACAG
The DNA here is from genome assembly GCA_038223165.1 of Tepidisphaerales bacterium. Lineage (GTDB taxonomy): Bacteria > Planctomycetota > Phycisphaerae > Tepidisphaerales > Tepidisphaeraceae > DASYHQ01. Next base: position 1,894 of record JBBRHE010000290.1, read on the forward strand.
GCACTACGGACGCGATACCCCCGGCACCTGCCATGGTCGCGCCGACGACGCAAGCGGCCCCCACGACCATCCCGGCTGCCGCCATGCCGACCGTTACGCCTGTCCCGACCGGCACCGCGGCCGTCATCGACGCCCCACCGGCAGCGACGACCAACCCCGTCCCGGCAGTGCCCGCGCCGACCACACGTCCCTAATCGCATTGCTGGGATCGTCCCGCTCGTCTCGTGAAAGAGGAACTATGATCGTCAGCATGACCGGTTTTGGCGACGCGTCGGCGGAGAAGGCGGGCACGCACTACGCCTGCGAGATCCGCTCGCTCAACAACCGCTATTTTAAGCCGGTCATCAAGCTCCCCGACACCGTCAGCGGCCTCGAGCCCGAGCTCGAATCCATGCTCCGCGAAAAGCTCGGTCGCGGCAGCATCACCTACATCCTCAAGATGCGCTCCGACAGCGCCGAGGCCGCGTACCACATCAACGTCGAGGCGCTTAAGTCGTACGTCGAACAACTGCAACAGGTGAAGGGCCTCGACCGCCTGCTGACGATCGACCTGGCCAGCCTCGTACAACTGCCCGGTGTGTGCAGCGAACCGCGCGACGAGGCCGACGAGATCGCCGAGCACGGCCAGATCATCCGCGACCTGACCCGCAAAGCGATCGACAAGCTCGACGTCATGCGCCGCCGTGAGGGTGAGTCGCTGTTCAAGGAACTGTCCAAACACCTCGGCGTCATCGGCAACAGCCTCGCCGAGATCAGCAAGCGCGCTCCGATGGTCGTCGACGACTATCACAAGCGGCTGACGCAGCGCGTCAACCAACTAATGCAAAAAGCCGAATTACGCGTGAACGAGAACGACCTGATCCGCGAAGTGGCAGTGTTCGCAGAGCGCGCCGACATCGCCGAGGAAATCCAACGGCTGTCAACGCACCTGGTCGCGTTCACCGACGCCTGCAAGGAAGGCGACCACGCCGGCCGCAAGCTCGACTTCATCACCCAGGAAATGCTCCGCGAGGCGAACACGATCGGGTCGAAAGCGAACGACGCGACGATTGCCAAGCACTGCGTGGAAATTAAGGGCGCGATCGACCGTTTGAAGGAGCAGGTGCAAAACGTGGAGTGATTGTGGGGCCGCTGGAATACCGTGTATCCGAACCGCGACGACGCAGCTTAGCGAGCTATGTGATCTGGCGTACAAAATTGTCATTGCTTTGGCCGTTTTTGCCGTCATCGCCTTTATGTTCGCGTCGCCATGGCTGATTCAAGATTTTTGAATCGCCGGAGCTGAGTTGGCTTGCTGTGATCAATCGCACAAATGACGTCCGCTAAAGCGGACCCTACGAAAATGTCTGATACGACTGAACATCCCGGCCTGCTCATCGTCCTCGTCGGTCCGTCCGGCGTGGGCAAGAGCACGATCGCCAAACGCCTCCAGGAGGAGACGGGGATCCGCTACGCCATCAGCGCGACCACTCGCACCGAGTTGCCGGGCGACGACAAGGGAAAGAAGTACGAATACGTCGGCACCGACGAGTTCTT
>JBBRHE010000291.1:0-3220 GCA_038223165.1 Tepidisphaerales bacterium
CTCGGCGAACGCCACATCTTCAGGAAGGGAGGGATCCAGATGATGACAGACCATCAGCATGTCCAGGTGCTCGTCGAGCGTGTTGACGGTGTAAGGGCGCGTGGGGTTCGTGCTGCTGGGCAGGACGTTCGTCTCACCAACGACCTTGATGATGTCCGGCGCGTGCCCACCGCCGGCGCCCTCGGTGTGGTAGGTGTGGATCGTGCGGCCCTTGAACGCCGCGATGGAGGATTCGACGAAGCCGGACTCGTTGAGCGTGTCCGTGTGGATCGTCACCGCGACGTCGTACTGCTCGGCGACGGTCAGGCAGCAGTCGATGGCTGCGGGCGTTGTGCCCCAGTCTTCGTGAAGCTTGAGCCCGATCTGTCCCGACACGATCTGCTCGGCGAGCCCTGCGGGGTGGGCGGTGTTGCCCTTGCCGGTGAAGCCGAAGTTGAGAGGCAACGCGTCGGTCGCCTGCAGCATCATCTGGGTGTAGAAGGCGCCGGGCGTGCAGGTCGTCGCGCACGTGCCGACGGCAGGGCCGGTGCCACCCCCGATCATCGTCGTCAGGCCCGCAGCGATCGCTTCGTAAGCCTGTTGGGGGCAGATGTAGTGGATGTGACTATCGATCCCACCGGCGGTCAGGATGAGCCCTTCACCGGCGATGACTTCCGTCGTCACCCCGACGATCATGCCCTGGGTCACACCCTTCATGACGTCGGGGTTGCCGGCCTTGCCGATACCACTGATGCGCCCGGCCTTGATGCCGATGTCCGCCTTGTAGATGCCGGTGTAGTCGACGACCAGCGCGTTGGTGATGACCAGATCCAGCGCGTCCGCCTGGCTCACCCCCGCGGCCTGGCCCATGCCTTCACGAAGCACCTTGCCTCCGCCGAACTTGCACTCGTCACCATAGACCGCGAAGTCCTTTTCGACTTCGAGAATCAGACCAGTGTCACCGAGGCGCACACGGTCGCCAACGGTGGGGCCATAGATGTCGGCGTAAGTAGAACGGGGAATGGAGTAAGCCATGACTAGGGTTCCTGTATCGTTGGATCTGCTGGGTTCAGGCGATCGTCGCGGCTTTGGCGCGACCGGCGTCCGTCACGGGTCCACTTGCGTAGTTGTTGCCACCGGCAATGACCTTGTTGCCGGCGATGTCGACGAGCTTGACGGTCTTCGTCTCACCGGGCTCGAAGCGCACCGCGGTGCCTGCGGGGATGTCGAGGCGCTTGCCGTACGCGACAGCGCGGTCGAACGTCAGGCTGGGGTTGGTTTCGACGAAGTGGTAGTGACTGCCGACCTGGATTGGCCGATCCCCGATGTTCGTGACCGCAAGGTCGATCGCGACACGGTCGTCGTTCAACATGAGGTTGCCGGCAGCGGTGGTCACTTCACCCGGTGTGTCACCTGGCAGGTCACCGAAGACGGTCAGGTCGGGCGTGGGCAGAAAACTGCCGTAGAGGGCCATCTCGAGCTTGCCATCGAGGGACGCGATCGGGTGATGCACCGTCACGAGCTTCGTGCCGTCGGGGAAGGTGCCCTCGACCTGCACGTCGTAGATCAGTTCCGGCACACCGGGCATGACCTGCCGCCGGCCGAGCATCTGCTGGCCCAGCGACATCAGCTCGGCGACGCGCTTACCGTCGCGGATGAACTCGAGCACGACGCTGGCAATGAGCGCGACGGCTTCGGGGTGGTTGAGGCGCAGCCCGCGCGCCAACCGCTTCTGGGCGAGGAAGCCCACGTTGTGAAGGAGGAGCTTGTCGATCTCTCGAGGCGAAAGGTGCATGAGCGGACCCTCGTGTTAAGGCTTTCGTGTCCACGGGTCTTCACCAACCAGTGGCCAGGCGAATGCGAGCCGGTCGCGCAGGAAACGACCGACACGTTCGGCAGAATCGCCCAGTACGCGCAGGACGACACCCTCTGCGAGCGGACTGGCAGAGACGAGCAATGGAGCGTTGCGACGCAGTGGGACGGCCGTGACGTCCGCTATCATCGCCTTGGCGCCGGCCGACACCAGCGGGCCGACGGCGAAGAGTGTCGCGTAACAGTCGAACCGGCCCATCCGCTGGGGAGAAGAGATCGGTTCGAATGCACCATCGAGCAGCAGCGCGTCACTGGCGACGTGACGGTCGGCCATGAAGAAGTCGTTGCGGCTGAGGTAGCGCGTGAAGGCCCACCTTTCACCCCGCGCAAGCCGGCCACTGGTGATCCAATCGAGCAGCAGCAGCGAACCACCGGGCGCGACGTCAAAGCGCTGCCGCTGTTCATAAGATGCGTTCGCAAAGCAGGTCACCGGGTCGGGCAGGACCGCGAGCAACGCGCCCGCAGCGACGGTCGCGTGCAGCGACTGCTTAGCGGCCAGCGCGTTCGGGCTGCGGTAGACCTTTGTCGACGCCTGTGTGCCGAGCAGCAGCGACGAATGCTCACCAACCGTGATATCGAGGTCGACGCAATCGCCCGCAAGCAGGCCACCACCGAATGTGCTGGTGAAGGCCCAGGCGCAGATGGCGCGGGCTCGTGGGACGAGGAGCTTCATCGGGTTGGTCGCAGCGGAGGTCGTGACGGTGGACAGGCCTTCAACATTGCTGACGACCAGTCGACCGTCGCCTTTGCGCAGGGCGCGACGCGGGTTCACGGCCGAGGGTGGCGAGGCGGACTGGGCTTCGTCGACGGATCGCATGCGCGTCAGTTGTGGGCTGGCCGGTTGGTTGTCGGTAGCATACGCGCCGACCTCTTCGGGCACCACAACCATGCTTTTCGATCGCATCTTGGGGAACATCGCCGACGCCGGGTTCAGCCAAACCGAACCGCCCGACGCTGTCGAGTTGTCGTGGGACGACTGCGCCCTACCGGCGATCCGCAAGACCACACGTGCTGGCGTCGCGGTCGGCATCCTGCCACCGCGCGGGCGGTCACTGCGGGATGGAGATGTGCTGCGGAATGCGGCGGGCGCGTCGCTGGTCGTGCGTGTCCAGCCGGTGAACGTGTGGGTTGCCACTTTCGCGAACCCTTCGACGCTCGCAGTGGTCGCGCTGGAACTGGGGAACCTTCACGTGCCGGTGGAGGTGGACGGCGACATGCTCATCGTGCCACCGGACGGGCCGATACGCGAGGTGCTCGATCGGTATGGCGCAACGGTAGAGAGCGTCGCGCGCATCTTCGCTCCATTGCGCGTGACGGTTCTGCAGGGGGTGAAGTTGGCGGAGGGATTCAAGGTGTCGAGGGAGGGAGG
>JBBRHE010000292.1:0-3193 GCA_038223165.1 Tepidisphaerales bacterium
ATCGTGCTCGGCCAACCGGGCCTTGGCGGCCGCGATCGAGCCGTTGGCGGCGTATTGTGGCAGCCACTCGGCCTGGGCGACGAGCATTTCGTCGGTCATCTGCCAGATCTCTTCCGGATTACACACGGCGCCGACCAGTGGATCATGCAGCATGGCCTGCTTCAGCAGCATCACGTCGCCGTGCACTGCCGCCTCCATACCCATTTCCTGCACGCGAGCAGTGACATTGCACGTCGCCGCCGTCGCCAGCGGCAGGTCACCCACGACCGGCATGTTCACGCCGTTCTTGTCGACGTAACCCGGGATCTCGATCACGCACCCGTTGGGTAGGTTGGTGATGTGGTTGACGTTCTGAATATTGAAGTGCCCGCGATAGACGCGCCCGGTCTCCAGCCCCTCGATAATGTAGCTGCCGTGCTCTTCGCTGCGACCCTGCTCGGCAATCTTCGGGGCGGGTTCCTTCAGCCAGTTGGGGAAGTCGGTCTCGAACCAGTTGCGACCCTCGGTGCAGACGCGCAGGTAACCACCGGTCTCACCGTTGATCCAACTGGACAGGTCGATCCACTGGTTGATCTCGTTCGTGCGCTTGCGATACCAGGGCAAGTATTCAGAGAGGTGGCCGTTCGATTCGGTGCTGTAGTACCCGAATCGGTTGAGCACATCGAGGCGGACCTTTTCGCTCTTTCGATACGCTGGGATGGCGTTCATCCACTCGGGCAGATTGGCGGTCACGTCCTTGCCATTCCACTGCACTTTGACGAACCACGTCTGATGGTTCAGCCCAGCCGCGATGACGGGAACTTCACTGCGGTGCAGACCGAACTTGAAGTCGAAATCGTTGCCCCAGTGGTCGTTGAGCTTGTGGCCCGGCGTGAAGTAATCCTTGGGCATCTGCCCGGTGCTCTTGAGGTGGGCTTCGATCGCGCTGGTAATCTGCCAGTGCGCGCCCTGCACACCATGACACAGCCCGATCGTCGGCACCTTGCCATACTTGTTGCAGGCCCACGTGTTCATGGCCATGGGGTTGGCGTAGTTCAGCAGGATCGCGCCGGGTTTGCAGACCTCACGAATGTCGCGGCAGAACTCCAGTAGCGCGTGGATCGTCCGCTGGGCGTACATGATGCCACCAGCGCAGATCGTGTCGCCCACGCACTGGTCCACGCCGTACTTCAGTGGGATATCGATGTCCGTCTTGAACGCTTCAAGGCCACCCTGACGGATGGCGCAGATCACATAGTCGGCGTCCTTCAACGCCTCGCGGCGGTCGGTCGTCGAGATAATCTTCGTCGGGAAACCGTTCGCCTCCACGTCGCGCCGGCACAGTTGCGCCGCCATGTCGAGGTTGCGCTCAGAGATATCCGTCAGCGCGTAAGTCATGCTGGCAAACTCAGGGACCTTGAGCAGGTCGTGCATCAGCCGACGGGTCCAACCGACAGCACCGGCGCCGATCATGGCGATCTTGATAGACATACGCTAAATCTCCGAAATGGGACGTTTGTGACGTTCGCTTCCGTCCGAACAAACCCAATCATGACGCGTAAATCGCCGCTTGCAAGGGTCTGATCGGGACTTGTATAGTCTATTTGTGAGCATGAAGACGATCGAAGCCCGCTTGAAGCGGTTCTGCACGACCGGCACGGCCGAGTCGATGCGGCTGGCCGCTGAGCAGCACGCCATCGTGGGGTATGAAACGCGTACCGACCCCGGCGCGTACAACTGGCCCGGTGAACGGCGGGGTGATCCGCGACATCCGTTGGTGCTGATGCAATACACGCTCGACGGCTGGGGTGCGTTTGAATCGGACGGCATCACTCGGCGTGTGCCGGCGGGTTCCATGTTCGCCGCCGTGCTGCCATCGGCACATCGTTACTACCTGCCCACCGAATCACCATCGTGGACATTCTTCTGGTGCATGGTGCGTCAGCCTTACCTCGTCGAGCGCGTCCGCCATCGCATCGCACGCAGTGGGCCCGTGCTGGAAACGCGGCCGGATGACAACGTGGTTGGGAAACTGGTCGGGCTGCACGAGCAGATCTGCCGCAAAACCTTCTCGGATGTCTTCGCATTCGAGTCAACGCTATTTGATGTCGTCATGGCCTGGGAACGCGCGTGCGAACTGCGGACCTATCCCCAATCGCCCCGCGAGCGGTTGCTGGACGATGTGCGGACCGATGTCGAGCGACGACTCACCGAACCAATCGACGTCGAGTCGATCGCGGCTCGCTATGGCATGTCGCGAAGCGGGTTCACCCACCACTTCAAGGTGACGACCGGCCTGTCACCGGGCCAGTTCGTCACGGAAACGAAGTTGCGCGAGGTCACCCGTCGGCTGCAACAGAGCGACGACAAACTGGAAGTCATCGCCAGTGCCTGCGGTTTCGCCGACGCGAATCATCTGTGCAAAGTCTTCCGCCGATTCCATTATGTAAGCCCCGGCGAATATCGACGGCAGTTTCGTTAGGACTTGGCGCCACAATCCGGCATCACTCGGCGCGGGCGGGCCAGCGTGCGATTCGGCGCGGCGGGGCCGGGTCAGTGGGTGACGGGGATGAGGGCGGGGGCGTTGCAAAGGGACGTAGAAGACGGGACGGGTAGATCTCTCCGGCAATTGTACCTGTCCGTTATCCTCGCCCTTGACCGCTTAAGTGAATGGCATTCGGGACATCACTCTAAAGTATTGAGTGATGTCCCCCTATCCGGTCTCCGCTGGAGTGCATGGTTAGGCCGCCGGATCGACATAAGGTGTACCTGTGCCAGTCTCGACATAAGTCTTGAGACTCCCCAGAAACTGAAGCCAGCCCTGACTGCAAAGCTCGAAGCACTCAACTTGCGGCGTCAGTCCAATGTGCTCCATTTGTATCAGAGTGGCAGAAGGGGATTGTGGCTCAAGGTGAAATACGATAGTAGTTCCAACCCATTCCTTGGTGCGTGTCAATCCGGGGACATCTAGTTGCGCTTCTATGACGTGCCAGCGAACCTCTGCCTCTGGTCGCAGGGTCTCTATGCGCATTGTTTTGAAGGTCGTGCCAAACCTGACCGTGATCTGCTCGCCAATGGCTGTGCCCGCATCACAGGACGCAGTCCACCAACCTCGGATGCCGCGCTGCGTTGTCAACGCCTCATAAACAGTCAAGGCAGGAGCAGTGAGTGAAATATCAAATTTGTAGTTGTTCATAGCTTAGTTCCAAGTAAG
>JBBRHE010000293.1:0-3106 GCA_038223165.1 Tepidisphaerales bacterium
CATCCTGCAGCTACCGATCCCCGAGATTCAGAACGCCGCCAAGGCGATCATCGCAGGAGGCAAGCCTGCGGGCCTGACGCTCGATCGGCACCTTGAATACCAGGGTGTGACGCTCGAGCCGGCGATCATCAATGCCGAGCCGATCAGGCTGCCCGGCAAGATGTGGTGGATCTACATCGCCACCGCGTTGCGCGAGGTTGACCTTGTCGTGAACAACGTCTTCCGCCGTGCCATCATCTGGGCGGGCATCGCGATCGTTGGCATGACGGCATTGCTGGTGTCGACCGCGGTCATCCTCATCCGTGGCCGCATCCGCATGGAGCGCATGCGCCACGACATGCTGCGGAAGGAACTCGATCAGGCCCGCGACATCCAGCTTGCCTGGCTGCCCGTCCACAACCCCACGCCCAAAGCACACGCGGTGGACATCGCAGCGCTCAACACACCCGCGAGCCACATCAGTGGTGACTTTTACAACTGGTTCGACCTGCCGGATGGCCGCACGGTGGTCGTCATCGGTGACGTAACCGGTCACGGCATGAGCGCTGCGTTCCTCATGGCCACAACGCAGTTGCTCATCCGCACGACGATGCCGCGCGTGCTCGATCCGGGTAAATGCCTTGAAGAGGTCAATCGCCAGCTCTGCGTGCAGGTGTTCCACGGCCAGTTCGTAACGATGTCACTGCTCGTGCTGGATCTGCAGAAAGGCGTCGTCGAGATCGCGACCGCGGGCCACCCATCGCCACTCGTGAGTGATGGGGGGGCGTACCTGGAACTACCGATCACGCCCGAACTGGTCCTGGGCATCGAGGCCGAAATCGCCTATCCAACCGAACGCTTTCCCTTACCCGCCGCCGCCAGCATTTTGCTCTACACCGACGGCGTCCCCGACGCCCAGGCCCCCAGTGGCGACCGCCTCGGCACCGACGGCCTGCAGAAATCCCTCTTCGGCCAATACCCTTCCGCTCAAGGTTTGCTCGACGCCACCGTCCGCACCGTCGACACCTTCCGCGGCCCACGCGCGCTGAACGACGACCTGACGCTGGTCGCCATCCAGCTAACGACAATCGGCGCCCCGCGCGAGCCCCTTTCGAACGCTAGCTAGTGCCCCTTGCCTCACAACTAAAAAAGTTTCAGCACCCTCGCTTTCCTTTAACATCATTCCCCGAAGAGAATTACGTTTCCGGGCCTCCCTAAAAACGGTCCTGAAACCGACATGCAAACGACATAGAACCGACATATAAACGACCACAAACGACACAAACCGACAGCGATCCCTACGACCCCATTTCACGCTCTCTTTCTCACTCCCGACCCCAGCGCGCAATGGCCCTCACGCCTTCCATGCGCCACACACCGCCTATTCAATTGCCAAAGAACATCGTGGATGACTTTTGCCATCCGCCAACACAACGTTTCCTAACCCTCCCGACTCCGATGCGCGCCAACGCACCCTCGCGCGCTTTTTAGATGAGTGACTTGAGATTCCGTCGAGGAATATGGACAAAGAATCTTTGCGAATCGAAAAACTTCCGGTGCGCGCCAGCACGCTGCTTGGCGCACCTTGCCACTTAAGTAACAACCAGATCCGTCCCGCTTCCGCCGCCCCCGTTCTTGTCTCTTAATCGGACATGTCCCGCTCTTTTCCTTGTGGATTCCTCGCCGCAGGACAGCCGAGCAATTGAATCGTTTACGGCTATCCCTACCTAGAACGCGAAGACATCGACGCGGCTCAAGCGGCTGGCAAACTACACGCCGGGCTATCAATTGCTCGTGGGCGACTGGCGCGTGCTGTTCCAACCCGAGGCCTCCCGGATTGTGGTGCATCGGATCGTCCACCGCTCTGAAGCGTATGAATGAAAGGTAATCGCGTGACCAAGCTCCGACCACAACTCTGAACCAACGAAAAGGGGAAGCGATTCGTCGTCCTTCCTGAGAAGGACTTTCTGCGTATGTCCGAACTCGTCGAGGACCGCGGCCTGTCACGCATCCTGCGGGAAGCCATCGCGTCTGACTCGGCTGAGCCGTCCATCTCCTTGGCCGAAGTCAAACGCCAACTCGCCACCCGACGCCGGGCGAATAAGCGAAAACCTTGAACCTGCCCCGTGCAGATAGAGCCGCGACAATTCAGGGGAGAACGGGGTGCTAACGCGGACGTCTTCAATTAGTCGTGGAGACGGTGATTAATTGCATGCATTCTGTTGTCGCTGATCATCGGCACCTTTGTCTCGTACCCGTCGCGATGCGATACTGCCAGCCATGACGCTCGACTACCGTTCCACCCAACCGAACGACCCGCGATTTTCTCAGGATCATTACGTCATCCGCCAGAAGGTTTTCAAGATCTTCGGCGAGGCGTTTCACGTGTATGACGCCGAGGGGAATGTGGTCCTGTATTCCAAGCTGAAGGCGTTCAAGCTGAAGGAAGACATTCGGCTGTACACTGGTGAGGACATGGGCACCGAGGTGCTGACGATCCAGGCGCGGTCGATCATCGACTTTGGCGCCAGCTATGACGTGTACGACCCGATCGCCAAACAGCGCGTGGGAAGTTTGCGCCGGCGGGGGTTTAAGAGCATGATTCGCGACGAGTGGACCGTACTGGACGCCGCCGAGCGCGAGATCGCGGTCGTGCGTGAGGACAGCCAGATTCTGGCGCTGGTCCGGCGGTTCATCGAGGCGGCGACGCTGTTCATGCCGCAGAAATATCACATGGAGATGGGTGGGCAACATGTGGTCATGTATCACCAGAACTTCAACCCGTTCGTGAAGAAGCTCGCGGTTGACGTCACCGACCCGCAATGCAACCTCGACCGCCGACTGGCCTTGGCAACGGGCATTCTGCTGGCGGCGGTGGAAGGGCGGGAAGGGTAAGGGTTGGCGCGAAGACTCAGTCGAACGCGAGATAATCGCCACAGGCGGCTTGCCCGCAAGTGTCTTTGTTCCGGGAATTTGCACGGGCGGGCAAGCCGCCTGTGGCACCGAGAGCCATCTCTGGACAGGACCAGAGATCACACGCGCGACGTTTCGGTGTCGACAATCTCGCCAGCAAGAGATTCGGAAATATTGCGGCTTGTCGAGAACAACAACGCCGTCAACGCGATCG
>JBBRHE010000294.1:0-3104 GCA_038223165.1 Tepidisphaerales bacterium
CGAGCGCGTCAGCACGAGGATGATGTACCCCCCGACGATCAGAACGATGTCCAGGCTCGTCAGCAACGCTGTCTGCAGAAACGCGCGGACGTTCTGCAGATCGGTCAGCGACCGGTTGATGAGCTGCCCGCTCGACAGGGCGTCGTGGAACTTAAAGCCGACCCGCTGCAATTTGTCGTACACGGCTTCGCGGATGTAATAGACCATGGTCATGCTCAACTTCATTTCGAAGGTGATGCGCAAGTAGCGCAACACGAGCAATGCCGAGGTCAGACCGATGAGGGAAAGCAGGACGTAGCGCAGGTCGAGCACCTGTGGATCGTCGGACAAGATGAAAGTCCAGAGGGTGGTATTGGGGTCGGGGTGGGCGATCAGGTGCTGGATCTTGTCGACGACGCGACCACTCTCGCGCGTCGCCATCACTTCCGCAGCGACACCGAACGCGACCAGCAGGCAGCAGAACGCCGCCAGTCCTTTAACGGGGGAGAGGAACTGGAGCATCCACTTGAATAGAACGGAGTTGGGCACCCCCGCCGCAACGTCGAGCCCAGCGGTGGGAGACCCCTGCTGTGGACTCGTCGAACGGGTCTGATCTGCGCTAGCGGATGCCAACGAACCAACAACGGATTTGCTCACCACGTCGAATGCCTTTGGGAATGGGCGAATACGCTACCGGGTGACGGGAGGACGTCAATAGTAGAGGGGAGAGCAGAGGGAAGATCGCCCTCAGAATAGCCACTCGTAAGTTATTTATAATATAATACTTAAGACGCAAACACGGAAACCAATTTCGGTTCAATTTTGTTAAGCGCTTGTCCTAGAGGGGACACTCTTCCCGTGTCCCTTCAGGACGACTGCTAAACAATATTTTGCGTTAACCGCATCCTCCTGTTTACTTTCTCCATTCGCATGGTGATTGCGTACCACCTGGTCATCACGACCTATGGGTTCTGGTTGCCGAACGACCCGCGTGGGTCGTGGTCCGAGTTCGTGCGCGCGTGGGAGTTGTTTCGCGCCGGTGGGCCCGCGACGAAGACCGCCGAACGGCGATCGCTTGCCAGCGATGCGCACGACCGACTGAGGCGACTGCAAATGAAAGCCCACATGGTTCGGGACGAAGTGCGTCTGTCGGGCGTCCAGGCGCGAGCCGTCGCGCGCGGCTTCTGCGATTATTCCGATCGGAATGCGATGTCGGTGTACGCCTGTTCAATCATGCCCGACCATGCTCATCTGGTTGTGGGACGGCATACCTGTTCCATTGAACAGGTTGCGAATTTATTGAAAGGCGCTGCCACTGCGGAGTTATCGCGCGAGGGGTTGCACCCGTTTGCCGATGCGCCCTATCGAAATGGAAAGCATCCGACGCCGTGGGGACGCGGACAATGGGCAGTATTTCTGGATTCGATGGACGACGTTCGGCGAGCGATCCGGTATGTCGAGAACAACCCGATCAAGGACGGACGATCGGCGCAACATTGGTCGTTCGTGAAACCGTATCCAATCCACGTTTAGCGGTCGTCCCGAAGGGACACGTTGCATGGGACGGGGACGCGATACACGTGTCCCTTCGGGACGACCGCTAAACATCAGGATCCGAATCGTTTTAGCTTTCGCGAGCAGGCAGTTCGAGGGTTTTGACCTTCAGGATGTTCGGACGGGCGCGCAACCGGTTGACCAGCGCTGGTGGGGCTTCGGTGTCGGTTTTCAGGACCATCAGGGCCGTCGCGGTGCCGTCTTTGGCGAAGTCTCGGCTGATGACCATGTCGGCGATGTTGACCTTTTCCTCACCGAAGCTCGTTCCGACGACGCCGATGACGCCGGGCTCATCCTTGTTGATGATCAGGACCATCGGGCCCTCGGGGATCATGTCCATGGCGTAACCGTCGATGCGCAGGACGCGCGGCAGGCCGTCCTGGTAAACAGTGCCGAGGATGCGATGGCTGTCCCCACCCGGGCACTCGGCCCGCACGCCGACGATGTCACCGACCAGCCCGGACGGTGGCGCCGCCTCGGCGATCGTGACCAGCTCGATGCCTCGCGCCTTGGCGATGTGCTCGACGTTAATGACATTCACCGGTGTGGCAAGGTGTGGCTTGAGCAGCTCGACCGCTGCCAGGCGCAACAAAGTCGGCATCAACTTCTGCGCCCGTGGCCCACTGGCCCGGAGCGTAATCGTCTTGTAGCCACTGTCGCACAACCCAGCCAGCAACCGGCCAATCCGGCTGGCGAGCTTGGCGAAACCCGCTTCGTCGGGGGGCAGATCGAGCTTGATGTTGCCCGCGTTGACGGCCCCACGGATCTCGCCGTTGGTCAGGTAGGCGACGATCGCTTTGCACGCGTCAACCGACACGGCCGTCTGGGCCTCGTCGGTGCTCGCGCCCAAGTGCGGTGTCAACACGACGTTTTCCAGCGCGAACAGGGGATGGTCCTTCATCGGTGGTTCCGTCTGGAACACGTCAATCGCAGCACCAGCGATCCGCTTTTCCTTCAACGCATCGGCCAACGCGAGCTCGTCCACCACTTCCCCCCGCGCGTCGTTGACGACCAGCAGGTTTTTCTTGGCGACGTTGAACAGGCGTTCGCGGTTGAGCAGGTGTTTCGTGGCGTCACCACCTGGCACGTGGAAGGTGATGACGTCGATCTGCTTGAGAAACTCGTCGAAGTCGCGAATGAGCTTCACTTTGCCGTCCAGAGCGGTCTGGGCGGAAAAGAACGGGTCGAACCCGACGACGTTCATCTCCAGCGCGATTGCCCGGCTGGCGACGGTCTGCCCGATGCGACCAAGACCCACGACGCCCAGCGTTTTGCCGGCCATCTGCGTGCCCTGATAGTCGTTGCGCTTCCAGCCACCACTTCGCACGTGGGCATGCGCCTGTGGGATCTTGCGGGCCAAGGACATCATCAGCGCGATCGCGTGCTCTGCGGTTGAAAGCGTGGATGCAGCAGCGGTGTTCAGGACGAGAATGCCTTTTCCGGTCGCCGCGTCGAGGTCGATGTTGTCGACGCCCACACCCGCCCGCGCGATCGCCTTGAGCAAACCGGGGTTCTCGAGCACCTTGGCTGTCACCTTCGCGCCACTGCGGACGATCAAAGCGTCGTATTCC
>JBBRHE010000295.1:0-3089 GCA_038223165.1 Tepidisphaerales bacterium
CATGGCATTGAGCGGGGCACGCAGGTCGTGACCGAGGATGGCGAGGAACATCTGCCGGGAGGAGTCGACCCGGTCGGTGTAACTGCGAACCGCTTCGGTGAGCGACTAGTCGATGGACTCATTGAAGCGGGTGAGGTCTTCCAGGTCGCGTTGGTCGGGGTCGGGGCGGCTTTCGCGCCACAGTCGAATGACGCTTGCGCGAAGTGCGCGGTACTCGGCGACGAGTGTCTTCAGATCGAATCCTGAACGCACCCTGCCGATGGCGTGGACGTCGGAGGCGCCGTCGACCCGATTGCTAGCGGCCCCGGTGTCCCCGTCGCCTTTGGACTTGTCGGACTGCTGGGCCGTGGATTGAACGGAAAACATGTCCGATGCGGTGGCGCGGAGGATATCACCGGCATGGTCGCGCAGTTCGTGCGGGTCGGTCGCTGCCCCTGGCCACACGCTGCGGGCGAAGGCTTCCCATTCCACGAGAATGGGCTCGATGTTGGTAAGAATAAAGTCGGCAAGGCGCATCCATGGTCCTTTGGCCCCTCACATCGTCTGTACGTGCTTGTCGTCCAGAATCTCCTGGACGGTCAGCAGCTTGGTAAGTCTACCCGTTCTCCGATGAAACGCCGAGCATACCGGTTGGGCGTCTGTGGTATCGCCAGGGCCAAATCATTTGGCCTTGGCAGGACATGAGACGTCTTGCCGTTGAGCTTGACGCGGGGGTTGAATCAGGGTACTAAGAATTTGGCAACATACGGGGCAGTAGCAATCGAACAGTTGTGTACTATTCTCGTCGTGGACGACCACGCCGATTCGGCGTTGGCTCTGGCGCGCCTTCTGCGGCTTTCGGGACGCGAAGTGCAAACCGCCGGGAACATCGCAGAAGCGATTAAATTGACCGATACGCAGCACTTTGACTTGCTGTTGTGTGATCTGACGTTGCCGGACGGTGACGGGTGCGAGCTGATAGAGCGGTTGCTCGCTCGCGAGGGGGGAGAGCCGATCAAGGCGATCGCGGTGACGGGGCACGCATACCCGGCAGACGCCGCCCGCACGAAGGCGGCAGGGTTTATCCATCACGTCACCAAGCCGGTCGACCTTTCCGAATTGTCGAAGTTCATCGATGATCTCTGCTGACCGGTGACGTCACCGTCCCGTATCGTTGATATTTCAGGCAAGAGACGGAAACATCTGGCCGATACAGAGACTGATGCGAGCCCTTTCCATTCGCCAACCGTACGCTGAGCTGATCCTGCGGGGGATCAAGACGATCGAATACCGCAGCCGACCGACGCGGATCATCGGTGAGCGGTTCTGGATCTATGCGTCCAAAGGCAAAGGGCGAATCGAAGCGCCAGCGGCGCCCGTGGCGGCGGTGGATTTGCGAAAGGTGAAGTCGGACAACCTTTCCATCGCCCCACCCCCACCGTGGATGGCCGAGCTGGCCAACGCGCTGCGCTTGTTCCCCGAAGCACTACCAACCGGAGTGATCGTCGGCAGCGCCGTGATTGAGCGCGTCAGCCCGCCGGGACTGCTCGAACCGGATGGGATGTATCGCTGGCATCTGACGGACGTGCAACGAGCAACCAGGATGCGCAAGCCGAAAGGCCATCCCCAACCGGTGTGGTTCCTGCCTTTCTGATCCGGCAGCGCCAAGGCGCAAACGACGACCGCTGACTGATTGCATCGTCGCGACCGTCTGCCGTCGACTGCAGCTTCGGGCGCTTATCCCTGTGTTAATCGAAACACCGTAATCTCTGGTCGGCACCAGTCGCGGATGCGCTGACCGTAGCTGAGGCCGCGGTTGACATAGAGATGTCGACCGTGGACGGCGTAGTAACCGTGGGTGTAGTGGCGGAACCGTTTACCATACAGTCGGCGACCGACGCGGCTCGTCCCGACCTGTCGGCCGTGCGTGTGACCGCTGAGCATCCATTGCCAGGGGTAACGCATCAGTTCCATCACGTTGGCAGGGTTGTGATTCAGACAGAGGATGGGGCCGGTGTCGGGGCCGGTCGCGTTGATACCTTGCCAGGCAAGTTCCGGGTTGATACTGCTGGTCCACTCGTCGTCCAGGCCGACGATCGTCAGCGGAACCTTTGCGTCGGGGCGCGTGATGACCGCGCGTTCGTTGCGCAGGACGTTGAGGCCGCGATCTTCGAGGCATTTTTCGAGGTAATCACCCCGCCGGACCGCTTCCTTGGGGTGCGATCGACCGAACACGCTGTAGTCGTGATTGCCGAACGTGCAGATGCAACCGTCGGTCGCTTTAATGTGCGACAGGATCGTCGCGATGCGCTTGGCGTAGAGGTAGCCACCGGTGATGAGGTCCCCCGTGACGACAACAAGGTCGGGCTCGAGTTCGTTCACCCAGCGGACGTACTGAACCAGATAGCGCTGCCAGACGACCGGGCTGTAGTGCAGGTCGGATAACTGCACAATGCGATATCCATCCATCGCCGGATCGAGGTTCGCAAATGGCATCGGTCGACGGTGAATGTCGACCCATCGGCGGTTGAGGGGCAGCGCGTGGACACCCGTGAGCCCCATGCGCGACATCGTCCGCCAGATGGCCTTTCGCCACCCATGCTGACGCCGCCACTCGGCATTCTTCAGGAACTCTTTAACGGTCTCACTCATCTCACGCTTCCGCCTGCATCTGACAAGGGCAACATCTGACCGGTAACGTCCCACTTAATCCAGCAATTCCAGCGCCGCGGCGATCTCACTGGCGGCATGACTGTCACCCTTATCTTGCGCCGCTTGTATGCCCGCGCGATAACTATGCTTGGCGGAATCGATGTCCCCCATGGCTTCGTAAGTGAGACCCTGCTGGTGATAGGCGTAGCAATATCCCTTGTCGAGCTCGATAACACGACGAAGCAACTCAACGGCCTTGGGCAACTCGTTCAGCTTCTTATGCTCGAGCGCGATGCCGTAAAGTAGAAACGTGTCATCTGGCGTTTTCTCAAGCATCACCTGCAGTTTGACAAGACGATCGGTGGCAGAAGTCGACATATCCCCGGATTGTAGGGGCGCGACAGGCGTGGCGGGAAGGTGAAGAAATGGATTAGGTCCCAGACGCCGCGGTGCCGTGA
>JBBRHE010000296.1:0-3075 GCA_038223165.1 Tepidisphaerales bacterium
ATGACCCTCCATCATAGCGCTCTCATCCGTCGCCGTCGGTGGCGCGCCTCGACAATTCACAATCGACGTTCGACAATCTCCGCTTCATGACTGACAAGACCTTGGTGGCAATCGTGTTGGCGTTGTCGGTCGTCGGCTGCAAACGCTCGAGCGACGCGCCTCCTGCGCCGACGACAATGCCCGCCACGACCTCGCCGACCACCGAGCCAGTTTCCCTGCCCACTTCGGTCGTGACGATCGACGGGTCACCGACCGCGTTTCCAACCTGCCGGATCAAGCTTGATGACACTACCAGCGCCGGAAGTGTTACCGTCGTTCTCTACACCGACGACGCCGCCCTGGTCGATGACCGCACCGCCAATACGGTGCTGCTGTCGATGCCCGTCAGTGTGGATGATGTGACCGAACTGCCATCGTCGTCGTGTCATATCACCGGGCAATCGAAGGACGCCGAGAACGACACCCCCAATGGACTTTTTCTCAACGGGTCGACAATTCAACTCGTCCCGATTGACGTGGACGTCACCTTCACGGGCGACGCGCACGTTATCACCGCGACGATCAGTGGCACGTTCAACCGATTGGCGCTCGACGCGAAGGAACGGGACGTGGTCGTAAAGGGGGTCTTGTCGGCACGGGTCGATCAATAACCGAAGTTAAAATGCGCAATTGACTTGTCCACGTAGCTGGCACCTTTGCGCTTCCCCTTCTCAATGATCCTGCTTTTCCTCCTCAATTCCCGTCGCCTTCCCGCAGCCGGCTCGATACAATCTCTGCTCTACTTTCGTCCTGCAGGAGAACGCACGCATGGCCGGCCACAGTCACTGGTCCACGATCAAACGAGCTAAGGGCGCAAACGACGCCAAGCGGGGCAAGATCTGGAGCAAGATCGCCCGCAAGATCATCATCGCTGCTAAGAACGGCGGCGACCCCAAGGACAACCTCGCGCTCCGCTACGTTATCACCGAGGCCAAAGAGGCAAACATGCCTCGCAACACGATCGAAAACGCGATCAAAAAAGGCACCGGTGAGCTCGGCGCCGAAAACTACGAAGATGCAACCTACGAAGGGTATGGCCCCGGGGGTGTGGCGATCTTCATTGAAGCCTTGACGAACAACCGCTCGCGTACCGCTCCTGATTTGCGCGCCATCTTCGAGCGCGGTGGTGGTAATCTGGCGACCACGGGCGCTGTTGCGTTTCAGTTCACCAAACAAGGCATTATTTCAGTCAAGACCGACACGATCGAAGAAGACGCCCTGCTTGAGCTGGCCCTCGAGGCTGGCGCGGAAGACGTACGCAACTCAGGCGAGGTCTACGAAGTCATTACGTCGCCCGTTGCATTCCACAAGGTCAAGGAAACCCTGACAGCCAGCAAGGTGACTATTGAGGCCTCGGTCGTCACCCACCTGCCGACGAGCACCGTCGCGGTTGAAGGGGAAAACGCCCAGCGGATTCTGAAGCTCATCGACACGTTGGAAGACAATGACGACGTGCAATCCGTCAGTCACAATGCGGATATCCCGGAATCGGTCAGCGTTTAGATTGGCCGACATTTACCCGTTGATCAATCGTTCAACCGCCGTCCGATTGGGCAGTGCCGGTTGGGCGCCAAACCCCGTGCAAGCCAAGGCACCCGCGGCGTTGCCGAGGCGCGCGGCGTCGGCCACACTCTTGCCTTCGGCCCGACCAACCGCGAGCCCCGCGGTGAACGCGTCACCGGCTGCGGTGGTGTCGACGACTTTAACCTTGAACGGGCGAATCTTCTGAATCAACCCATCCCGGTCCACCACCATTGCCCCGCGCGATCCCAACTTCAGCACGACTGACTTCGGTCCGCGCTCCAACAACTCACCGGCAATCTGCTTGGGGTCGACGACGCGCTTGCTCTTCACGTGATGGGTCGGATCGTTGCCGAGCAGGATTTCTGCCTCGGATTGGTTCGGCGTCAACACGTCCACGCCGTACATCGCCCGCGGGAACTTCACCGGCGCCGGCGCGGGATCGAGGACGGTCATCACACCCAGTTGCTGGCACAGCGCGATCGCGTGCCTCACCGTGTCGAACGGAATTTCCAATTGCATCACAACGCAGCTCGCCGACGCGATGAGATCTTTCGCTGCATCGACATCCGCCGGCGTGACCTTCGCGTTGGCCCCGGGCGCGACGACGATCGAGTTCTCCCCCTTCTTGTCTACGAGGATCATCGCGATGCCGCTGGACATGCCTTCGACGACCTTCACGTGTCGGGTGTTGACCTTGTGTAGCTTCAGGCCATTGAGCAACCGCGCGCCAAAATCGTCGTCCCCCACGGCGCCGATCATGTGCACGTCACCCCCCAGTTTCGCCGCCGCAACCGCTTGGTTAGCGCCCTTACCCCCGGGGATGGTAACGAAGTCGCTGCCGAGGATCGTTTCACCGCCAGTAGGCATGTGTGGTGTGCGGCAGACGAGGTCCATGTTGATCGAACCGAGGACGACGATGGGCTTGGGCATATACACAGTTCTAACACGATCGATCGATTCGGGCGATCCCTAACCTGCTGCATCCGTTCGCGTCGATTCATACCGTGGGTCCAGCGTTCCAAACAGGCGGTCCCAGATCGTCGTGTAGAAACCGAAGTTCACATGGCGATCCTGGTGGTGCTCCGCGTGGAACGTGCTGGTTCCCAGATATCGCAGTCCCGGCAACCTCAACCACCGGCGAGGCATGGGTTCGACGCCGAGATGGCCGATCGTGCCAAACGCAAGGTTCAGCGTCAGGTAGACCAGGATACCGAACGACGACGCGTCGTAGATCATCAACAAGGCAATCCACAGCACGCCAAAGCCGATCACTTCAAACGGGTTCAGCACGAACAGGTTTAGCGGGCGTGGACGATCGTAGCGATGGTGCGTCAGGTGAACGATGGGATAGAACCACCGGTGGTGCGCCAGCCGATGGAACAGGTACATCAGGAAGTCCATGCCGATCAGCAGCACGAGAATGTCCAGCAAAGCCCGCGCGCCGATGTCTACCCGAACAGTGATATAACCCCACTTCCACAGCCACCATCCAGCGAGTGCAACGGCACCGTT
>JBBRHE010000297.1:0-3057 GCA_038223165.1 Tepidisphaerales bacterium
CTCCGCCTTCGTTCAGAATGAGGCCGCGATCCTGGCGACTCCCCCCGCAACGTTCGCGGCCGGCCACGAAGTGCTCACTGCGCTTCTCGACGCGATTTTCCCGGTCGTCTGATCGCGCAACGCGGAAAAATCGGCGATGCCCCGGCCCGGCGGCCCGTTCGAGCGAGCGGCGACCTTTGTCGACGAGGAAGTAGCCCACGTGGCGCTGGCGGTCGGCAATGGAACCACTCTGGCCATTGGTCGACGCGTTGGCGGCCAGTTCGACGGCTTTGCGCGCCACGTCGTACTCGCTCAATCGACCACGTTTGGCGACCCGTTCGACCGCGTGACGGTAGTAGTCGCGCGTCGCGAAGTCCATGTGCGTGTAGATTCCCGCCGGGTCGGCGCGCAACGCCTGGTCGACGACGCTCATCAACTCGACGAAGTCCCTCCACTCGGCGGCGCCCAGAAACCGCAGGCTGCCGATGCTGTTGCCGATCGAAACCTGATGCGCTGCCTGGTCCTGACTGGCCTGCTGGAAGACCTGCTCGATCGTACGACCTTGCTCGGCCAATCGTTGTTCGAGCCACGTGACAGCAAAGACCAATGCAGGGCCCTGTCCTTGCAATCGACTGGCGAACTCGGCGACGAACGGGATGGTCAGGGGTGGGTTTTCACGCACCATCTCCGCCAGCACAAGCACAACCTTCGCCGGCGCTGTCGTGGAGACTTCGAGCATGCGCTCGACCCAGAACTCGGCCCGCTCGCGCTCACGGCGAGCCGTCATGATGTGGAACGCGACACGCCTTAGGTTTTCCAGCAGCGCCAGGCGCAGCATGATCGGGATGGCCCAGAGTTCACCCAAGCGCAAGGGTCGAACGGACTGATAGGCCGCGACGAACGCGCGCAGGCTGTCACCGTCCACGCGACCGTCGGCATGGGCAATCAGTTCCAGCGCGATCCCGTAGACCCGTGGGCGCCCGATGGATGGGCCGGTGGTCAGTCGAGGCAATTCACGGCTATACCCCTTGGGCAGGTGCCGACGGGCCGTGCGGATCTGCTCTTCGACGAGGTGGTAGTTGTCCAGGAACCACTCAGCCGCCGGGGTGATACGTCGACCGCGCTTCACCGCGTCGGCAACTACCTCGTACGCTTCGCGCAGTAACTTTTCGTTGGCCCGGAGACGGGGAAGGAGCTGATCCGGTTCGCGCCGATGCGCCGCGTCCCCCACATCGTGCCAGCCGGCGAGGGCTTTGGCGTGCTCTTCCAACTGGCTGACGCTGAACAGCTCGGCCCGAAGTGGTTGTTCATCCAACCCTTTACGTTCATCGTTGTCAGATCGACGGTCCAGGAGCTTAGTCAGGGGGAACGGAACTCGCGCAAAAAGGTGAATAGCCACTGGATTGCACGGTAACGGGCATGGACGAACTACGCTACTCATGATCGGACGCATGTGGGATTGCTCCTCGTGAAAATTGGGGTTGTAAGACGCGAACGCGCCGTCCGATCACCGAGCCGACGCGGGTCGCAACGGCCATTGCGGCCAGCGCGAATCTTGACTACGATTCCGGCGGTTCGTGGAGTGACAGCCAATCCCCGCGAGCGCATGAACAGGCCCGACGACGGGCACCACGGCCTCGTGGCGGAATTGGCAGACGCAGTGGACTCAAAATCCACCGCCTTCACGGGCGTATCGGTTCGAGTCCGATCGGGGCCATTACTTTCCTCTTCCTCCTTCGGTTTTCACCACTGTCCTGCGGGTCTTCCGCATGGGGGTGGTCTGCGCAGTGGGGCATCGTTCGGCTTGCTTCCGATCCACCCTGCACAACGAGGACTTGGCCGACTATGATGCGGGTCTATGGACATCAACCTCCTCGTGCTGAGCGTCGGTAACACCCGCTTGGCGATCGCGACATTCGTTGCCGGTGAACTGCAAGGCGTCACACGGGTGCCGCACACCCAAAATGCCGATTGGTCCGGTGTCATCGGCGAGGCTTGGCGCAAGATCGCCGATCTCGACGAGCCGACCGTCGTCGGCGCGACCGTCAACCCCACGCTGATCGAATCTCTGGAACACGCGGTGCAACAGGTCACCGGTCAACCGATCGAATGGGTCGGTAAGGATGTCGATCTGCCGATCAAGGTCTTGACCGAGCAACCCGCCCAGACGGGCGTCGACCGTGTGCTTAACGTCGCGGCGGCGTACGAGCAACTGGGCAAGGCGTGCGTCGTCGTCGATGCAGGGACAGCGATCACGGTCGACTTCTGCAACGACGCCGGTGACTTCGTCGGTGGCGCGATCGCGCCGGGCGCGTCTCTTCAACTCGACGCGCTCCACGAGAAGACCGCCAAGCTCCCGCGCGTGCCGTTGGCGATGCCCGAGGGGGAATTTGGCACCAGCACGATCGCGGCCATCCAGCACGGTGTGTTCCATGGCATTCGGGGGATGGTCAAGGAGCTCGTCGAGCATTACGCGACCACGCTGGGCACCTGGCCCGAGGTCATCGCAACCGGTGGTGACGCCGCGGTGCTGTTCGGCGATTGGGAGTTGATCCACGCGGTCTCGCCGGACCTGACGTTGTACGGCATTGCATTGGCGTACACGGAGCACTTGATCCACAAGGACGAGTAGGGCGTTGTGGGAAGATCCGGCGATTGCATGAAGCATGCCCACTACGGCACGAATCGCGTCACACTGCTCACACCGCCGGGCGTCGGGGCGCTGGCGGTCGTGCGCATCGCGGGGCCGGTGGTTGGTGCGTTTCTTGAGAAGCACTTCACGAAGGTCACAAGGCCTGGTCGTTGTGTTCATGGGGAACTCCGCGTTGAAGGACAGGTACTCGACGATCCTGTCGTCGGGCTGTCGGCTGAGGGTTCATTCGCTGACATCAGCCTCCACGGTGGGGACTGGATCGTTCGGCGGACGCTCGAACTGGCGACCGACGCCGGCTTTGCGCTTGTCACCGACATCGCGACTGACGAAGCGACCGATGCGGTCGAGCGCGACATGCTTACCGCGCTGCAATCGGCTCGTACCGAGCTGGCGATTCGCGTGTTGCTGGCGCAACCGGTGGTGAC
>JBBRHE010000298.1:0-3024 GCA_038223165.1 Tepidisphaerales bacterium
ACCACTCCGGCCGCCGCCAACGCGATCATCGCGGCGAGGCCGATCGCGTCATTGGTTGATCTTGTAGGCGTTGGGGGTCTGACGCCTGGGTCATTTCAACCCGAAGACGGGTATTTCTTCCCGCTTGATTTAGTTTATGCACCGTTCCAGGACCTGCAGACTGTTGGACGTCTGAGCAACTATGCAACGACGCGGTCGGACGCCTACACGGTCTACTTACTCATCCAGGCGTGGCAGGACGCCGACTCTGCGGCGCCGGTTCTCGTTTCAGAAAAACGTACCGCGTTCATTCTGGACCGATCGACTGTCAACCAAGTCAATCGCACGACCAAGGCCATGCAAGTGTCGACCGACTGAGCAGTTTTCGCTATCCCATGGCAGTTCGAAGGTCACGGATGATTACACATCCGTGACCGACGCCCGACGCCAGTCGACCAACAAAAACGCCGCGAACGGTGACCGTTGCGCGGCGTCGGGGAGAACCGGGGGAACGCGGCGGAACGATCAGTCTATTATGACGACGGTGCTCTTGGTCTCGACCATCAGGTCGAAAACCTGAGCGACGTTTTCGTTGAGCAGGCGGATGCAGCCCATGCTGGCCATCTTGCCGATGGTTTCGGGTTCGATCGTGCCGTGGATGCCGTAGCTTTCCTTGCCCACGGCGTGACCGTCCAGACCGACGAGGCCCATCCAGAATTCACCGAGCGGGTTCTTCGGGTCGTCGGCAGTGATGATGCGATCGCCTTCTTCCTTGGGGCTGTAGTAAGTCGGGTTGCGCAGTTTGCTCTGCGACTTGATCTGCCATGTGCCGGTGGGCGTGCTGTCGTCACTGCCCAGGCCCACGGGGAAGCTGGTGACGTACAGGCTGCCTGGGCCGCCGGGGTTGCCGAGGTAGACGTCGAGCATGAAGGTCGACTTACTGACGACGCCGTGGAAGGGGCCCTTGAGCAGCTTCAGCGTTTGGCCGGCGCGAAGTTTACGCTGGTCGGACATGCCGTTGATCTTGCAGAGGAACTCCCAGGTGACGCTGTTCTCGTTGGCGATCTTCTGCAGGCGGTCACCGGACTTCACGACATAGCTGCCCGCCCAGGTGTCGTCGGCGAATCGGCGGGGGGAGAAGACGACGGTCTTGTTGATCTCCACCAGCGCCGACTTGACCGAGGTTGCGTCTGTGGGGGAGAGCTTGCCGCTGGTCAGTACCGTGTTGTACTCGTTGCGGGCGGCGAGCAGTTGACCTGCGTCGGCCTTGGCCTTGGCACCGGCGAGCGTCGCGGGGGCGGCGGGCGCGGTGTTGATCGTCGAGATCGGAGTCGACTGCATGGGCGTCGGTCTGACCGATGCCGTGGGTTTCGTCGTCGGTTCGGTGTTGAGCGCGATCGCTTTGGTCAGGTCTACCTTGGGAAGACCCGGTGTCGACACCATTGGAGTGGACGAGTTGAGCGAGACGATCGGCGCAGAACCCGGCGCTATCACGGGAGCGACCGTGCCGGGCGTCGCGGGACCGGTCGGTGTCGCGGTCTTGATCGGTGTAACGGCCGGTGCGACGGTGGGCTTCTCGGGTTCCGGCTTTTTCGGCGCGGGCATGACGGTGACGTCTGTCGACTGCCCAGCGACACTGGCAACCGGTATCGACGGAGCGTCTGGTGCGACGACTGTCTCGGCGGCGTCAGAGTTCTTTGGCTTGTTAAAGTAGAAGACCGATCCGATGACGATCGTGGTAGCCAGCACGCCAATCAAGGCGCGACTGGCCCGCTTGCGGGACTTGGACTTGCGACTCACGAGAACCTCCATGTTCTCAAGCCGGAACTCGAAACGGCGAAGTTGGAAGTTTAATCACTTCCGACTTCCGCGCTCCCATTTCCAACTTATTTCGACTCGATGCAGTTGGTTGCGAACCGACGAATGCCCTTGTCGGTGACAAGCATACTTAACGGCACGTCGTGTTCAAGGACGGGCAGGTGCTCCAGCACCTGCATTTCAAAACCCAACCCACAACTGATGCCGCAGAACTCGCTATTCGCGAGGAAGCGGTCATAGAAACCCATGCCGCGACCGATGCGGTAACCGGTGGGTGAAAAGCCAAGGCCCGGGACAACGACGAGGTCGACGAAGTCGATCGGGATCGGCTTGCCGGCGATCGGTTCACGGACACCGGGCCCGGTGGTCGTCAGGCCGGTCGTCAGGCTCGTGATCTCGGTCGGCATCATGCGCTTCTGGTCCCACGAGACCTTTGGCACGACGACCGTCTTGCCGGCCTGCCAACACCGCAGCGCCAGCGATGCGGTGTCGAGCTCGTCCGGCATGGACAAATAGAGCATGACGACTTTAGCAGCGTGGAATTCGGGGGACGAAGAAAGCAAAGAGCAGGCGACGAGGCTCGTGGCGTGGCGATCGGCTTCCGATTGGGCCGCCAATGCTGCCTTGAGGTCGCGACGAATAGCCGGCTTGCTGTTCACATCAGACATACGTCGAATCCTTAGGCCCAGTTCCTGAAAACGACACTTAACCCTATACGTCTGCCGAGATGCGCAAGCAAGCTCGACAGCCTTATATCATTCGGTTTCTTTCCCGTCATTCAAGCGAGTTTTTTCCGCATTTCCCCTCAGATCGGCCATATGTTGCCCTATTTCCCGCTCGTAACCCCTGTCCGTGGGGGTGTAATAGGTCTTTTCCACCCCCAGGTAGTCCTGGTCCACATAACCCCCCGCGTGGTCATGGGCATACTTATACCCCTCACCATGACCCAGCCGTTTAGAGCCCTTGTAGTGCCCATCCCGCAAGTGTTTGGGGACGGGAATGGTCCTACCCTCGCGAACATCTTTCATCGCGCCCCAGATCGCCAACGCCGACGCGTTGCTCTTGGGGGCCGTCGCCATATAGATGGCGGCTTGACCGAGGGTGAGCTGCGCCTCAGGCATGCCGACCTTTTCACACACGTCAAATGCCGCTGCTGCGACCAACAGGGCGCGCGGGTCGGCGTTGCCAATATCTTCGGACGCGAGGATCGCAATCCGCCTCGCGATG
>JBBRHE010000299.1:0-3022 GCA_038223165.1 Tepidisphaerales bacterium
ACTGCCCGCGCTATTCTCAACGAGTACGCGGCTGCTACCAAGCTGTCATCGTCGGCAACGACGTGGCAGTGGAATGGGGCCATGGTCGCCCCCGCGACGGTGACGGCAGAGGGTTTAAATCTGATGACTGCTCAAGCTCGATATGACACCAATTCTCCTTTCGGCACGACCGATTCCTCGGACGCACCCGACTTCACTCAAGCCCCTGACAATGTCGGCGATACCTGGCAACTGCGTAACACCGCTCGTGTCATGCAGCAAATTCGACGGTTGCCCGCGTCAGCGAAACTCGTCTCCGGCCTTCCCAAAGATGCGACCACGGTCGCCTTGCCAGCTCCTTTAGACGTTCCATTACTCGTGGATGGCTTTGGAAACCCAATGCTTTACATCCCGACCGGTCTGGGCAACATCACTGCTGGTGGGCCGGGTTTCGTGACGGTCGGTGGTGTTGAAAAGGTCGTCAAGTCGCCCGATGGCAAGCCATTTTGGGTATCCGCTGGCGCGGACGGAAACTTCACGACCGGCGACGACAACCTCTACTCGTTTGAGAATTGAACATGCGGACAAACCCTCTTAAACGCATTCGTTCAGCCTTTACGTTGATTGAGCTGCTGATCGTCATTTCGCTGCTGGTGCTGTTGGCAGCGATGGCGATTCCGGCGTTCAACTTCATCACGGGGTCGCGGAGCATCGAAGGCGCCAAGAACATCGCCAACGCGATGCTCGGCCGCACGCGATTGGCAGCGGTGTCGACAGGAACTTACGTCGGACTGTTCTTCTACTTCGATCCAGCGACGCAACGCACGACCGCCGTCACCGTGAGCTATTCGACGGCCACGTCGCTCGCGGGCGACGGGATGCCTAATTACAAGAGTTATCAGGGCACGGGGAGTTATCTCGGTCCCGATCCGGCCCCACCCACCACTCCGCGCGACCGGTCCGATGCGCCGGATGAAGCGTTGTACGTCACCGAGGATCACACCCCGGCCGGCATCTATAACGCCGAGGGTGGTCGGCCTGTGGTGAAGCACTACGTCCGGCGATCCCCGATACCTTACGGGAGGACCCTCCTGTCTGCGTTTGCCCCTCCGGCCACTAACCTTCCTGCCAATTCAATGGCCTATGCGCCAACAGAAACACGTCCCGCGAATGTAGAAGGTTGGCTGGAACTGTTCGATGGCAACATCGAACTGGCCTCCGTTCCCACCGCGGCGGCGCCGACCTTGCCAGAGTACAGCGACGTTCAAGTGTTGCCACCGGGCGTTGGGGTGCAGGTTATCGTCGACACCGACGGCGTCGCCGGTGGAGAGCGCTACCTGCGCAGTGGCATGATCCTGTTCGACCCACAAGGTCGCGTGGTCATCAAGCCCATGGCGTTGTCCGGCGCGAAGGAGCTGGGACGCCTGATGGAAATGCAGACCAACGACAACATCCCACTGACGGCCCGATGGAAGAGCGGCCTGGGCGTGGCGTTCTACGACCAGCAGAGCTTCCTGAGCAAGGCCTACACGGAAGGCGACAGCAAGTTCAACATTGCCAGCCTGAACGCGGCAGCGAACGGCATCGAGACGGGTACCGGGTCGGAAGAGGAATGGCTCGACCAGGAATCTGACGCGATCATCGTCAATCGCACGACCGGCACGCTACTGGTGACCCAATGAATAACGTGACGCACAATACCCGCGCCCGGGGCTTCTCGTTCGTCGAGATTCTCTTCGCTGTGATGATCCTCGGCATCGGGTTCATTATGCTCGCTGCGATGTTCCCCGTCGCCATCGTCCAGCAACAGGCGACGATCGGTGAAGCCAATGCGCAGGCTGTCGCACGCGGTGTGATGCAGAGCGTGCAGGCGTTTTTTGACCCTCGGTTACCGAGCGCCAACCCGCTGCCGGTCAGTTCTATCCCTATTGCCCCGGCTGTTGCCACTGTCGAATTTACCGCTCAACCACCTGCAGCCCCGTTTACGTTCGATCCATTCTTTTCGAGTCGCGTTATTGCCAGCGATCCTCGTTTCGCGTGGGCTCCGTTGTACCAGAAAGATCCAGCTACTCTGACGACTGCCAAGCTTTACGTGTTTGTTCTGAAATCATCAGTTAATGAGAGGTATACGTCCGGCGACGTCACGACGGGTGCAATCAATCCGAAATTGAATACGGCCATGCTGAACTATCAGGATGCCGCCGAGGACGATGCGCAGACCATCGAGTTCACTGGTGTTCCGCTGATGGCGGCTGAAGGTTGCTTCGTCGTGGCGCGGGTGTCGGGTCGCGTGTATCGTCTGGGGTCCCGAAGTCTGACGAACCCGGCGAAGTACGCGATCTCGCCGGACCGCAAGATGGCGAGCACGGCTGAGAACGGCAGCATCCAAGTGTGGATGGTGGGTCGTTATCCCGTCGCCGGTGTCTATGAGGGCGGTACGCAGGATCTTGAACTGTTTGAGTACACGCTGGAACAAACGCCATGATGAATCGTCCGTTTCATTTTCGCCGCGGGTTCACGTTGACGGAGTTGCTGATCTCCATCGGATTAGCACTTCTGGTGATGTACGGTATCAACCGCGTGTTCAAGGCAACGGCCGACACGATCGGGACGGGGCAGGCTTTGTCCGATGCGAATCGGTTGCTGAGGGCTGCGCAGACGACGTTCACACAGGATATCGAACCTCGTACGCAGACGGTGACGCCGCCCACTTCGCACCTGAGCGGCATCCTCCCACATTTTCAGCAACCGGGCATCATCATCCGCAATGAGGCCGTGACCGGCTATTTGAATAAGGCTGATTATGATGCTGCTGTCACCGCGAGCTTCCGTGTAGATACGCTGTCATTTTTTTCGGGGAAGGCCGGGGTTAACACTGCCCAGCTATTCGACCGCATGACGGGCCAAACGTCGGGCTCAAAAGAGCAGATCGTTTCCGAGCAGGAAATCGCAGCTTCGGTCGCGTGGATCCACTACGGGCATCTGGCGCTTCCAGACGAAACGGAAATCGCATCGGTGGTCGCCGCCGGCCCAACTAACTTTG
>JBBRHE010000300.1:0-2928 GCA_038223165.1 Tepidisphaerales bacterium
AAAGACGATCGTGAACAACCGCAAATGGAAACCACCGGCGAGCCACCCGTGGAACCACACGCCGGCCTGCAGCACCGTCCCGTCCTCGTGTCGCTCGCCAGCTACGCCGGCGAACGACACGAGGACGAGAACAACCCTGACAGGGTGACATTTCTACTTCGGTCTTAAGGGTGACATTTCTATTCCTTGACAACACACTCGCAAAAGGACAGTTGACGCTTCACGCACTCAGCGGTACACCCTAATCACCACCGCTCGGGGGTAACTATGCGAAATCTAGTCCGCGTCATCCATCTGACTGCCTTCGCCTGTGCGCTGGTCTCTGCGCCTGCTTTGGGTCAAACCCCACCAGCGACGACCAAACCCACTGCGACGACGAAGCCGAAAGCAAAGGAGGCAGAGTTTGTCGTCAAGGGTGGGATGACCGTAGAGGTGAAGTGGGGTGGCATGTGGCGCAAAGCCGTCGTCAAGAACCGCGTGGCGACCGGGTGGGCGCTGGTGAACTACTCGCCAGGCTCGTCTCACGAATGGGTCGAAATATGGCGCATTCGGGCGATCGGATCGATCGTCGACATTCCCCATGCCCGACCAAATGAATCGTCGTTCAAGCCCACACCACCCCCGCGCGAGAAAGCGCCACCCATGTCGGATGTGAACGCGCCGGTCGGACCTGACCGCGGACGCGGACGCGCCGCGACCGGGCGAGTGCCGGCTGCCGTGAAAGAGCCACCCAAGATCAGTGAGCCCCAGGCGGATGGAACGTTCGCAGTAGGTGACCATGTCGACGTCCTCACGCACAGCCGCTGGGCAACTGCAACTGTCGTAAAACGTCAGGGTGGCTGGCACTTGGTGAAGGACGACACGTTCAAAAGATTGCAGTGGGTCGAACCCTGGCGCGTCGCGAAGATCGGTGACGAGCACGAAAAGCTGCCGACCATCTGGCCGCACGCCGCCGTTAGTCGTGAGGACGAGCTTCCACCGACCAAGCTGCCTGCGCCCAAACCTGCCGCCGAAGTCACGTCCAGCATTGCTGAGGATCGGACAGCCACCGCGAGCAAGCTGGAGCTGGAATCGGATCCCGCCTACCGCAAGGCCGACTGGTCTGCCGCCACAAAGATCGATTCAGGCAACGCACCTGTTGAGCAGTACACGGTGGTGCCGGTCGCCAAGACGTTCGAGATTCCCAACGGTGTCAAGCTGCAGGTGCGGCCCGACGAATTCAACATCGTAGCACCTGTTCCACCGAACGAGTCAGGGGATACGCCCGTAGCAGCCTTCGGATTCTTCAACAGCAAGGTCACGGGTATTGAGGTCCTCGAAACCGGTGGCAAGTCGCGTGGCACCTGGAAGTTTCCAGCCGGCACGTCGATCGACGACATCTCCGCCGATGGGCAACTCATCGCGACGCTCCCAAAGGCGAAGGGGCAGAAAATCGCCCAGCATGTCGAGGTATGGTCTCTTGCCAAGGCAACCGCGCCGGTACGAACGCTTCTGCTGTTTCCGTCAGAGAAAGAGAAGTACGAGTACGCAGACGGTGTGTCGCTCGTGCGCTTCGTCGGCAAGGACCGACTCGTGACCGCGACGGCGCGAGGCTTTCTGGCGGGTTGGGACATTACGACCGGAAAGGTCGTTTGGAAGTGCGACACCGGCAGATTCATCGGCAAGTTTGTTGTCGATAGGGCGCGGCGATATGTGGCGTTCGTAGACGGTTGGAATGCAGTGGTCCTGGATGCGACCAGTGGCGTGGTGGTATCGCGCGTGCGCGTGTCCGGCGGGCCAGGGCCAATCGAGTTTACACCCTCGGGCGCAGGGTTAATGGTTGCGTCGAGCATGTCGCAGGGACCGAACCAGTCGTCCGGCTATCGCAAGCTCGTGCAATGCGACCTCGCCGCGGCAAAGATCGTCAGCGACATCGCGGTACCATTGCTGTTCAACGCCTTCCTGCCCTTGGACGACCGCACTGCGGCGCTCGACGGAATCATGCTGCTCGACACACAGACGCCTGAGGTCTTCTGGCGAATGGAAGTCGAGAATGGGGCGACCGCCGAGGTCATGCAATCGGGCTTGGCCTACTGCATCGTGCGCGAAGCAAGCGGGGCAATGTCGGCCAAGACGCTGTCCGTTCTTCCACCTGTGTCTGCGTATGTGGGCGACAAGTCCAAGCTCGTGCTCGCGTCCGGGGGTAAGGCGACCGTTCAGTTCGAACTTGGTGGCGCTGACGAAGCCGTTCGTCAAACCGTCATTGCGGGCATTACCAAGCAGATGGCCGACCGAGGGGTGACGATCGAAGATGGCCAACCCGTTCGCGTTGTCGTCAGTTCCGCAGTCGGGCCTGCAGTGCCTGTCAAGTTCCGCAAGATGGGGGATTTCACGGAGCAAAGTGTCAGCGTCAACACACAGATCAATACCGTGACTGTATTTGTCGACAATCAGCCCATCTGGGTCATCGATCACTCGTTTTCGGCCACCTCATTTAGTGGAAAGACCATCGAAGAAGCGATCGCCAGTGGCGTCAGGGCGTCGATCGAATCGCTCGCGACTGCCCAGTTGCCGCAGTACCTGATACGTCCGTATAAACCGATGGAGCGGGGCTCGTCACAACTGACAAAGTTGGGTGAACTGCTGATCAAATGACCTTCCCGTGAAAGCAGCCCGTTTTCGACGCCGAAAGCGAGCTCGAATTCTCGCTATGGCGTGTTGGACGGCCCTGTTGTTCAGCCGATACAATCCAGACTGATGAAGGTGATTCTCGCCAATCCTCGCGGTTTCTGTGCGGGTGTGAACATGGCGATCGACGTTGTCGATCAAGTGCTCACGCTTAAAGGCGCGCCGGTCTACGTTTATCACGAGATTGTGCACAACCGTCACGTCGTTGAAGACTTCAAAAGCCGTGGCGTGACGTTTGTCGACGCGGTCGAGGAGGTGCCG
>JBBRHE010000301.1:0-2865 GCA_038223165.1 Tepidisphaerales bacterium
GACTTCAGCCACACGCCTCGACAGATTAGGCGTCTACCAGAAAACGGACGGTATTTCGATCGTTCTTTGGCGGCGCACCTTACTTCGGTGTCAGTGCGCGGGCAGTGTGTCTGCAGTTTTGTCGGCGATCTGCGGCCGACACCTATGGGCCGACCTTCGGGTCGGGGTGCGCACCGTGTGGTCATGGCGCGATGCAGCGTTTCGCGCAGTTCCCCGTCGTGCGCAGTTACTACCGGCTCTGACGTCTGTGACGTACGAGAGCACCCGAAAAGCAACGCAGTCAATTTGACGTCAGCGCTTTGCAGGGCATCTGCCCTGCTTCCTGCTGGCGCGCTTGGGTCCCCACTCGCGCATCAGTGGCGGGTGCACCCGGCGGTAGCGGATGGATACCGGCTCTGCTCAGGCAGAGTGGCAGGTCCAGCCGTTTTTTTGCTGGTGCAGCTTGAGTTATTCGCAGTCGCTGTAGCGTTGCCCTTTCGCAGTTCCTCGTCCGACCACACTTCGTCAACACTTGGCGCCGCGTAAGCGGGAGCCGCCTGAAGACTATGCCTCGTTTGACCCCGCTCGAGTTCTATCGCAACATCGGCATCATGGCCCACATCGATGCCGGCAAGACCACGACCACCGAGCGTGTGCTCTACTATACCGGTAAGAGCCACAAGATCGGTGAAGTGCATGATGGCGCAGCTACCATGGACTGGATGGAGCAGGAACAAGAGCGCGGCATCACCATCACGTCGGCCGCGACAACCTGCTTCTGGCAGCGCCATGGACAGAGCGACAGCAAGGGCGACGGTCCTGAGTATCGGATCAATATCATTGACACGCCTGGACACGTCGACTTCACCGTCGAAGTCGAACGCTCTTTGCGCGTCCTCGACGGCGCCGTGACGCTGCTCGACTCGGTGGCTGGTGTCGAGCCGCAAACGGAAACGGTATGGCGTCAGGCCGACCGGTACGGTGTGCCGCGCATGATTTTCGCCAACAAGATGGATCGTGTTGGCGCGAATTTCGAGCGCTGTGTGGCGATGATTCATGATCGTCTGAGCAAGAGCGCGCAACCGCTGCAGTTGCCGGTCGGATCGGGTGAATTGTTCACGGGCCACATCGACGTGATCGAACGCAAGCAGTACATCTTCGACGACTCGACCAACGGCAAGAAGTTCGCGGTGATGGAGGTGCCGGCCGAGTTCACGCAGGCGGTCGAGGAAGCCCGTCACAAGCTGATCGACACCGTGGTGGAGTACGACGAAGCGTTGATGGAGAAGTATCTGGCTGGTGAGGAACTGTCGATCGCCGAGATCCGGAGCGCGATCCGCACGGCGACGTGCGCGGGCAAGTTCATCCCGATTCTCTGCGGCGCCTCGTTTAAGAACAAGGGTGTGCAAGCGCTGCTCGATGCCGTCATCGACTTCATGCCTGCGCCAATCGACGTGCCGGCCATCAAGGGGCATTTGCCGCAGCATGACGAAACGTTCGTAGAAGCGCCGATCACCGACGAAGCGCCGTTCGCGGCGCTGGCATTCAAGATCGCGACCGATCCGTTCGTCGGAAAGCTGACGTTCTTCCGCGTCTACTCCGGCGTGCTGGCGTCGGGCAGCTACGTGTACAACAGCACGAAGGACAAGCGTGAGCGCGTCGGTCGTCTGCTGCAGATGCACGCCAACAAGCGTGAAGAGATCGAGGAGGTGCGCG
This sequence comes from Tepidisphaerales bacterium, assembly GCA_038223165.1. Lineage (GTDB taxonomy): Bacteria > Planctomycetota > Phycisphaerae > Tepidisphaerales > Tepidisphaeraceae > DASYHQ01. Next base: position 1,696 of record JBBRHE010000301.1, read on the forward strand.
CGGGCGACATTGCCGCTGCGATCGGTCTCAAGGATACGCGGACGGGTGACACGCTGTGCACAGAAGACAATCCGATCATTCTCGAGGCCATGAAGGTCCCGGCGCCGGTTATCGACGTCGCGATTGAGCCGAAGACGAAGGCGGACCAGGACAAGCTGGCCATTGCACTGCAGAAGCTGTCCGAAGAAGATCCGACATTCCGCGTCCGCTCAGACCCAGAAACGGGTCAGACGATCATCGCCGGTATGGGCGAGCTCCACTTGGAGATCATCGTCGACCGCATGATGCGCGAATTCAAGGTCGACGCCAACGTCGGTCGCCCGCAGGTGGCGTATCGCGAAACGATCAAGAAGCGCGTCGAAAAGATCGAAGGCAAGTTCATTCGTCAGTCCGGCGGTAAGGGTCAGTACGGCCACGTCGTCATCAACATGGAGCCCAGCGAGCAGGGTCAGGGTTTCGTATTCGAAGACAAGGTGGTTGGTGGTGTGATCCCGCGCGAGTTCATCGGACCGACGGAAGCAGGTATCAAGGAAGCGCTGGAGACCGGTGTGTTGGCCGGGTACCCGGTGGTAGACGTCAAGGTGCAGCTCATTTACGGCTCCTACCACGACGTCGACTCGTCCGAAATGGCGTTCAAGATTGCTGGCTCGATGGCGTTCAAGGAAGCGGCCCGTCAGGCCAATCCTTGCTTGCTCGAGCCGGTGATGAAGGTCGAGGTCGTGAGCCCGGAAGCGTACATGGGTGACGTCCTCGGCGATCTCTCCTCGCGGCGCGGCAAGATCGGCGGCATGATGCAGCGTGGGGAAGCGCAGGTAATCTCGGCGACCGTGCCGCTCGGCGAGATGTTCGGTTACTCGACCAAACTGCGCAGCATGTCGCAGGGGCGAGCGGTCTACTCGATGGAGTTTTCGCACTATGAAGAAGTGCCGAAGTCGAAGGCCGAAGAGATCATTTCCAAGGTGAAGGCGTAAGCCTCACCCACTCATTCACTACCCAACACCAGAATCGAACCATGGGCAAGGCAAAGTTCGAGCGGAACAAGCCGCACGTGAACGTGGGAACGATCGGCCACGTCGACCACGGCAAAACGACGACGACGGCTGCTCTCACGAAGATCTCGGCGGAAAAGGGCTACGGCACGAAGTACATTGCGTACGACGAAGTCGCCAA
>JBBRHE010000302.1:0-2693 GCA_038223165.1 Tepidisphaerales bacterium
GTGACGAGGCGCTGGGTGCCTGGACGGATGACGATGAGCAGATGCGTGACATCGACCATGTCTCGGACGTCATCGCCGACCTCGAAAACAGTGAGCGCGGTGTGCCGATCCTGCTCAAGCAGTATCTGAAGATGGGAGGCAAGCTCTTGGGCTTCAACGTCGACCGCGACTTTGCGGATGTGGTCGACGGGCTGATCCTCGTCGACCTCACGAAGACAGACCCGCGAGTCCTGGGCCGTTACATGGGCAAGCAGGGCGTCAAGGATTTTCACGCCTTCCACGGCGTCGCGCGGGACGATGCAGGCGTAAGGTAGGACGCAGACCGGCCCAGGGTGCATCAAGATTCGAAGCGCTTCACGCTAAGTTAAGCGTGTGATCCTGAGGGCCGGTACCGCCCCCTTCAGGGCTGCGTTCTTTTGAGGCGCGCCAGATTTGAACTGAAAGAGCGCCTAGATCTCAAGCATCAAACGAGCCGGGTCTTCCAGGTATTGCTTAATGCGGACCAGGAAGCTGACTGACTCCTTGCCATCCACCATGCGGTGATCGTAGCTGAGTGCCAGATACATCATCTGGCGGGCCTCGATCTTGTCGCCGACGACCATGGCACGCTTCTGGATCGTATGCATGCCGAGGATGCCACTCTGTGGGGTGTTAATGATCGGCGTGCTCATCATCGAGCCGAAGACGCCACCATTGGTGATCGTGAACGTCCCACCACCCAGTTCGCTCAACGCGAGTTTACCGTCACGGGTTGCGCCGGCGAGTCGCTTGATCTCGGATTCGATCTTGGCGAACGAAAGTGTTTCGGCGTTACGCATAACCGGCACGGCCAGGCCACGGTCGGTGCTGACGGCGATGCCCATGTGGACAAAGTCGTGGTAAATGATGTCATCACCGTCGAGGAAGGCGTTGACGCGGGGGAACTCCTTCAGCGCCAGCACTGTCGCGCGGACGAAGAAGCTCATCAGGCCCAGGCCGATGCCATGGATCTCCTGAAAGCGTTCTTTGTATCGACTGCGGATCGCCATGATCTCGGTGAGGTCGACTTCGTTGAACGTCGTGAGGATCGCAGCCGTCTGCTGGGCCTTGACGAGATTCTCGGCGATCTTCTTACGGATCTTGCTCATCGGCACGCGTTTGGTGCCGTCGGAGTCGAAGCCGATCGTCGCCGGCTTGCTCGGCACCGACGCCGACGCAGGTGATTTAGATTGGGGTGGTGGTGCCGGTTCGTCCGCGCCGTTGCCACCGGGCGTATAACCAGCGATGTCTTCCTTGGTGATGCGCCCGCTCGGACCGGTGCCGGTCACCTTCGACACGTCGATCCCCTTCTCCGCAACGGCCTTGCGGACGGCCGGAGAGAGGTCTTCGGGCTTGGTCTCAACGCCTGCGGGTGCGGTCGCCGTCTGGTCGCCATATCCCGCGCCCTTGGGCGACCCGGCCGCGACCGCCGGTTGGGGTTTTGCGGGCTCTGCGGCTTTCGTTTCGGGGGCCTTTCCAGCCGCGGGCTTGCCTGCGCCATCATCGATGCGGGCGATCGTCTCACCGACGTGAACGGTGTCCCCTTCGCTTTTGGCTGTGCGCAACACACCGGCGGCCGGGGCGTTCAGGTCGGCGTTGGCCTTGTCGGTCTCCAGTTCGGCGATCGGCTCGTCGGCAGCGACCGAATCGCCATCCTTCTTCACCCAGCGAAGCAGGACGGCCTCGGTGACGCTCTCGCCCATCGATGGAACTACGACGTTGGTCGGCATGATCGGTGATCCTTGGTCTTTAGTAAGGTTGAAGGATGAGGGATGAAGGGTGAAAAGTAAACCCTTGGAATCCACTCCGCATGTCTGTACAGCCAATCCTGCGGCGTCTCATAACGAGAATCGTCATCCTGCACCGTTCCAAGATTCGGAACTGCGCAGGATGACGAGTCGATTCGCAGAGATCGCCGCGATCTTAGTCGCTCACCGGTCGTGGGCTGCTTGCCGTCGCCGGCGCCTGGGCGGCAGCTTCCTTGGCGGCCGGGGCGTTTCGCGCCGTGAGGTCCAATGCGTGATCGACGAGTTCTTCCTCTTCGATCTTGTGCATCTTCATCGAGCCCGTCGCCGGACTAGCGGCCTCTTCGCGACCGAAGTACGTGAGCGTCGCCCATTCGGGCAGCAACTCGCGCAAGCGAGATTCCATGTAGCTCCAGGCGCCACGGTTTTTCGGTTCTTCCTGGACCCAGCCTACCTCGACGGCCGTGCTGTACTTGGCGAGCGCAGCGGCGATTTCCTTGCGCGGGTACGGGTATAGCTGTTCGACGCGCACGATCGCCGTGTCGGTGATGTTCGCCTTAACGCGGGCCGCGGCGAGCGTGAAGTAGACCTTGCCGCTGCAGAGCAGCAGGCGCTTCACTTTCGTCACGTCGGGCGTTGACGGGTCATCGAGGACGAGTTGGAACTGACCATCGGTCAATTCTTCAAGCTTTGAGCTGAACTGTTCGGAGCGCAGAATGCTCTTTGGCATGAACATGATCAGCGGCTTGCGGAAGCTGCGCTTCATCTGGCGTCGCAGCACGTGATAGTACTGCGAAGGAAGTGACGGATAGACAACCTGGATGTTGTTGTCGGCGCACAGCGACAGCCAACGTTCGACATAGGCGTTGCTGTGTTCCGGGCCTTGACCTTCATACCCGTGCGGTAGAAGCATGACGAGCCCACACATCT
>JBBRHE010000303.1:0-2582 GCA_038223165.1 Tepidisphaerales bacterium
GTCGAACTTCTGGTGGTTATCGGCATTATCGCGGTGTTGATCAGCATTCTATTGCCCTCGTTGAACAAGGCGCGGGAGATCGCCAACGCGGTCAAGTGCTCGTCCAACCTGCGGCAGATCGCGGTGGGGTGGACGATGTACGCAACGTCGAGCAAAGGCGTCAGTGTGCCGGGTCGTATGCCCAACATCAGTGCGGCAGCCAACGTGTACGAGGTCGGCAACGGCACCGTGTGGCGACCGCGTTGGTTCGTGACGATGGGAGCGCAGTCGGGCATCTTCGCGTACAGCAATCCCACGCAGAGCAACGGTGCGTTTGACAACAGCGCCAACGTCGACAACCAGGTTTTCGTCTGCCCGACCGAGCCCGAACGCATCAACAACCGCAACTTCACCTACGGCTACAACTACCAGTTCCTCGGCAACTCGCGCTACTACACCGGGCAACCCGGTCGCTACCGAGCCTTTCCGATCCAGAGCTCGCGCGTCCGCGCCGCAGAGACCGTGCTCGCGGCCGACGCGATGGGGACGGCGGCGGGCAAGGCCAAATCGGCGCGGATGGGTTACAATGTCAACGGTGGCACGGGCGACGCGGTCACCAATCTCGGTAACCACGCCTGGTCTCTGGACCCACCGCGCCTCACGACCCGCAGTGACATCTGCGACGAAAGCGTCGACCTGACCAACCGCTCGGCACCGGAGCAGCGCCATTCCAAGAAGGCCAATGTGGCGTTCTGCGATGGGCATGTGGAACCGATGACCTTGAACGACCTGGGCTACGCGGTCAACAACGACGGAACCGTGTTGCCCAACGGCACGGGGCACAACGGGATCACGGCTCACAACCGCCTGTTCGACGGTCGAGGCGAGGATCGAGATACACCTCCGGCGCGGGATTGATGACAAGCAACCGGACGCATGCTGCTGCGCAAAACGGGGTGAAGATTGCGGGCCTGGGAATCGGGTTCTCATAGTCTCCTTCCTGGGTTGACAGCGCGCGCCCTGGTGTCCCTAATCAAGGGTATGAAAGACCCGCGGTACACCGACCTGGCCAACGTTCTCGTCAATCACTCCTGTAAGCTGGAACCGGGACAGAAGGTCCTCATTGAAGCGTTCGATATCCCGACCGACTTCACGGTCGAACTGGTTAAGCGCGTCGCCGCCGTCGGCGCGGCGCCGTTGGTCAGCACGTATCACCAGCAAGTGATGCGGGCCGTGCTGCAGAGCGCGACGGAAGAGCAGATGAAGCTCCTCGGTCAGGTCGAGGCGTCCCGCATGGGCGCGATGGACGCGTACATCGGCGTTCGCGGCAGTCACAACATCTCCGAGACCAGTGACGTCCCCCGCGAACGCATGGAACTCTACGAGCGCCACTGGTGGACACCGGTCCATCAGGAAATCCGCGTGCCCAAGACCAACTGGGTCGTGCTGCGCTGGCCGACCCCCAGCATGGCGCAGGCTGCGGGCTTAAGCACCGAGGCGTTCGAAGACTTCTACTTCCGCGTCTGCGCCGGTGTCGACTACGCCGCCATGGACCGCGCGATGACCCCGTTGAAGGACCTGATGGACAAGACCGACCAGGTCCACATCAAGGGCCCCGGCACCGACCTGCGCTTCAGCATCAAAGGCATCGGAGCCATCAAGTGCTCCGGTGAGCGCAATATCCCCGACGGGGAATGCTTCAGTTGTCCCGTGCGCGACAGTGTGAACGGCGTCATCCAATTCAACTGCGAAACGCTTTACCGCGGCACGGTCTTCACCGGCATCCGTCTGGAGTTCAAGAACGGCAAGATCGTCGACGCAACCGCTGCGGGCAACGTGGATAAGCTCAACGAGATCCTCGACTCCGACGAGGGCGCCCGCTATATCGGGGAATGGAGCCTGGGCTTCAACCCGCACGTCATGAAGCCGATGAAGGACATCCTCTTCGACGAGAAGATCGCAGGCAGCTTCCATCTCACACCCGGGCAGGCTTACCAGGAAGCGTGGAACGGCAACAAGAGCCAGATCCACTGGGACATGGTCTGCATCCAACGCCCCGACTACGGCGGTGGGGAGATCTGGTTCGACGAGAAGCTCATCCGCAAAGACGGACTGTTCGTCCTCGACCCACTGGCGAACCTGAACCCCGATCGACTCGGGGCATAGCAGCGGGGGTTCCTGCGAAAAATATAAATGAAGCCCTTTTTCCTCTCGCCCGTTCGTTGCGAGTGATGCATAAGCCATTCTCAGCGCAACTCTTACGACCATAACGGTTCACTATCCTGCACGAAAATCCTTCCGCGAAACCGTACACAAACCGACATACAACCGACATACAACCGACGCCAAACGACACGGATCGACAGCGATCGATAAAAGCCTCGAGTCAGCGGGACGAACCGCCAGCTTGGACGGGTTCGGCCTGGCGTCGGTGGTTGCGAGCCTTTGCAAAACCAGCGCGTCATCCAAATTGTCAAAGAACACACGACGCCGGACGGGTCCTAAACCCCTCAAACCCGCCTGACATCGCAATCCTAATATATACCGAACATTCAGTTTAGTCGGCGAAAATCTTGAGATTTTGTCGACCGGGTCAATCCGAA
>JBBRHE010000304.1:0-2548 GCA_038223165.1 Tepidisphaerales bacterium
CAGGCGTAAAGACGGACGCGATTTTTCCGTCACCGGCCACTTAACCGTGGCCGGTGGCCTTCCTGTCTGTAAGCGTGAACACAGGCGCCATTTCTCACGTGTCGCGAACGAAAGGTTTATTATGAATCGCAAGGGATTCACACTCGTCGAGTTGCTCGTCGTAATCGGCATCATCGCGGTCTTGATTTCGATTCTGTTGCCCTCGTTGAACAAGGCCCGCCAAGCGGCGCAGGCAATCACCTGCGCCAGCAACCTGCGGCAGCTCGGCACGTCGATGGCGTTCTACCTGCAGGACCACAAGGGCGCGCTGCCGCCAGGCCGCTGGGGTGCCCCGACTTATCCCGCGTCCACGGGCAACGGGTTGCGGTGGTACATTTACACCGCCGTCGTGTACTACCCAGGTCAGTTCACGCCCCAGATGAGCAACCCGGCGACGAACGAACCGCGATTCGCCCTGCGCGTGCGCAAGAACAACGCTGCCGCGAACATCTTCACCTGTCCAACCGACGACGCGGCGAAGGAGTACGTGCTCGCGGGCGGTAACGATATTGATCAGGGCGGTCAGGGGATGAGCTACTTCGCCAACGCCCACATGTTCCCCATCAGCCGCACGATCAAGATGAGCACCATTCGCAACTCCGCCGAGGTGCTGTTGATGAGTGAGAAGAATGGGGCGGCTTTTGTGGGCGACGGTTTCGGCGGAAACATCAGCCAGCCGCAGATGGGTGGTGGTAGACACCCGCGCGTCACCACCTCCGCGAATGACCTCATTCAATATGGCCGGCATGGCTCGGGGCCAAACCGCAGTTACCAGCGCAACCACAACGTGCTGTTTGCCGATTTCCATGTCAATCAGGTCGAGTACAAGCAGGTCTGGTCGGGTCTGTCGTCCGACTACACCCGACCTACCGGAAAATACGCCAACTTCTGGAACATGCCGTGACCAGAACGATGACGGGGGCGTCCCGCGCGCTGCCCTTTATGCACGTTAAAATTCCATCGATTGAAGGAAGCCACATGCCTAAGCGAAACAGAGCATTCACGCTCATCGAGTTGTTGGTCGTGATTGGTATTATCTCCATGCTCATTTCGATCTTGTTGCCGGCGCTGCAAAAGGCCCGCGCGCAGGCGCAAGCGATCGCGTGTGCCAGCAACCTGCGACAGTGGGGCCTGGGCGCGCAGATCTGGTCGCTCGAGTATCGCGGTGAGTTGCCCAGTCTCGATGAGGAAACCCCCTGGTACTGGGAGATCTTCTCCAAGATGCAGAAGGCGCCCGTTTACAGCAAGTACGGATTGACCTCTACCCCGAAAATATGGCTCTGTCCGTCCGAGGCGCGTAACACGGCGGGCAAGGTCATGATGGGCTGGCCCGGTGGGTATGACGGCACGTTCGGTTTTGGCGTGAACAGTGGCTGGATTCGCGACGGGCTCTCCTATGGCGGGAACATGCGCCCCTTCCGCGACAAGATTGGTGGCACATGGAGCCATAAACGGTACACCTACGCGATTTTCAGCGGGTCGTCACAGCAAATGATCATGTTCGAGTGGCCTTGGGCCACCGGCGTTACCTCCATCGACCAGTACGACGGTCACTTTCTCGGAGGCAGCGGCGTGGCAAACGGCAAGGGCGACTCCCGAGTTGCCGCCCGCCATCCCGGTAAATCACTGAACTGCCTCTTCCTCGACGGGCACGTCGAACGGTTGCCAAAGACCCAGGTGGCATCGCCTGCGGACCCGCTTAAGATGTGGAAGAACCCGAGGGACAAGGCACCGCGATTTCAAGATCCAAACGACTATTGATGCGATGCGCCGGCGCGTGCGCCGCAGTGGCGGCATTAAGCTGTCGACTGCCGCATTACGTGGATTTTTATGAACTGAAATTGACCACCAACGCCGTTGCGTGCGGGACATAAGGGAGCGACATTCGCGCAGCAGCGATCGAAGCGTTAACTGAGGGCGTGCATCACAGTGACGGCCTTGACCGGCACGCGAGCGTCAAAGACGAGCAAGGAGCAGTGATGATCTCGACCTGGCTGATGATCGGTTCGACGGCACTGGCGGCGTGCCTCGCATGGCCTGCGGCTTCTCAGGCCGACGCGTGGCCGGCCGCGGGCGAAATCCGCTTCCCCGACGACCGCCGCGCGGTGATCGACGTCAAGCGCGACTGCGGCGCCGTCGGCGACGGCGTGGCCGACGACACCGACGCGCTGCAGCGGGCGTTCAGCAGCACCACCGACAAGTCGTATAGCCGCTTCGTCTACCTGCCGAATGGCACGTACCGCGTCACGCGCCCGCTAATTTGGCGGCCGGCGAACCTGACGGAAAAGACCGGCTCGATGTCAGGCCCGTGGGTGTACGGCCAAAGCCGGGACGGCGTGACGATCAAGCTCGCCGACAACGCCGAAGGCTTCTCCGACCCCGCCGTCCCGCGCGAACTCATTCGCGGGCACTGGCGGCCCGACGGGTCGAAGATGAACGCCGACTTCTTCGACCGCACGCTGGTCAACCTCACCCTCAATACCGGCGACAACCCCGGCGCGATCGCCTT
>JBBRHE010000305.1:0-2520 GCA_038223165.1 Tepidisphaerales bacterium
TACTGCTGGGGTCGATGTCGACGTGAATGATCTTGGCCTTGGGGGCGAAGGTCGCGAGGTTACCGGTCACGCGGTCGTCGAAACGGGCACCGACGGCGATCAGCACGTCGCACTCCTGGACGGCGTAGTTGGCGTAGGCCGAGCCGTGCATGCCGAGCATGTGCAGGGCCTTGGGGTCCATCTCGTCGAATGCGCCCATGCCGAGCAGCGTGGTCGTGCAGGGGATGTTGCCCTTGTCGGCCAGCCTGCGCAGGACCGGGCTCGCATTGCTGATAATCGCGCCACCACCGACATACAGGACGGGCTTCTCGGCCCGGTTGATCGCCTCGGCGGCCGCCTCGGCCTGCTGGGCGTGGTTGGCGTGGGTGATCGCCTGCTTGCGCTTGTTGACGATGTGCTCGCGCGGTGTGTCGTTGACTTCTTCGGGCATCGTGCCGGCACTGATGTCCTTCGGCAGGTCAATCAGCACCGAACCGGGCCGACCGCTCGTGGCAACCAGAAAGGCCTCGTTCACGACCCGTGGCAACTCGCGAATGTCCTTGATCAGGTAGTTCCACTTCGTGCACGGGCGGGTGATGCCCGTCACGTCGGCTTCTTGGAACGCGTCGTTGCCGATCACCTTCGTCGGCACCTGACCGCTGAAGACAATCATCGGGATCGAGTCGATCTGGGCGGTCGCCAGTGGGGTGACGGTGTTCGTCGCGCCCGGGCCACTGGTCACAATGCAGACGCCCGGCTTTCCGGTCGCGCGTGCGTAACCATCGGCGCAGTGGCCACTTGCCTGCTCATGGCGGTTCAAGATGAACTTGGCCGGGGTCTTGTAAAGCTCGTCGAACACCGGCAGGATCGCGCCGCCAGGATAGCCGAACATGTATTCGACCTTGTGCGGGCCGACAAGCATCTCGTGCAGGATGCGGGCACCGGTTTTGCCCTTGTACTTAGGTTTGGATTCGATGGAGGTAGCGGACTTGGGGTTCGTGTCAATGAGCGTCATGGTGGTCGTATCCCTGAAAAAGCGGGTCGGCTAAGGTACCTGTCGGTAGACCGACCTTCAATCAAATTATCGTAAGGAACGCTTCAAAACGGATATAGAAGCGAAACAACCCATCGAAAGTGGATGAGTTTAGGCGGAGTGGGCCAGCACGGGCTAGATAGCCTCTGTGCCGGCTATCGTACGACCACCGCAAGGGTGAAGAGGACGGATTGGGAGGCTATGGTCGTCATTGTCGTCATCAGGCCTAGCAGCAACAGTCGCTTGCGGCTTCGCAAACCAAACACCGTCTGGTCGGCGAAACCGCAAGCGGAGAAACGCTTGCTGGGCATCGGGATCGGCGTTTTACACCGGTCCGGGACCGTTCAGGTGATCCATTCGGGGCGGCTTTGGTTGCCGGTAGGCGACCGCGGGCTCGTCCTGAAGGCGTCGCAGTGCTGCACCCATGGGGGTGGTCACACTGCGATGCATCGGCTCATGAATGTAGTCGTCGTCATACTCCCCGTCAAGATTGGGGGCAACATACCCAGGTTGTTGGGCTCGTTCTAACTCTTTCATATACTCGGCGACTACTTGCCGCTCAATACGCTCCCGGGCGGTGGCGTTGATGGGGTGGGCGATGTCGGTGTGCAGTTTTTGGCGGGAATTGGCAAACCCGTTGCCGTTGGCGACGCTACTACGGCGCTCGTCGAGCCGGCGACCACACCCATTGCAGAATCGGGCGCGGAGGTGGTTCTTCTCCCCGCAACGACCGCAATGGTCCGATAATTTGCGCGACGGCATGGCCAGGAAGACGCCATCGTGCCCATCGATGAGTTTTACGTCACGGACGACGAAGGTGTCGTCAAACGTGAGCGAGCAGAACGCCTTCAAGCGCCCGCCGGCATTTCCGGAAAGATTAATGCGGATTTCGGTGAGTTCCATGATGTGACTCCCTGCGTTGTAAAGTCCCCTTCGAACAAGAAATGAACGAACTGCAACGATGCGATACAAAGTCAACGTCAGACATGCACGGATTGAAATCCGTGTCTTGGCTTTTCGTTGAAATCATGGGTTGAAAACCCATGCCACGAAAAGCCGATCAATCCAGTGCCGGACAGAGTCGAACGACCTCGATCCGACCCTGATAGCTTTCCCGAGCCTTCACGACCGAGCCCATCGCGGTGGCGTGGTCGTCGGCAAGAGAAAACAGACTACTGCCACTACCACTCATGCGGACGACCCCTGCGGTTACCCGCGAGAGCGTCGCACGCAGTTCACCCAAGGCTGGGCAGACGTCAAAGGCTGGTGCTTCCAGATCGTTCACCAGCCGAGACATCAGAACTTCTGCAGGCAACGTCGCCCACGACGACCAATCTGTCTCGACCGTCACGTTACTGCCCAACTTCAGCTCGTCGAACCGCTGGAAGATGTGTGCGGTCGACAGCGAGATGCCCGGCAGGTAAAGGATGCACCATTTTGCCCTGTCAGGTCCTGCGACGGGCGTGACGATCTCACCACGACCACGGCAGATGCTGCTGGGACCGTGG
>JBBRHE010000306.1:0-2461 GCA_038223165.1 Tepidisphaerales bacterium
GACCCACGCATGGCGTGAACCCTTCCGCCCACGACCACGCGAGGAGGACATTTCTATCTGCCGAAAGTAGCGGACATTTCTAATTGCCGTTGACACGCACCGGCAAAAACAGAGACGCGAAGTCGCGAAGGCGCGAAGGAATCGCGAAGTAGAATGCGGATGGCTCTTTCCTTGGCGTTCTCTTCGCGACTTCGCGTCTCTTCCTCCGTGTTGTGCTGGCATCGATCACCGGCCACGAATACGATGCCCTCGTCATGGTAAAACTGGCTTTTTCGTCCAACGCCTTCAAGAAGAACACGCTGACGGAAGCGATCGCGTCGATCGGCGGCATCGGTTACGCCGGTGTCGAGCTGATGGCGGACCTGCACCATGCCTGGCCACCCACGTTTGACACCGCGCGCCGTCGGGATACGAAAAAGCAGCTCGCGGACCTGGGAATGGTCGTCAGCAACGTCAACGCGTTCACCTGTTTCGTCCACGGCGACACCTACCACCCGACCTGGATCGCCAAAGACCCTAAGCAGCTCCAGATCCGCATCGACCACACCAACCGCTCGCTCGAACTGGCAGCAGAGTTTGGCGTGAAGACGCTTTCGATCCAGCCGGGTGGGCCGATGATCGGTACGGGCATGTCGTACGACGAGGGCAACCAACGATTCGCCGAGTCACTGGCGCAGTGCGTTGAAACGGCAAACAAGACAGGTGTCACGCTCGCGATCGAACCAGAGCCGGGCTTACTCATCCAGACCGCGCAGGAATATCTCGATTTTAAGAACCGGTTCTTCGCTGACGTGTGTTGTGTGAAGATGAACTGCGACACCGGTCATCTGTTCTGCGTCGGTGACGACCCTGCGGGTGTGATCCGGACGATGTCGGCCCACATCGCACACGTGCATCTGGAAGACATCGGGAAGAACCGCGTCCACCAGCACCTGACACCGGGCAAAGGCGCAATGGATTTCCGCGGGATTTTTGCGGCCCTGAAGGAAGTCCAATACACAGGTTGGACGACCGTGGAACTTTATCCGTATGAAACCACCGCCGCCGGTGTCGCCGAGGCGGCTTGGCGGCATTTGGACGGATTAAGGATGAAGGTGGAAGGATGAAGGACGAAGGAAAGGCAAGATATGACGCTTGCATATTCATCGTTCATCCTTCAGCCTTAATCCTTACGCATCCATGCCCACGAATGAACCCATCCTGTTCGGCGTCTGTGACCACAAGCCTGGCGAGTTTTACGTCGCTACGCTGTTCACACCGCAGACGTTTATCCCGCTGATCCCGCGCAGTTCGTGGGTGATTTCAGAGGCCTTCGCACCGGTCGTCCGCGGGAAGGAAGGCTACGACGCTGCGACGTTGGACTCGGTGAAGATTCCGTTGTCGATGAAGTCGGTGACGCTCGCGTACGCCCGCTGCCTGCTGATCGCGCTGGCGGGCGTGTCGGCGGTCTTTGTCGGGGTCTACATCGTCCGGTTGGCGCTGTTCCGCGAGATGCAGATGGCCAAGAGCGCGTTCTGGGCAATCGCGCTGCTCGGCTCGGCGGTCGGTTACTGGGCGTCGATCCATTTCTGCGGGCCCGGCCCGCGCAAGGTCGACCACCTGCGCGAACGAATCGCTGACAACGCTGACGACGGCACCGAGCATCTCACAATCGCGCAGGATGAGGAACGTCGACAATCACAAGGTTGATCTGGAGGGGCAAGACAGATTCCTTAGTGCTTCATCGGCGGGCAGTAAAACCGCTCGCGGACGATCTTGCCGTTCTTTACTTCGTAGATCGCCAGTTCGCTCATCTTCATGCGCTGGCCTTGTGACTTCATCGTCACGTCCATCGCGAAGATGACACCGAACTGGTCGTCGCCGTGCACGAAGGGCCCCTCAACGCTACCGCTGTGGTACTCCACTTCCTTGTACCACCACTCGTGCTTCTTGCGAATGCCGTCGATGCCTTTGGTCACGCGCGGCATTTTCTCATCGCCCCACGGTTCGATGCTCTCGATGTTCGGGTCATACAATTCGTCGACAGCCTGGCTATTCTTGTTGGCCTTGCACAGTTCGACCAGACGATTGGCCACTTCGTTGATGTTCATGAGACGCTTCCCTGGTAAGTTTTGGACTGGACCTGCTTGGACTGTAGAAACCATTCGCCTTGCCCGCCATACAATTACCGATGGTCCGGATGTTTTGTTGAACGCCAATAATCCCGTACAATAGCCCGCCCAAAATGGATTACTTCAACTACCGAAACGGCGAACTGTATTGCGAAGACGTGCCCGCGGCCAAGATTGCCGCCGAGGTGGGGACGGCGGTCTACGTCTACTCCAAGGCGACCCTCGTCCACCACTACCGGCAGATCGCCGACGCCTTTAAGGCGTTGAACCCGACGATCTGTTACTCGATCAAGAGCAACGGCAACATCAACCTGTGCAAGGTGTTGGCCGCCGAGGGGTGTGGCTTTGAC
>JBBRHE010000307.1:0-2308 GCA_038223165.1 Tepidisphaerales bacterium
ATGCTTTCGAGCAGGTCACCGACCTGCCCGATCGCGCCGATGACACCACCGAAGATCGCGCCTTTCCACCAGGGAAGGGTGTAGGTCACTTCAATAAACGTCGCGCACACCGCCCCAACCGCCGCTGCCGTCAGCACACCGAAGAAAAGACCTTCCCACGTTTTGCCGGGGCTAAGCCAGGGGATGAGTTTGTGTTTGCCGAAGGCGCGACCCCCGAAGTAGGCACCAATGTCGGTGAACTTCACGACGAGGAGGATCATCAGGATCGTCATCGTCGTGCCGGTGAAGTGAGTGGATTGCTTCACCCGCAGCGCGATGAGGAACCACGCGAGCCCCCCGAGGTAAAGCGTCGCCAGCACGGTGCCGGCCATGTGGTGAATGGCCTCGCTCGGCTCGCGATTCATAGCCCGGCGAAGGGCCGCCAGCAGCATGACAAAGACGACAATAAACGCCAGGGCGCTCGTGGCGATCTCACGAAACGCGGCGAACTGCGTCAGGAATGCGTGGAGGATCAGCGAACACGATCCGAGCATCGCGATCGACCCGTACGGTCGCACCTGTTCGGCAGCGAACAGTGTCGCGACCTCACGGATCGCGATGGGCAGGATGATCATCAAGGTAATCAGCAGCCCGATGCCGCGCAGGTTGACCGGACCGCCCGAGGTCGGCAACGCGAACGACGGCCGGGTTTGGGCGGCGTGGTCGAGCCAGAGCAGCAGGAACAAGCCCCCCAGCATCAGCGGGCCATAGGTCAGTCGATTGCGGAGGGCAGCTTCCATCGTGAACGAAGCTATACCGGCGAACGCTGTGGGCGGCAAATTCACACGAATGTCGCAAGAGGCGTTAACCCAACGTCCGATACATGATTGCGCGCAGGCAAACTGCGCTGTCGGCGGCTATCAACAACCTTGCGGCCACGTGATGGTCTAGCTAGAGTCCGCTTTACAGCCATTTTTGAGGAGATCGTTATGCGTGTTGCGAGCTTGTTTACCACTGTCCTTTTGGGTGCGGCGTTAATCTTGGCGGGTTGCGCCAGCAAGGACCGGAAAGTCTCGGAGTACAAGCCCGATCGACCCCTTCCACTGGCCGCCTCGGCTAACAAGCCCGCCAAGTACGAACTGTACGCCGTGAACACGGATAACCCGCTTTTTTACATCTCACTCGATCGCCGGGCGCAGTTCGGCTTCCGCAACAATGGCGGTCGGATTGTGGCGTTCGCGCAGCGATCGAATACTTCGTCTGGCAAGCCAGTATTGGAAGACATCGAAATTCCGCTCCCCGGTGGTGACCGCGTCGGTTATTACTGGTTGAAGGTTGCCGACAAGAAGTAACGCCCGCTCGCGAACCTGCACGCGTCGCGGCGCGTTGAACTCGATGAAAGGGACGATTCGCATGTTCCGTTTTCTGACGAAGCAAATCGCATTGGCGATATTGTCGACCGCGCTGCTTGGCAACGCCGGTTGCACGATGTTCATCAAAGGCGACACGATCCAGGAATACAAGAGTGGTCGCGACCCCGTAATGATCGAAGCGACGAAAGACGGTGAGTACGCGCTGTACAACGTCTTCGAAACGACCCCACGCGGCACGTTCAAACTGAAGGCTGGTGACCAGATCGGCTTCAAGGCCAGTCGCACTGGCAGGGTCATCGCGGTCGCAGGCAACAAGGAGATGGAGGTCGCTGACGGATCGTACATCTGGAAGCGCAACCCACCCGTCATGATCGAGAAGGTCGAAACGTCGTCCGGATCGACTGGCGCGACACCAAACAAGAACTAAGCGCGCCCGCGCGTCATTTCAAATTGCAGTCGGCCCGCCCAGCTTAGCTGGGCAGGCCGACTCTGTTTGTGCGATCGATAATGTGGATCTACGCCTTGCCTACCAACGTGTTCGAATGGTCGAGCGCCCCGAACCGTCGGTTCCGTTTCGAGAATGCTTCTATCGCGTTGTGCAGTTCCGTCGCGTTGAAGTCAGGCCAGAGCACATTGCTTACGTATAACTCAGCGTAGCTAATCTGCCACAAGAGATAGTTGCTGACGCGCATCTCGCCCGCGGTACGGATAAGCAGGTCCGGATCGGGCATGCCGGCGGTGTAAAGATGCTCGGTTATCATCTTTTCTGACACGTCGCGCGGGTCGATCTCGCCTTTGGCGACTTTGGTCGCAATCGCCTGCACTGCGTCAGTAATCTCGGCCCGGCTGCCATAGTTGAGCGCGAGCACCAGGTTCAAACCGTCGTTGTGCTTTGTCTCTTCGATCGCCTCATGCATCGCTTCGACCACCGGGTCAGGAAGCTGGTCCATGCGACC
>JBBRHE010000308.1:0-2258 GCA_038223165.1 Tepidisphaerales bacterium
CGCGAAACCCGACCGAGCGATTCCAACCGAATCCGTTCAACGAAAGACATCCGAAGTTCATCCATCCCGCCGGTTTAACACCGGCACAGGGGGTGACACTTCTACTTCGGCTATGGGGTGACAGTTCTACTCCGGTACAACCGGGAAGTTGAGTGGAACTCCACCCTTGCCAATCGACCCTCCGCTACCCCGTTGCCCCGTGCCTCCCCACGCCGGTGGCAGAGCGCAGCGCCGCCCCAGATTCCTTTGTGGGATCCGGAACGATCCGGGGTGCCGCTGTACTCTTCCCCGGCGTGAGATCGATCGATCGGCAAATGTACTCCGTTATAAGACAACCGACCCCCCTTCCCCCAATTTTTGCCTTAACATCGGCACATCGACCTCCGCGACCGACGTCCCACTGTCGATCGCCAACCACGCTGCGACACCCGCGGCCTCACCGGTCTGGTTCATGTTGACCATAACCCGCACGCCTGCGAACGCGTCGCGGTCGGCATCCAGCACCCGGCCTGCAACCAACACGTTCTGCGACCCTCTTGGCACCAAGCTCCGATACGGCACGTGATAGCACCGCGGGGTTGGCAGGCTTTCGTCTCGCCAACGGCCCCAGCGGCGCGCGCCGGACTTTTCGACGATTTCTAGCCGGCCGTCCAGGTACCGCAACACCGTGCCACCCGGGTGGTGAATATCCACCGGATACACCCCATTGGCGATCGCGTCGGGGAACGCGTGGCCGTTGAGCAACTCGTCGCCCGTTAATTGATGCAGACAGCGCGCATGCCACGTCTCGCGGACGCCCAACGCGTGGGCCCACCCCGCCAGGGACGGACGTTGACCGAACGCTTCCTGCACCATGTCCGCCAGCGCCCGGTGCATCTGGCGGGCGCGCAGCAGCGTCTCGCTGAGCGCGTCAGCGTCCGACGCATCTACGCCGTTCAAGCGCGGGCCATACACGTTGCATAGATCCGTCGTGCCCGGCCAGGCGTGAATCCACGGAAAGCTCGTGTCCGATGGGTAGCCATGTTTCTCCGCGAGTGGCAGCACCGTTTTCCAGACATCTTTCAAGTCGCGCAGTCCACCCATCAGCGCCACGAGCGTTACTGGTTGCAACTGCGACGATTGATACGCTTCAAACCCGCTCCGCCGGACGAGGTCACCGTCACCGGACGCGTCGATAAAGACCTTCGCCCGAATCGCCCGGCGACCGTTCTTGTCCTCGATGATCGCTGCATCGATCGTGCCCCCTTCCCCCACGGTCGCGACGAACTTTGCCGACAGGAACGGGCGAACCTTGTGCTCGACGACCAGCCGATCCAACTCCCCCGCCAGTTCGGCACTATTGAAGCGATACTGAATCCGATGCACCGGCGAAATCTCGCTCACTGCGTCCCGCTTCTTCAATCGTTCGATGACCTCCCCAGTCAGCCCCGCGATAATGGTTTCCTTGCCATGCACATCTAACGTGCTGTGCCACTCGTTGACCATCGCCGCCGTCGCCATACCGCCGAAGAGGACATTGTGCTCGACAATCGCGACGCTCGTGCCGAGCCTGGCCGCCCGCACCGCAGCGAAGACGCCGGTGCAACTGCCACCGATGACGAGGACGTCGCACTCGTGAACCACCGGCACCTCACGCGCCGGCTCGTGGATGGTTGAATTCATGGCCGACATGATACGGAAACCCTCCGCCCGCGGGCAGTCTCGATGACAGCGCGCCCCCCCCCCCCCACGCCGGTGGCAAAGCGCAGCACCGCCCCGGATGATTTTGCAGAACGGGTAACCGAAGGAATCCGGGCCGCCGCTGCGCTCTGACCCGGCGTGAGGATCGAGATCGGTTTCAGACGGACACTACCGCAGCGGTCCTATGCCGCGCACATCTCAAGCGGCGTGAATGACGCGCAGGATCGTCAAGGGCTTGAGTGTTGGGTCATAAATCACCAGCACACCTGTGACGAACATGACCAACGCTGCTCCCGAAGTTCGTCGCGGACATGCCCGATCGTCGGGGCCTGAACGAGCCGATTGAACTGCTGCTTCAGTCGCTCAGCAACTAGTCGAGCGTTCTGCGGGCTTTTCTGTCTGTCTCGAATGTGTCTGACGATGGCACGAATGTCGTCACGGGCGGCATTCGATATTTTATCTCGCCGACCGCCTTCGTCGGGCAGGTCGCGATGAACTGCCGCCAAACTCGGCAAGAATTTCGTCCATCGCCTGCGCGCCATCAACGGTCTTGCCCGACGCCGCCTCATCCCGCGCGA
>JBBRHE010000309.1:0-1632 GCA_038223165.1 Tepidisphaerales bacterium
CCTTGTTTGACAAGGTAGTCGTTCAGCCCGTCGCAGATCTTGTTGGGCGTTGAAGGGTCGACGAACAGCGCGGTGCCGATGCTGATGCCGGTCGCGCCGGCGAGTGTGAATTCGACGGCGTCCTGCCAGGTCTGCACACCCCCCATACCGATGATCGGTGTGCCAGTATGCCGGGTAACGTTGCGATAGACCCGACTGACCAGGTGCAGCGCGATCGGCTTGATCGCCGGTCCACTCAAGCCACCCGTCACGTTTGCGAGACGCGGGCGCTTCTTGTAGATGTCGATCGCCATCGCGGTGAACGTGTTCACGAGGGAAAGCACGTCCGCGCCACCGTCAATCGCGGCTCTGGCGGTGACAGTGATGTCCTCCACGTTGGGTGACAGTTTCACGATCAGCGGCTTGTTCGGCAGCGCCTTCTTCACCTCGGTCGTCAGTTCTTTCAGACGACCGGGATGCGTGCCGAACGTCAACCCATCTTTCACGTTGGGGCACGAAACGTTCAACTCAACGCCCGCCAGGCAATCGATGCCGTTCATCGCTGCGACCGTCTCGGTGTAGTCGTCAAAACTATGCCCAGCGACGTTCACGATGACCGGGCACGGCATCTTCCGCAACTGCGGCACCTTCTCGTCGATGAACCGCTTGAGCCCGACATTGGCCAAACCAATCGCATTGAGCATGCCAGCCCGCGTCTCGACGATGCGCGTCGGCTCGTTGCCCTTGCGCTCCTCGCGCGTGATCGATTTGGTGACAAAAGCGCCGAGGCGAGACAAATCCATAAAGTCGGCATACTCGAACGCGTACCCGCACGTCCCTGAGCAGGTCATCGTAGGGTTAGAAAGCTTCAATCCCGCAAGGTTGATGGAAAGGTCTGGCACGAGAGATGTTGTACAGAAAGGACGACTGAAGTTCGAGGACGAGGAAATCAGATTACGTCGATCACGTCCGTTCGAAGGCTCGGGTTTAGCGCGAGGAAGTGAAACGCGCTAATCCCCATTCATGGGTCCGGCCCGGTACTGGGTCAGGTCGTCAAGGGAGCATTGGATATACGCCCGTAACTGACGTTCAAGCCTCTTTTCCAACACTGGGTCATCCAACGGCGCGATGGAAGGACGGGGTCCCACATCATACGTCAGCAATGTCGGCTTACCGGTTGCGGCGCCGAGGACGAGGAGTTTGTCGTCCTGCGCGATCGCGACGGCGCGGCCGCCTCCTGACATTTTGAACACAGCGAAGTTCGCATCCGGGAAAGAGTCGTTGAACAGGCTGCGACCCCACGAAACGTGTGGCGTGTCCTTCAGGCCCAGTAGTCCCAGGACGCTGGGGATGATGTTCATGTTCGTCGCCACGCGATGGTCGACGCGCGGCGGGATCAAGCCTGGCGCGTAAAACAAGGCCGGCACGTGGTGATAGAGAAGATGCACTTCCGTCAGCACTGGTGGTACATGGAAGCCGTGGTCGCCCAGGAAGACGAACAGTGTGTTCTTGAAGTAATCAAGCTTCTTGGCGTCCTCGACAAACTTGCCGACGGCGTAGTCGGCGTACTCCATGGCGGTCATGCGGCCATTGAACTCACCCTGGTCGGTGATTGGTGTCGCTCCCGGCACCGGTGGCACCTGGAACGGCGCA